>CAYSBF010000004.1:0-61238 GCA_964429025.1 uncultured Pelagibacterium sp.
CGTTGAATAGAGGAGCGTTGGCCTCGTCTGTGGGTTGATGTTATGCGGCGAGATTGCGGTGTTGCAAGCGCCGATGCTCGATGGTCTGTCGTTTGATCCTTTCTCGTTGTTTGATGATGGTTTGTGCCCTTCCGAAGTAGGCATCGGCCGGGGTCACGTTGTCGAGGCTCTCGTGGTAACGCCGATGATTGTAATGTTCGATGAAAGCGGCGATCTGGGCCTCGAGATCGCCGGGCAGGAAGTAGTTTTCCAGTAGCACGCGGTTCTTGAGCGTCTGGTGCCAGCGCTCGATCTTGCCCTGGGTCTGGGGGTGACAGGGCGCGCCGCGCACGTGGCTCATCCGGTTGGCCTGGATGTAATCGGCCAGCTCCCCGGCGATGTAGCTGGGGCCATTATCGCTAAGCAGCCGAGGCTTGTGGTGAACATTGGCTTGGTCGCACCCTGAGGCTGCCAGAGCCATGTCCAGCGTGTCGGTAACGTCCTGGGCCCGCATCGTTGAGCACAGCTTCCAGGCGATGATGTAGCGGGAATAATCGTCGAGCACGGTGGAGAGATACATCCAGCCCCAGCCGAGGATCTTGAAATAGGTAAAATCGGTCTGCCACATCTCGTTGGGCCGGGTGGTTTTGGTATGGAACGCATCGGCGGCCTTGATCACCACATAGGCCGGGCTGGTGATCAGGTCGTGGGCCTTCAAGAGCCGGTAAACACTGGCTTCAGATACGAAGTAGCCCTTCTCGTCAGTGAACCGAACCGCCAGTTCCCGAGGCGACAATTCAGAGTGCTCAAGCGCCATCTCTATGATCTGATCATGGATATCGGTCGGGATCCGGTTCCAGACCCGGCTGGGTGCCGATGGTCGATCCTCGAGCGCCTCCGGGCCACCAATGAGGTAGCGGTCATACCAGCGATAAAAGGTTCGGCGCGCGATACCCAGTTTATCCAGCGTGCGCTTTGCCGGCAGATGGGATTGCTCGACCAGCCTGATGATCTCGAGCTTTTCGGATGCTGGATACCTCATGCGTCGTCGTCCCCATCCGCGATCATGCTTTTTTTGAGCAGACGGTTTTCCAGCGTCAGGTCCGCAACACATTCCTTGAGCGCTCCGGCCTGACGGCGCAGTTCCTTGACCTCGTCGGTGGTGGCAGCACGGGCTGTATCGCCAGCAAGCCGACGCTTTCCCGCTTCCATGAATTCCTTCGACCAGGTGTAGTAGAGGCTCTGGGCGATACCTTCCTTGCGGCACAGCTCGGCAATGCTGTCCTCGCCGCGCAGGCCATCGAGCACGATCCGGATCTTGTCTTCTGCTGAGAAATGCCGCCGTGTCGCACGGCGAATGTCCTTGACCACCTGTTCGGCGGGCTTTTTGGCTTTCGAGGGTTTTGATCTCATCTTCGTTCCTTCGTCACTCCGACGAGACCAAAACCCTCCTTACATCACAAGCTCAAATCTGTGCCATTGGTGCTGACGGGAAACAACCCCGCCCTTCGGCTACAATCTGTTCCTGATGCGCGCCATGGCGCCGCCCGAAATCACGCTTGGCGACATCTACCGCTCCATCACGCCTTTCGTTGCGCTGATGGTCGTCTCGATCATCCTCATCATGATCTTCCCCGACATCGCCCTTTGGCTGCCCAATCTCTATTCGGGCCGCTAGGGGAGAAAGGAGGCCAATCGGACAAGACGGAAAAGAAAATGTGGATCACTGAGGGCCGGAGTGGGACCGGATATCCGGATAGGGCGCTCAAGGACATCTGAAATTCCTTAAGGAAGGGAACACCGACTATGACCGACAAGATCATCAAGCCATCGCGCCGCGACTTTTTCAAAAAGGCGGGCATTGCGACCGCGGGTGCCGTGGGCACCACAGCGCTGGCCATGCCCTATGTCAAGGCGCAGGCCCCAATCCGCTGGCGCATGCAGACCTATGCGGGCCCCGCGCTCGCCGAGCACGTCATCAAGCCCCAGGTCGATGCCTTCAACAAGGCGGCGAACGGGGAAATGGAGATCGAACTCTATACCGCCGACCAGCTTGTGAGCCAGGGCGAGCTCTTCCGCGCCGTTCAGCAGGGCACGATCGACGCCGCCCAGTCCGACGACGATTCCATGGCCTCGCCCGTCGACGTCTCCATCTTCGGTGCCTATTTCCCGTTCTCCTCGCGCTATAGCCTCGACATTCCCGTTCTCTGGGAATGGTACGGGCTGCGTGAGATCTGGGAAGAAGCCTATGCCGAGATTCCCGGCGTGCACTGGATCTCGACGGGGTCCTGGGACCCCTGCAACTTCGTCACCACCAAGCCGATCCGCTCTCTGGCCGATCTTCAGGGGCTGCGGGTCTTTACATTCCCGACCGGCGGGCGGTTCCTCTCGCGCTTCGGGGTGGTGCCCGTCACCCTGCCGTGGGAAGATATCGAGGTCGCCATCCAGACCGGTGAAATCGACGGCGTTGCCTGGTGCGGCGCAACCGAGACCTATACGGTGGGCTGGGCCGACATCACGAGCTACTACCTCACCAACAATATCAACGGCGCCTGGGCCGGCTCCTATTTCGCCAATCAGGAGCGCTGGGACGAGTTGCCCGAGCATTTAAAGACCATCTTCAAGCTCACCATCGACTCCTCGCACTACTACCGCCAGCACTGGTACTGGTGGGGCGAGGCCCATTACCGCACGACGGGCGGCAAGCTCGAGCTAACCACCATTCCCGAGAGCGAATGGAAGACGGTCGAGGACGAGGCGATGGCATTCTGGGACGAGGTCGCCGAAACCTCCGACCGCAACCGGCGCGTCGTCGAAATTCTCAAGAAATACGCCGAAACCATGCGCGCCGCCGGTGCGCCCTATCGCTATAGCTGATCCATGGGAGAACCGGGCGCGGGGCCGACGGCCCTGCGCCCGTCCGTCTTTGGCCGGAAGGAATACGATAAATGCCCGCCTATACCCTCGACGCGCTCAAGTCCGACACCAGCGCAGGAGTGATCGATACGGTCCTTGTGTGTTTTCCGGACATGCAGGGGCGGCTGATCGGCAAGAGGTTTCAGGCGGAGTTCTTCCTCGAAGGCGCGCTCGATGAAACCCATGGCTGCGATTATCTTCTGGCCAACGATATCGACATGGAGCCCGTCCCCGGCTACGCCGTCGCCAATTGGGAAAAGGGCTATGGCGATTTCGTCATGGTGCCCGATCTTTCGACGCTGATGAAGGCCGCCTGGCTCGAGGGTACGGCAATCGTTCTCTGCGATCTTGTCGATCATCACCATCACGAGCCGGTGCCCCATTCGCCGCGAGCGGTTCTCAAGTCACAACTCAAGCGCCTCAATGCAATCGGGTTGACCGCCAATTTCGCTTCAGAACTCGAATTCTACCTCTTTGACGAGGACTACCGGACGATTTTCGAGAAGGGCTATCGCGGCCTCAAGACCGCCGGCTATTACATCGAGGACTACCACATCTTCCAGACCACCAAGGAAGAAGGCGTCATCCGCGCCATGCGGCGCCAGCTGCAGGCATCGGGTATCCCGGTCGAGAATTCCAAGGGCGAGTGGGGGCCGGGCCAGGAGGAACTTAACGTCAAATATGCCGAGGCGCTCACCATGGCCGACCGGCATGTGGTGATGAAAAACGCCATGAAGGAAATCGCCCATGCCCACGGCAAGGCCATCACCTTCATGGCGAAATGGGATTACGGGCTGGCCGGATCTTCGAGCCATATCCACATGTCACTGGCGCGCGAGGGCAGCAACGCCTTTATCGATGAAAGCGACGAATTGGGCATGTCTCCGCTCATGAAATCCTTTGTGGCGGGACAGCTAAAATATGCAGACGACATCACGGTTTTCCTCGCCCCCTATGTCAATTCCTACAAGCGTTTCCAGTCGGGGACGTTCGCGCCGACCAAAGTGACCTGGAGCCGCGACAACCGCACGGCCGGGTTCCGCCTGTGCGGCGAGAACACCAAGGGCGTGCGCATCGAATGCCGGATCGGCGGCGCCGACCTCAACCCCTATCTCGCCTATGCCGGTTTGATCGCTGCTGGCCTCAAGGGGATCGAAGAGAAGCTCGAACTTGAAGCGCCCTTCTCCGGTGATGCCTATGGCGCCACGCAATTGCGCGACATTCCCAAGACGCTGCGCGAGGCCATCACGGCGCTCGAAAACTCCTCAATGCTCCGCGAGGCGCTGGGCGATCAGGTGGTCGACCATTATGTCCACACCGCCAAATGGGAACAGCTCGAATACGACCGCCGCGTCACCGACTGGGAGCTCCAGCGCGGTTTCGAGCGGTACTGAACCGTTGTGACATCATGGAGGTTGTTGTATATATCACAACAGTTGTTGTTCGAATGGAGCATACCGATGTCATTTCAGCAGCAGATTGACCGTGCATGGTTCGAACAGAAGATGGCCAGGGCTGGATTAACCGTACGCGCGTTGGCAAGGCGAATTCCGATGGACCCGGCCGCGCTGTCGAGAACCTTGAACGCCAAGCGGCGGATGCAGCTACCGGAAGTTCGCCGCATAGCCGAAATTCTGGGAACGACCGAGCACGAAGTCATGGCGCACGCATCGGTTCCTCGGCCTTCTGCCACAACGCCAGCGCAACCGGCCCCGTCGCGAGACGGCAAACGCCACCCCGCCTGGGGCATCTGGTCCGGCAGGGTAATAGTTCGGCCGGATTATGACTATACACAGCCGGTCGAGCCGGAATGGGGTGCGCTGAATGACCCGGAATAACCTGCTGCTCGACACATGCGCCGTCATCTGGATGGCGAGTGGCGCGCCTCTATCCAGCCAAGCGAGTTCGGCCATTGATGAGGCGTTTGCGGCCGGCACCGAATTGCGCGTGTCGCCCATAACCGCTTGGGAAATCGGGCTGCTTGCGAGCAAGGGGCGTCTTCCGGCAACCGTCCCGCCAATCGAGCTTTTCAGATCATTCGTCGAGGCAGATGGCGTGGGGCTTTCGGCGATGTCGCCAGAGATACTCGTTGAGTCGTCCTTTTTGCCCGGCGACATGCATGGCGATCCTGCCGACAGGATCGTCATTGCGACGGCACGGTCAGAGGACCTGACTATTGTCACACGCGACCAGGCGATTCTGAACTATGCCCAGCAAGGCTATGTACGCGCCATGGCTTGCTGAAATCAAAGGAACCTGGACACATGGCCGACACGGTCAAGATCATCTCGCCCGTTAACGGGCAGGTTTATGCCGAGCGCAAGGTGGCGACGGGTGCGGAAATCGAGGCGGCGGTGACGCGGGCCCGGGCCGCCCAGCGTCAATGGCGGCAAGCGCCGCTCGAGGAACGGGCCGCTGCCGCGACACGGTTTCTGGATGCGCTTCTGGCGATGAATGACGACATCGTTCCCGAACTCGCCTGGCAGATGGGCCGGCCGGTCCGCTATGGTGGCGAAAAGCGCGGACTCGAAGAGCGCGGGCGCTATATGATCGATCTCGCACCCCAAGCGCTGGCCTCCATCGTTCCGGCCGAAAGGCATGGCTTTGTCCGCCGCGTGGTACGCGAGCCTGTCGGGGTCGTGCTGGTTATCGCGCCTTGGAACTATCCTTACATGACCGCGCTCAACTCCATCGTTCCAGGGCTGGTCGCGGGAAATGCGGTGATCCTCAAGCATGCGACGCAAACCCTGCTCGTTGGCGAACGCATCGCCGCCGCGGCAAGGGCCGCAGGCTTTCCCGAGGGCATCTTCCAGAACCTCGTTCTCTCGCATGCCGACACCGAAGCCCTGATCGGCTCGGGCCGGATCGACCACATTCAGTTTACCGGCTCGGTGGAAGGCGGGCGGCGCATCGAAAAGGCCGCAGCAGGCACTTTTGCGTCCATCGGGCTGGAACTGGGCGGCAAGGACCCCGCCTATGTGCGTCCCGATGCCGATCTCGACGACGCGGTGGGCAATCTGGTCGATGGCGCGTTCTTCAATTCGGGGCAGAGCTGTTGCGGGGTCGAACGCATCTATGTCGCCGCTCCCGTATTCGACAATTTCCTCGAGCGCTTCGTGGAGGCAGCCAAGGGCTGGACGCTCGGCGACCCCTTCGATCCCGCAACCGTTGTGGGCCCGATGGCGCAGGGACGCTTTGCCGACCACGTGCGCGGACAGGTTACCGAGGCCAAGCGAAAGGGCGCTCGCGCACTTCTCGGATCGGACGCAGGACAGGAAGAAGGTTCGCCCTGGCTCGCGCCAGAAGTCCTTGTCGACGTCAACCACCAGATGTCGGTGATGACCGAGGAGAGCTTCGGACCCGTCGTTGGCATCATGAAGGTTGCCGATGACGAGGAGGCCGTAACGCTGATGAACGACAGCCCCTATGGGCTGACCGCCTCAGTCTGGACCTCCGATCTCGACGCAGCCGCGCGGCTTGCGGGGGAGATTGAGACCGGCACAGTCTTTGCCAATCGCTGCGATTACATCGACCCCGCCCTGTGCTGGACCGGCGTCAAGGACACCGGCAAGGGCGGCGCGATGGGCGAGATCGGTTATCACGCCCTCACCCAGCCGAAATCCATTCACCTCAAATCCCTCTGAGACCGCGACATGACCATCAAGGCCAACTGGAACTACCCCACCTCCGTCCGCTTCGGCGCCGGCCGCATTGCCGAACTGCCCGAAGCCCTCAAGGCCGCCGGCATCACAAGGCCGCTGCTCGTTACCGATAAGGGGCTCGCGGACCTGCCCGTCACAAGGGACACGCTGGCTCTGCTCAAGAATGCGGGGATCGAGGTTGCACTTTTTGCAGACGTCAAACCCAATCCGGTCGCAGGCAATGTCGAAGCCGGGGTAAAGGTCCTGCGCGAGGGCGGGCATGACGGGATCATCGCCTTTGGCGGCGGCTCGGGACTCGATACCGCAAAGGTCATCGCCTTCATGGCCGGCCAGACCCGGCCGATGTGGGATTTCGAGGACATTGGAGACTGGTGGACCCGCGCCGATCCTAAGGGCATTCTCCCCATCATTGCCGTCCCAACGACGGCAGGCACGGGGTCGGAAGTTGGGCGCGCCGGGGTCATTACCGATGAAACGACCCATACCAAGAAGGTGATCTTTCATCCCCTGATGATGCCCAAGGTGGTCATTGCCGACCCTGAGCTGACCGTGGGCATGCCGCGCTTCATCACCATCGGCACTGGGTTCGATGCGCTGGCCCATTGCCTCGAAGCCTATTGCGCACCCGGATACCATCCAATGGCGGACGGCATTGCGCTCGAGGGCATCCGGCTCTCGGTCGAAAACCTGCCCAAGGTCGCGGCGAACCCCAATAACATCGAAGCACGTGGGCACATGATGAGCGCAGCAGCGATGGGCGCGACCGCGTTCCAGAAAGGCCTTGGGGGCATTCATGCCCTTTCGCACCCCGTGGGCGCGCTTTACGACACCCATCACGGCATGACCAACGCCGTTTTCATGCCCTATGTGCTTGCCGCCAACCGTTCGGCCATAGAGGAGCGCATCGTCCGGCTGGCTGGCTATCTTGGGCTCGAGCCGAGCTTTGATGCCTTCATGAAAGCCATTCTGGACTTGCGCGCTGCCCTGGACGTGCCGCACGCCCTGCCCGATTTCGGCGTCGACGGCGCGCGTCGCGAGGAGATCGCCGACAAGGCCATCGTCGATCCCACCGCCGGGGGCAATCCGGTACCGCTTACGCGTGAATTGACACTCCAGATCTTCGATCGGGCATTGTCCGGCGCTGTCTGACTAGCGACGGTGATCACCGACGCCGGCAGGACCTAAAAGTGAGCCCGCTCATGCGGTAAGGCTTGTGCGAAACGGGCTTTATCCATTTAATGGTGAACGGGCCCTCACAGGTCCCAAAACGTTTCGGGGCGAGGAACAACGAATTCCCCCAACACAACCCTCGCCTATATGACCATTCTGAAGGAGGAAAAGTCATGAAGCAATTTGTCCTTCCCGCACTTGCAGTGGGTGCCTTGCTTTCCGCCGCGCTCCCTGCCGCCGCCCAGCAACAATTCGTCACCATTGGCACAGGTGGCGTCACGGGCGTTTACTACGCAGCGGGCGGCGCCA
This sequence comes from uncultured Pelagibacterium sp., assembly GCA_964429025.1. Classification (GTDB taxonomy): domain Bacteria; phylum Pseudomonadota; class Alphaproteobacteria; order Rhizobiales; family Devosiaceae; genus Pelagibacterium. The sequence continues at coordinate 8,037 of CAYSBF010000004.1, forward strand.
TTTGCCGCCTGATGAATGAGACCCGCTCCGAGCACGGCTTCCGCTGCTCGGTCGAATCGACCGCCGCTTCGGTCTACAATCTCAATGCGATCCGCCAGGGTGAACTCGATTTCGGCGTTACCCAGTCTGACGTCATGTATTACGCGGTCAACGGCGAAGCCGATTTCGCCGACCAGGGAGCGTGGGAAGGCCTGCGTGCCGTCTTCTCGCTCCATCCCGAGCCCTTCACCCTCGTTGCCCGCGCCGATGCGGGGATCGAGAGCTTTGAGGATCTCGCTGGAAAGCGCGTCAATATCGGGGCGCCAGGCTCGGGAACCCAGACCTCGATGGACATCATCCTTGAAGCTGCCGGCATGTCGCGCGACGACTTCGCCCTGACCTCGGAACTGCGGCCGGACGAACATGGCCCCGCTCTGTGCGACAACCAGATCGACGCCTTCTTCTATGGCGTGGGCCACCCCTCCGCGAATATCGCAGACCCCACCACGACCTGCGGCGCGCAGCTGGTCCCGGTGCAGGGTGACTTCATTGACGCTCTCGTCGAAGAGCACCCCTACTACGCCAATGCGACGATCCCCGGCGGCACCTACCAGAACAACGAATCTGATGTAGAAACTTTCGGCGTTCTGGCTGTTCTGGCCACTTCGGAAGATACCTCGGAAGACGCCGTCTATGCGCTGGTGAGTGCGGTGTTCGAGAATTTCGATGCCTTCAAGGCGCTGCATCCGGCGCTGGCCAATCTCTCCGAAGAGAACATGATTGTTGACGGTCTTTCGGCGCCGCTGCATCCGGGCGCCGAGCGCTCCTACCAGGAACGCGGCTGGCTCTAAGCCTGCCTCTTAACGCCGGGCGGCGACCCTGCAACGGGCCGCCGCCCTTATTTGACCCGCCAACCCAGGCTCAACGGCTCCGATGACTGACGCGCGCCCTTCTTCAAGTCCGGCAGCCAGCGCCGGCGATCTCGAAAAGTTCGTTGCCGAAGCGGACATGGGTGGCCGGGCGCCGCGCAGCAGGCCCGCACAGATCGTTCTTTTCGTTGTGCCACTGCTCTGGGCGCTGTTTCAGCTCTGGTACGCCTCGCCCCTGCCCTTTCAGCTCAGGATAGGGGTGTTCAATGCCACCGAAGCGCGTGCAATCCATCTTGCCTTTGCGCTTTTCCTGGTTTTCGCCGCCTACCCTGCAAGCAGGAACGCCCCGCGTGACTACGTTCCCTGGTACGAATGGACGCTGGGGCTGATCGCGGCAGGCTGTGCCGCCTATATTTTCGTTTTCCAGTCCGAGCTCGCCCGCCGGCCGGGCCTTCCAACCCCGCTCGATATCGGGGTCGCGGTCGTGGGAATGGTCATGCTGCTTGAGGCGGCGCGCCGGTCGTTGGGTCTGGCCCTGCCGATCGTGGGCATTCTCTTTCTCTGCTACGCCTTTTTCGGGCCGTACCTGCCCGATCTCTTCGCCCATCGCGGGGCTTCGATCCCGCGGGCGGCCACTCAATACTGGCTGACATCTGAAGGCGTGTTCGGGGTAGCGCTGGGCGTTTCAACGGCATTCGTCTTCCTCTTCGTGCTGTTCGGATCGCTTCTCGAGAAGGCGGGAGCCGGCAGTTATTTCATCAAGGTGGCCTTTGCCATGCTCGGCCACTTCAGGGGCGGACCGGCCAAAGCGGCCGTACTCGGTTCGGCTGCGACCGGGATTATTTCGGGGTCTTCGGTTGCCAATGTGGTCACCACCGGCACCTTCACGATTCCGCTGATGAAACGGGTCGGATATCCTGCCGTCAAATCAGGCGCCATCGAGGTTGCGTCTTCGGTCAACGGCCAGATTCTTCCCCCGGTTATGGGCGCTGCAGCATTCCTCATTGCTGAATATGTCGGCATTCCCTATGCGGAAGTGGTTCGGCACGCCGTCATCCCGGCGCTCCTCACCTACCTTTCGCTTTTCTATGTTGTCGACATCGAGGCCCGTAAGCACAATCTCAAGGGTCTACCGCGCAAGCAGCACCGGCCAAAGCTGATGAGTGCCGCTCTTTTCGGCATGACCGCTGCGGGTTTTGTCATCTTCTGCTGGCTCGTGGGCGTGTTGCTGGGATGGACCCGTGAGGTGTTCGGCTCTGCCGCCAGCTGGGGCGTCGTGATTGGAACGACGCTGCTCTATCTCGCGCTCCTCGCCATACGGGCCCGCTTTCCCGACCTCGAGGAAGAGGACCTCAACGACCCCAATCTGGTCCTGCCCGATACGGCCAAGGTCGCCCCGACAGGTATCCACTACATCCTGCCTGTCTTCATTCTCGTCTGGTGCCTCATGGTCGAGCACCTGTCGCCTGGTCTCTCTGCCTTTTACGGCACATGCGCGCTGATGATTCTGGTTGTCACGCAAAAGCCGTTGATCGCGCTGTTCCGCGGCCAGTTCCGGATCATGGACGGGCTGAAATCCGGCGTCACCGATCTCGTGGACGGTCTCGTCACCGGATCGCGCAACATGGTGAGCATCGCCATCGCCACGGCAGCGGCAGGCATCATCGTGGGAACGGTTTCGCTGACCGGCATCGGACTCGTCATGACCGAGATCGTGATCGCGGTTTCTGGTGGGAACCTGCTGATCATGCTGCTCCTCACGGCGCTGATCTGCATGATCCTCGGCCTGGGCATGCCAACCACGGCAAATTATGTGGTGGTTGCCACGCTCATCGCGCCGGTCATAGTCGATATTGCGGCGCTCAACGGCCTCGCCGTGGCGCTGGTCGCGGTGCATCTTTACGTCTTCTATTTCGGCCTCATGGCCGACGTGACGCCGCCGGTGGGCCTTGCCTCCTTTGCCGCCTCGGCCATTTCCCGGGCCGACCCGGTCCGGACAGGGGTGCAGGCATTCCGCTATGAGATGCGGACCGCAATTCTGCCGCTTATCTTCATCTTCAACCACCAATTGCTGCTCATCGGCATCACGTCATGGTGGGGGCTGGCGCTGACGATCGCAATGTCGCTGATCGGGATGCTGATGTTCGTCTCGGTCACCCAGCAGATTTTCATCTCACGCAGCCGGATCTGGGAAACGGCCATGCTGGCCGCGGCCTGTTTCATGCTGTTCCTGCCGGGCATGGTCATGGAGCGGATCGTCCCGGGCACCGTTGATGCACCCGCATCCGAGGTCGTGGCGCTGGCCGAAGAGGTACCCCCTAACGGGTTCCTCACGATCGAAGTATTCGGCTTCGGCATATCCGGCGGCGATTACAGCCGCGTCGTAAGGCTGCCCATGGGTCAACCGGCATCGGGCGTTGAGCGGCTCTCCAATGCCGGCGTGCAGATCACCGAGTTCGGAGGCCAGGTGCAGGTTGTCAATGTGCGCTTCCGCAGCCAGGCCGAACGGCTCGGCCTTGCCATTGGCGACAATGTCTCCCGCGTCATTGTCACCAACCCGGACCGGCCGCCACAGGAGCTGATCTACATCCCGGCCCTTGTTCTCATCGGCGCCGTTGCGGGCCTTCAATGGCGCCGCCGCGAATGGGACCAGCCGGGACAGGACAAAAAGCGCCCATTGGTGGCATAGCTCCTTAGCTGACGAGCCGGACAGCACCACCATAGTCCAATAGAACTGGATCGGCGGGCGCCAACATCAAGCGCGTGCCCGCTTTCGGTCACCATTTCCTTGTGCCCCTCTTCGTTGGATCCGGCCCTCAGCAGACTGGGGTCGGCATTTCGGCATCAAAGTCATCCTTCCTGCTTAAGTCTTATCGACCTGAACAGTCAGGTCCCTTGACGCCACTTCGCCGCCATCCTAGTCTCTCATTAAATAGAAACACATTCTATTCAATAGAATGACAAGGAGGAGCGCGTGAGGGAGAGGCCGCTGGAGGGCCACACGGCGATCGTGACGGGTGCCGCACGCCGGATTGGACGCGAAATCGCGCTTCATCTTGCTCGTGCGGGCGCTCGAGTTGCGGTCAATACGCGCACCTCGGTCGCCGATGCCGAAGCCGTGGTCGACGAGATCGTCGCTGATGGCGGCGAGGCGACACTGGCGATTGCCGATGTCACCGACCCGGTGGCCGTCGAGGACATGACAGCGCGCGTTGCCGACCGGTTCGGCGGCGTCGATATCCTTATCCATAACGCGGTTTCGCGCGAGCACGCGCCGCTGCACGAGTTGACGCTCGAGGCATGGCGGCAGAGCATGTCGATCGTACTCGACGGCGCGTTCCTGTGCGCGCGGAACGCCGTGCCCCACATGGAAAAGGCAGGCCGCGGCTCGATCCTCTTTATCGGTGGAGCGAGCGCCTTTCTCGGCAGCCAGGGTCCGGCCCTGCCGACGGCAAAGTCGGGACTTGTGGGGCTAACCCGCTCGCTGGCCCTCAGCCTCGGGCCCAAGAATATCCGGGTCAACCTGCTCTCGCCCGGGCGCATCGAGGCCGAGAGCGATGATGCAGCAAAGCGTGAGCATATCTCCCGCACGCGTCCCGTCGACAACATCCCGTTGCGCCGTACCGGCACGCTGGAAGACGTGGCGCGTTCGGCTACCGCAATCGTGGGGCCGGATTTCTCCTATCTCACCGGACAGACCCTGCATCTTGCAGGCGGGCTGGTCATGCAATGACCATGACAAAGGACGCCAGCCGAACCGCGCGGCTCGCCCGCTATATCGCGGACGCCAACGAAGCTGCCCTGCCCCGGTCGACGGTCGAGAGGGCAAAGCTTCATATTCTCGATACCCTCGGGGCGGTCGTATCAGGCTATGCGCTCAAGGCGGGCGCGGCGGCGCTCGGTTTCGTCGAAAACGAGACCGGAGCACCTGAGGCCTCCATCGCCATTTCCGGCCGCCGCGTTCCAGCTGCGGTGGCCGCATTTGCGAACGCCATGGCCGCGCATGCCGACGAGACCGATGATGCCCATCCCGCATCGATCACCCACCCGGGTTGTGCCGTCGTCCCGGCCGCGCTGGCCGCATGCCAATTCTATGGACGTTCTGGAATGGACCTGATCCGGGCCGTCACGCTCGGCTATGATTTCTGCGCGCGCACCGGCATCGCGCTGGGCGGCGGCCGCTTTCTGACCGAGAAGAGTTTTGACCCGCACGCCTTTGGCGGCACCATCGGGGCCGGTGCCGCATGCGCCATGCTGGCCGAGCTGGACGCGCGGGAAGCGGCATGGGCACTCTCTTATGCCGTGCAGCAGACCTCGGGGGTCGGCACGGTCTTCCGGGACAAAGACCACATCGAGAAGGCTTTCGTGTTTGCCGGCAGGCCCGCACGGGACGGGCTGATCTCGGCGCAGCTCGTGTCGCGCGGTTTCACCGCAGTGGACGATGCGCTGGACGGCGAATGGAATTTCTGGACGGCTTTCGGCGCACGCGACCCCTGGGGTCATTTCGACTCCCTGGGGACGGTCTTTGAAATCGAGCACACCAACATCAAGCGCTGGTCGGTCGGCTCGCCAATCCAGGCCGCGCTCGATTCGATTGACGCGCTCAACCGAGACGCACCGATCGAGGCGGATGCCATCGAAACGATCGAGGTGAGGTTGCCGGTCGAGGGCTCGCGGGTCGTCGACAACCGCAACATGCCCAGCGTCAACGTCCAGCATCAGGTGGCGCTGATGATCGTGGATGGCGGGCTGGGTTTCATCTCGTCGCACGACGAGGACCGCATGCGCGACCCGCGTGTGCTCGAGATGCGCAGGCGTGTCGTGCTGGTGCCCGATGAGGAGCTGAGCCGGGCAGAGCCTTCGCGCCAGGCAATCGTGGGCATCACGTTCAGGGACGGCAGCACGCGACGCCACCATACGACCGCGGTGCGCGGCACGACCGACAACCCGATGAGATGGGACGAGGTGGCGGACAAGGCGCGCGATCTTATGGAGCCCTTGCTGGGCGAGGCGCAGGCGGAAGCCGTGATCGCCGCAGTTGAGGGGCTCGAGCGGGCTCCGGCCATCGATGAACTCGTGACGGCCTTGTGCCGGAAGGGACAGGCCGGCGAGGCCTGATTTGAGCGGTAGCCACTACCGCATTTTTCGCAACGGAGGAGCAAATGCTTAAATTTCTCGGAGGTGCCCTGATCGGCGCCACAGCCCTGGTGACGGCGGCGATACCCGTCTCGGCCCAGGACGATTTCTATGCAGGCAAAGATCTCAACATCATCGTCGGGCTCAGCGCAGGCGGCAATTCGGACCTGCTGATCCGCAATATCTCGCGTTATCTCGAACGCCACATCCCCGGCAATCCCACGATCGTGGTCCAGAATCTGCCTGGGGGTGGCGGCTTGCGGGCGACCAATCAGGTCTATGAGCTCTCCGAGCCCGACGGGCTGACGCTTTATTTCGGCCCGTTCGATCCGCTGGCCCAGGCGCTCGAACTCGAAGAGTTCCGTGGCCGCTATGAAGAGTTCGGGTTCGTTGGCGGCGTGGCCGATGTGCGCATCAGCCAGATTCGCCGTGATGCGGTGCCGGGGGGCATGGAGCGCCCCGCAGACATCGTCAAGGCAACCAGTCCTATCCTCGTGGGCGATCTCAACGCCACCAGCCCCGCCGGCATTCTCGCACGCATGTCGCTCGATGTGATGGGCGTGCCCAACATCTTCGTCAGCGGCTATTCCGGCGGCTCGGACGTTTACGCCGCCATTCTGCGCAATGAAGTGCATATGCAGAATGTCAGCCTTTCGACCTGGCGCACGCGCTCGGTCGACTTCATCGAGAGCGGAGAGGGCATGGGGCTATGGTATTTCGTTCCGGTCGCAGCGGACGGAACCTATCGCACCAACCCCAATCTCGACGATCTGCAGGCCTTCCCTGACGTTTATCAGGAGGTCCACGGCAAGATGCCGGAAGGACCTATGTGGGACGCGCTCAACTGGTACACCAACCAGATCGGTGAGCTCACCTTCGTCACGCTCGCCCCTCCGGGTGTGCCCGAAGACCGGCTTCAGATCCTCCAGGACGCCTTTGCCGCTGCAATGAACGATCCGGAGTTCGTCGAGGAAGGCATCCGGGCGAACGGCGTGCCCCACGCCTATATCGACGCGGCGACCGGGCAGGCAATCTTCAACAGCCTCGCGGACACCGACCCGGCCGTACTGCAAACCATGGTCGACGTGATCGAGGCGGCCAACTAGCCGGTCACCGAAAAAAGCTGCGGGCCCCGGCGGACCCGCAGCCATGCTTTTCCGAGAACCAGATGGAGCGCCGGTCCCCGACCGGTGAGGGGTAATGGGTTTCGACATGCTCATGAGCGCGCTCGGCCAGGTGCTGAGCTGGCCGACCGCGGGATTCATGCTGCTCGGGGTCATGGTTGGCCTTCTGGTCGGCGCCATTCCGGGGCTGGCAGGCGTGACCGGGCTCGTGCTCATCCTGCCCTTTACCTTCGGCATGGAGCCGGTTGCGGCCATGGCGATGCTTTTAGGCGCGTTCGCGGTCACTGCAACCGGCGACACCATTACCGCCATTCTGCTCGGCGTGCCGGGCACCGCCGCCTCGCAGGCCACGGTGCTCGATGGCTATCCACTGGCCAAGCAGGGCCAGGCCGGGCGGGCGCTTGGCGCCGCCTATTCTTCCTCGCTGATCGGGGGGGTTCTGGGCGGAGTCTTCATGTTCCTGACGCTGCCGCTGATCGCGCCGATCATCCTCTTGTTCGGCATGCCCGAATTCTTCCTGCTGGCGGTGCTCGGCCTGACCATGGTCGCCGCACTTTCCGGGCGGTCCCTGCTCAAGGGCCTGGGCGCAGGCGCAATCGGGCTGATGCTTTCCATGATCGGCTATGCACCGGTCCAGGCCATTCCGCGCTATGCATTCGGCATAGAATATCTCTATGCCGGGCTTCCGCTCCTTCCTTTCCTTCTTGGCATTTTCGGCCTGCCCGAACTCGTCGACCTCGCGGCCAACCGCAAGAGCATCTCCGATGTCAGCGCCAGCCGCTCGGTCGGCCGGGGCATTCTCGAGGGCGTGCGCGACACCTTCCGCCAATGGTGGCTGGTCATCCGTTGCTCGGTCGTTGGCATTTATGTCGGGCTCGTGCCCGGCATCGGTGGAGCGGTGGCGGATTGGTTCGCCTATTCGCACGCAGTCCAGAGCTCCAAGGACAAATCGAATTTCGGCAAGGGCGACATCAGGGGCGTCATCGCACCGGAAGCAGCGACAAATTCACTGCGCGGCGGCGAGCTGATCCCCACGGTCGCTTTCGGCATTCCCGGCAGCGCCGGGATGGCCGTGCTGCTGAGCGCCATGCTGATCCACGGGCTGCGGCCTGGCGCCACGATGCTGACGACGCAGGTCGACATCACCTTCTCGCTGGTCTGGACGCTGATTTTCGCCAACATCATCGCGGCGCTCGTCATGATGGCGTGCAGTCAGCAGATCGCAAAGGTCGCCTTCCTTCCCAGCAACGCCATCATCCCCGGTATCGTGGTGCTTTTGATGATGGGCGCGTTCATGGCCAATTTCTCCATTGGCGATTGGGTGACGCTCATTGCGGCGGGCGCGCTGGGCTATTGGCTCAAGCAGGCCGGCTGGCCACGGCCGCCACTGGTTCTGGCGATCGTGCTCGGCCCCATCATGGAGCCGGCGCTGCGGATCAGCATGCTGGTCCATGGTCCCGCTTTCCTGATCCGGCCCATGTCCCTCATCATCATCGCGATCGTCGTGTTCGTCATCGCGCGGAACGCCCTGCGCTACTTCAAGGACCGGCGCGAGAAGGCCGAGAACCCCGTGGCCGGTGAGGGCTACGAACTCAACCCACCGCTCTCGATCGTGCTGTCGGCGATCGGCATACCGCTGTTCGCCGGGGCGGCTCTGCTCTCGCTGCAATGGCCCGCCTCCGCCCAGCAGTTCCCTCTGGTGATAGCGGCGGCATCGGTCGTTATTTTCGGTCTGCTGGTCATGGTCGACACACGGGAGATGCGCGCTTTCGTCAGTGCCCATGGCGGCATCGGCGGCGCCATCATGGCCAGCGCGAACCAGGCGACGCTCATCGCCGCTTTGCCGATGTATGGCTGGTTCCTGGCTATCCTCGCAGGCGCAATCCTGATCGGGCAGGAGTTCACGCTGATCCTGTTCGTCATTGCCTTCCTCGCCTTGCGCTCCCGCTATTCCTGGAAGGTCTGGGTGCCTTACGCCATCGCGATCGCGGTCCTGATTTTCGGGCTCTATGACGACGTGCTGAACGTCTTCTGGCACCAGCCAATCATACCGCTGCGGGCCATGATTGGCCTTTGACGAGAGGTCCAACTGTTCTACTGAATAGAATTCTATTTTATTCATTGACATGACCTCACTGCCATGATTGGTCATGCCGCAAGGAGATATCTGGATGCTGACCATCAGCGAGCAAGAGACGCGTGAGTCGCTTTCGACCGCCCTCGCGGCCGAAATCGTCGAAGGGACCTATCGCGCGATTGCCGACGGCACCGTCGAGGCATCCCAGCCTTCGGTCATGCGCATCACGGGCCAGCCGCACAGGCTGGGCACCAAGGGCGCCGTGCTCCATCATCTTGGCATAGCGGGGGTACGGCTGACCTCGCGAGCGGCACCTAGGATCATGCTGTGGTCTCTATCCTCGGGGGAGCCCATCGCCTTTATCGATGAAAGCCATGCCTATCGTTTTCGCACCGGTGTGTCGGCTGCCGTGTGCGGCCGCTACCTCCTGAAGCAACCTTCCTCGTCCCGCGTCGCAATCGTCGGGGCCGGGCCGATCGCGCATGAAGCCGCTCTGGCCATCGATGCCGCGCTCGTACCAGGCGAGATCACAGTCGCTGCCCGCAGCGCAGCGTCTGCCGAGCGCTTCGCACATCGGGCGGCCGAAGCAGGTGTCTCGGTGACGCCTGAAGCCGATGTCGCCCGGGCCGTGCGAGGGGCGGATCTTGTGGTCACCATCACTTCGGCCAATGAGGTGCTGGTCCGGCTCGATGACCTCAAACCGGATGTAGCGGTGCTCTCAATGGGCGGCGGGCTCGAGGTGGATCACGCGGTGTGGACGGCGGCAGAGCATCGTTTTGTCGATGATCTCGACTACGCCCTCCACCAGGGCGATGCGGCGGCCTGGATCACACGGGGCCATTGCGATCAGCAGGGGTTCGAAACGAGCCTGACCGGGACCATTGCGGCCCTTGCCGCAGGAGCCGCCGGCGATCCGCGCCAGCGGTCGGGGCTGGCAATGGCCATCGTTCAGGGCACGACCGCGCTCGATATAGCGCTGGCCCATGCAGTCTATAGCCAAAGGAACCCGTGAATGGACGCGCGCTCACCCTCCAGCCAATTCCTGACGCAGCTGTGCCAAGCGGTGCTCGATCCGGCCATAGCAAGCGATGGAGAAACGCGTCGCCTGATCGCGCGCGCTATTGCCGACACGCTTGCCGTCGCCGCAGCCGGATTTCCCGAGGATGCGACGCGCAACACGCTCAAAGCCTATGCCGGCAACGGCCCGAGCGCCTGGTCGGGCGAAGCTTGCGAAAGCCTTGAAGCGGCCATCCTCGTCAACGGAGTCGCCGCCCACGCGCTCGATTTTGACGATGTCTATATTGAAAGCATGGCCCATATCAGCACCGTGCTTCTGCCCACGGTGCTGCGCGATGGCAATGACGACCCAGAAACTGTTATCGCGGCCTTTGCCGCAGGGCTGGTCGCGGCGAGGGCGGTAGCGCGCCGGGTCGGACGCGGGCATTACAACAAGGGCTGGCACGGAACCGGCACGATTGGCGCCTTTGCCGCTGCAGCGGCGGCGGGTCGGCTTGAGGGGCTCGATCAGGAGCAGATGGCCAACGCCTTTGCGCTCGCGGCCTCGATGTCGGGCGGGCTGCAATCGAACTTTTCGACCCAGGCCAAGCCGGCCCATGCGGGCTTTGCGGCGGTCGCCGGTACCCGCGCTGCGCGGCTGGCCAAGGCAGGGATGACGGGTTCGCGGGAAATTTTCGGACCGCGCGGCTATCCCGCGCTTTATGGGGTGGGTGATGGCGAGGAGGCGCCGGGCGCCGATGCTTTCGCGCTCCGGCCAGATCTCATATCGCTCAAGCTTTATCCCTGCTGCTACGCAACGCACCGGCTGGTCGGGCTCGGGCTCGATGCACGCGCCGCCTTGGGTGGGGCGGTTGCCGATCCCGCGCTGCGCTACAGGCTCTCGGTGCCGGCGGGCAGCGTCGATATCCTGAAATACGACCGTCCCGGGAACGGGCTGCAGGCCAAATTCTCGCGCACCTACCCCGTCGCTGTCGCCATGCTGAGTGGCACGCCGACGCTTGCTGACTTCGCCGACGACGCCGTGACCCGGCCCGAAACCGTGGCGCTGATCGAGCGCATCGAGGTCGTCGAAGACCAATCCCAGCCAAGCGGCGGGGACATCGAGTACGGATCGGCTGAGCTTCTGGTGACCGATCCTTCAGGCAAGGAACAAAGGTTTTCGCGGTCGGCCATTCCCGGTTCGCCCAATGATCCCCCCAGCCCTGCCGCACTGCAGGACAAGATCGCGGGCTGCCTTGCGATCTTTGAAGATTGGGCCGGAGCGCCCTTCCCTGCCCTGGCCCATGTTTCCGGACTTGGGCTGGAACCCTGGCTTCCCGGCGAGGCTGCCAGGCCGCACAAGAACACAAAGCAATATGGAGTAAAGCCTTGAGCGTTCAAATGATTGATCTTGTCAAAATGCTGCGCACCCCGCTCGAGCTCAACGCCAAGGCGGGCGACAAGATCCTGATCGTCACCGACACCGCTATCGAGCCCGTTCTCTGGCAGGCGCTCGCCACGGCGGCGAACACGATGGGCATCGAGGCAACGACCGCGATCATGACGCCGCGGGCCACCCACGCGCTTAACCCCACCAGCGCCATCTGCCAGGCGGCCAAGGATCCCGGGACGGACATCGTCGTCTACATGACGAGCACCGCCCTCGCGCACTCCCCGCTCAATGCCGAGCTGCTCGATATCGGCAAGCGGCACATCCTGATGGAAGAGCTGACCACGGCCATGCTCAAGCCCGATGGACCGGCAGGCGCCGACTACAAGGCGATGAACGTCCTGGGCAAGAAGGTCGAAGAGATTTTCAGCCGCGGCAAGTCCATACGCGTCACCTGCCCCAACGGCACCGACCTCACCGCGAGCATCGAAGGGCGGCCGGGCCGCGCCATCGCCGGAACGATCTTCCAGATGCGCGACAATGGTGGGGGCGGCTGCGCCTTTCCCGATGGCGAAACCCATATCTGTCCGGTGGAAGGCACCGGCGAGGGCAAGGTGGTGTTCGACCTCACCGCGCACTCGGTCGGCGCGCTCAAGGAGCCGATCGTCCTCACCATCGAGAAGGGCTTCGTGACCAATATCGAGGGTGGCGCGCAGGCCGACAGCTGGAAGCGCATTCTCGAGACCCATGGCGATGCGGCCAGCTACAACGCACCGGCCGAAATCGCGCTTGGCCTTAACCCCAATGTCCGGCCCATCGGCTCGATGCGCACCGACAAGAAGATGTACGGCACCGCCCATATCGGTCTCGGCGACACGGTCACGCTCGGTGGCACATGTCACGCCAAGCTCCGGCTCGAGGGCGTTGTCAGCAAACCCAAGATCGTCGTCGACGGTCAGACGGTATCCCAAGACGGGAAGATTCTCGTTTGAAACCGGAGCGCCGGGGGAAGGCTCCGGCGCGCCACCAACCCACCCCCCGATGCCAATGAGGAGGAATCTTATGCACAGCGGAGGTAAGTCGAAAATGGTCCGTAAACTTCTGGGAATTGCCACCAGCGCAGCGGTACTCGCGCTGGCCACCGGCGCCAACGCGCAATCCGTCTCGCTGACGCTCGCGCACCAGTACCCGAGCACCCAGGTGATCGGTGACGCCTACAACTACTGGGCCGACCGCGTCGAGGAGTTGAGTGAGGGCGAAATCACCGTGCAGGTTTTTCCGGGCAGCACGCTGATTGGGAGCGATGAGTCCTTTGCGGCCGTCGTCAATAATTCGGTCAGCGCGTCCAACATGATCGGCGGCTTCCAGGTCGGCGACATCCCGCAGCTCTCGGCGGTCGGCATGCCGTTCCTGTTCGATGACTACGCCCATTATCGCCGCGTTGTCGATGGCGGCCTCTACGACCTCGTCGCCGGATGGTATGAAGAAAAGAACATCAAGCTTCTGAACTTCTTCCCCAAGGGCAACAACCAGGTCTTCCACAAGACCAAGTTCCTGCTCGAGCCGGCCGACTATGCCGGTGCCCAGCTTCGTGGCGTGGGCGGCGCGGCGGACGCCGTGCTTCAGGCGCTGGGCGCAAATGTCGTGCGTCTTCCGACCACCGAAGTCACGACTGCCCTCCAGCGTGGCGTGGTCGACGGGCTGGTGACGAGCTGCAGCGCCCATATCGGCCGCTCCTGGTATGAGCAGACGCCCTATGTCTCGATCGTGTCGCTCAAGAACGACCTCGAAGGCCTTGGCCTCAATCTCGATGTCTGGAACAGCCTCTCGGCTGAGCAGCAGGAGATCGTGCAGCAGGCTGCCGCTGAAATGGAAGACATGCAGTGGGAGCTGATCGAAAACGAGGAAAATGTCGGCTGCTACGAAGATTGGGAGCGGCTTGGCGTCAACGTTCAGGAAGCCTCGCCCGAGCAGAAGGCCGCCCTTCAGGAAGCTGTCGCCTCGGTTTATGAAACCTATGGCGCGGACATTCCTGTTCTCGACGAGGTTCTGAAGCTGGTCGAAGAAAACCGTTAAGAACCCATAAAACGGCGCGCCGGCGGAGCGTTCGTGCTTTGCCGGTGTGCATCAAGGCCGGGGAACACCGGTGCCTGCGCGCGCCGCTCCCTGCCCAACCAAGCGGAGGCCGTTATGTCCCATTCCACCAATGCACCCGAAAATCCGGCGGACGCCGCTCCATCCGGTCCGGTCGAGAAGGTCGCCGGATTCGCGGTTCATGTCGCAGCCATTGTCCTGCAGGTCGCGGCGGTCGCCCTGGTTATCAACGCCCTCTATCGCTACACGCTGGGCGGAGGCTTCCCGGTTATCACGGAAGTCACGCGCTTTGCGCTTCTGATCATCGTTTTCCTCGGGCTGGCCGGAACGCATGTGGTTGGCGGACATGTGCGAGTGGAAATCCTGTTGACCAACCTGCCCGCATGGCTGCGCAGGACCTTTGAGGGCTACCTCGTTCCGGTCGTCAGCATTTTCTACCTGTCACTGCTCGGTTGGGCCGGCTGGCTCGCTACGGTGCAGATGTTCAACCACGGCACGACCACGCCGACGCGGCCCTTCATCGTCCTTTGGCCATTCGCATCGGTCATTCCGATCGGCTGCGCCCTTCTCATCATCGTCCTTATCGTCCACCTGCTGCGCCGCATCTTCGGCGCAACCGCGCGCGGCGCCGGCCGCCCGGACTGACCGTCTGGCAGGAGATTTTACAATGCAACTCGGTTTGACCGCCGGACTCGTCACTACCGGTCTTCTCGCACTCCTGCTCCTCGGCATCCCGATCGCCTATGTGCTTGGACTGACGGGCATCTTCGGCATCTTCACGGCCACGAACGGCACCAGCGCATGGCTGGCGCTGACCTCTGGGGCATCGCTCCACCTCTCGAGTTCAAGTCTTCTGGCGATCCCGCTCTTCATGCTGATGAGCGCCTATATCACCGAGAGCGGCATGGGCCCGCGCCTGCTCGATTTCACCGACAAGTGGTTCTCCAAATTTCCCGGCGCGCTCTACAACGCTGCGATTGCAGCTTGCGGCGCCTTTTCCACCATGTCCGGCTCGAGCGTCGCTACGGCCGGCGCCATCGGCGGAGTGGTGATCCCCGAATTCCGCCGCCGCGGCCTCAATGTCAAGCGCGGCATGGGTGCGGTTGCCGCAGGCGGCACGCTGGGCGTGCTCATTCCGCCCAGCACCGCCTTCATCGTTTATGGCGAGCTGACGGAAACCTCGGTCGCCCGGCTGTTCCTTGCCGGTGTCGTGCCGGGCATCCTGATCATGAGCGTCTTCATCATCTATACGATGATCGTCTCGCGCATCGAGGAAAAGAAGACCGCACCGGTCAACCCTGAAGCGGTAACCTGGGCCGAACGCTGGACGTCCCTTCGCCAGATCTGGTCGGCCATCGTGCTGATGATCGCAGTTCTCGGCGGCATTTTCTTTGGCGTCGTCACCCCCACCGAAGCCGCCGCCCTCGGCGCGCTGGCAGCGATGCTGATCGGCGTCTATGTCCTTAAGGGGCTTTCCTGGAAGGGCGTCCACCGCGCCGCGGTGCGCTCGATCTATTCCATCACCATGATCGGCACGATCCTGCTCGGGGGGCTGATCCTGGGGCGCGCAATTACCATGCTCGGCATTTCCCAGGAACTCGTCAACCTGATCCAGGGCACGGGCCAGCCGGGCTGGATGGTCATCATCTGGATCATGATGCTGCTCTTGTTCCTGGGCATGTTCATGGATGGCGCGGCAATCACGGTCATCACCATCCCGCTGCTCTTTCCGGTCATCATGTCCTATGGCTACGACCCGGTCTGGTTCGCCATCGTGTTCGTCGTCAATATGGAGGTGGGGCTCATAACGCCGCCCGTGGGGATGAACCTTTTCGTGGTCAAGGCAATATCGGGCGAGCCGATGATGGATGTCATCAAGGGGGCCCTGCCCTACACCCTGCTGCTCGGGATGATGCTCATCGTACTCATTCTTTTCCCACAGATCAGCCTGTGGCTGCCGAATCTGATGATGGGGCCGGGCTGAACGGCTTGACAGCACGGTCCCGGCCTTGGAACAAGGACGGGGGAGTTTGGAGGCTCAATCAACGCAGATGAAAGAACAGGAAGCCCGGATCGACGGCCCGATCGTGCGTTGCGTCCGGTTGATCCGGCTGCTTGCCGAGGTGGAGACCGACATCTCCATCAAGGACGCCGCAAAGCACCTCGACCTGCCGGCCAGCACGACCCATCGTCTCCTGCGCGTTCTTTTACAGGAAGGGCTTGTCGCCAAGGACCCGACGACCTCACGCTACAGGGCGGGGCTCGACCTTGAGCGCCTCGGCTCACTGCTGGCCTTCAAGAAGGGTTTTCGCGATATCACCCGGCCCCACCTCCAGCGGGTCGTCGACCATTGCGGCGAGGCCTGCATGTTCGTGGCGTATCTGCCGGCCACCCATCAGGTGAGCGTGATGGCGGCGGTCAATTCGCTCCATCCCCTGCGCTACGAAATCGAACTTTACGTGCCGCACACGGTTGTCTGGGGCGCGACGGGACGTTCGGTCTTTGCCTTTCTTCCCGAAGACGAGCAGCGGGCGATCGCCGAACATGCGGGGCGCGCGCCGGGATCGGGCAATGCGCTGCCCGAATGGCCCGAGCTCAAGGCCGAACTCGACGCGATCCGCGAGCGCGGCTATGCCGTCACCCACGGGCAGAAGCTCAAGGGGGCCGTCGGTATCGGCGCGCCCATCCGCAACAGCGCGGGCGCTGTGATCGGCAGTTTCTGCATCACCGTGCCCGAAATCCGCTTCGACCCCACCAAGGAAGAGAGCCTTGGCAGGCTGCTGATTGCCGAAGCCGAAAGTTTCAGCAATTCGGCCGGCCGCACGATCGACTAGCCGCTATCCGCTCCGGCGCTTGGCGTATTGGCGGGCTTCGGCGAGAAAAGCGGCAACCTGCGGGGTGTGCGGTTCGCGATGGGCGGCGATGAGGCCAACCGCATGGCCGACAGTGGGTGCAACGATCCGAATGGTTCGGACCGCCGGGGAGAAATCGATGCTCTCGGCGAGATTACCTGGCATGATCGAGGACCATTTGCCCGTCCGCACGTGGGACAGCAGCACAATCATTGAATTGGAATCGAGCGTAGGTCGCACCGACGCCCCTGCCTGGGCCAGGTGGTGGTCGATGATGCGCCTGTTCTGCATGTCGGGGGTCAAAAGACAGAGCGGTAGCTGGCCGACCTCCGCCCATGTCACTTCGTCCCGCGCCCCCAGGGGACCGGTAGCCGATGTGACGAGGCGGTATTGCTCGGTATAGAGCGGGACCGACACCATCGGGCCCAGTGGCTCGTTGTCGAGATAGGTGATACCGATCTCCGCCTCGAAATTCCCGACCAGCGAGAGAATTTCGATCGAGGTACACGAGATCACGGAAAATGTGACGCGCGGGTGCCGCTCGAGGAAAGGCGTGGTCAGATCGGCCACGGCCGCCAATGCTGTCGGGATCACCGCGATGCGCAACCGCCCCGAGAGGCCGTGACGCGACGCCTGGAGCTCCTCCTGCATGGCGTGAGCGTCGCCCACGATCCGGCGCGCCCAGGCGAGTACATGCTCGCCCTCGGGCGTCAGCCCCCCGAAGCGGGAACCGCGCTTGACCAGCATGACGCCCAGGCTGTTTTCGAGCTGCTTTATCGCAGAGGACAGGGTGGGCTGGGTGACGCCACAGGCCTCGGCCGCGCGGCCAAAATGTTTCTCACGCGCCAGAGCTATGAAGAATTCGAGGCGTTCGATCAGCATGCTGCCCTTCCCTGCCCCGAAACGCGTGGGACAGGGAGGGTTCATCACGGCAGGTGGAATTCGTCAAGCTATCGGGAGAGTTCGCTCCGGCGCGGGCCGGCGGATGCTTCGGGCCGCCTCCATCACAAGGGGATCGAGTCCCTCGCCGCCATTATCGATGATCTCGAAGAACTGGCGGCGCAAACGCGGCTCCCAGAACTTGTTGATGTGCTCTGCAACGCCGGCAACGCCTTCCTCGTGCGGCCGCGAACGGAAGAAGGCCGCAATTTGGTTAGCCATGCGAATGAGTTTTGCGCGCGGTCCGGCGGCCGGACCTTCTTCATGCAACATGGCTGCCCTCCTGTTCCTTGAGGCGATCCGGATGCGTGAACACATCGAACTCCTCCCCGCGCACCAGCGCCGCCAGCATCATGCCCGCAGCCTCGGCACTGCGGATGGCCAGCGCCGTGGGTGCCGAAACGGCGAGGATAATGGGCGCACCGATCGCCGCCGCCTTCTGCACCATTTCAACCGAGACGCGCGACGTCACGACCACCGCGCCTGTCGCCCCATCGATGCCGGTGCGGCTCAATGCCCCCGCTAGCTTATCAAGCGCGTTGTGCCGCCCCACATCCTCGCGCACGGCGAGGATGCCTTTGCCCGGAACGTAAAAGCCTGCGGCATGAACCGCGGCCGTACTGCCATGAAGGGGCTGATGGTCGGCGAGCCGCCGGACCGCATCGGCAATCTCGCCTGGTGAGAGCTTCAATGGCGAGGCGCTCACGTCCCTGACGGCCCGCATCGCTTCCTCGATGGACTCGATACCGCAGAGCCCGCAGCCTACCGGGCCGGCCAGCCGCCGCCGCCGCGCCTCGAAGCGGGTATTGGCCGCGTCGCGCAGGCGGATGCGGACATCGATCCCCTCGCCCAAATCCTCGACCTCGATCGCCCCAATCTCACCGGGTTGGGTGATGATGCCCTCGGTGAGCGAAAAGCCAAGCGCGAAATCTTCGAGGTCAGCAGGCGTCGCCATCATCACCGCATGCGTGGTGCCCTTGAACGAAAAGGCCACCGGCGTCTCCTCGGGCACCTGCCGCTCAGCCCGGCCAACCGTATCGAGACGGTAGGCAAGGCGCATGCTGGCGGTGACCGGGGCGCGCGCCATGGCTATTCGGCTGCGTCCAGCGGTGCGATCCGGCGCGCGCGGCGTGAAAGCGCCTCATATTCCACCTGCCAGTCCGACGGACCGTTGGACGGCGACACCTGCACCGCCGTCACCTTGTATTCAGGGCAATTGGTCGCCCAGTCCGAATAGTCGGTGGTTATGACATTGGCCTGCGTTTCGGGATGGTGGAAGGTCGTATAGACGACGCCGGGTGCAACCTTGTCCGTCAAGGTGGCGCGGAGGGTGGTTTCCCCGGCGCGGCTTGCGAGCCGTACCCAATCGCCTTCCCTGATGCCGCGTTGCTCGGCGTCGTGGGGGTGGATTTCGAGGACATCCTCATCATGCCAGACGACATTGGCGGTGCGGCGCGTCTGCGCGCCGACATTATACTGGCTGAGGATGCGCCCTGTGGTTAGCAGAAGCGGGAAACGCGGCCCGGTCCTTTCGTCGGTGGGGATGTATTCGGTCCGGATGAACTTGCCCTTGCCGCGCACGAAGCCGTTCATGTGCATCACTGGCGTGCCCAGCGGCGCCTTCTCGTTGCACGGCCACTGGACCGACCCCTCGCGCTCGAGCAGCTCATAGGAGACCCCGGCAAAGGACGGTGTCGTCGCGGCGATCTCGGCCATGATCTCGGAAGGATGGGTGTAGTTCCATTCAAGCCCCATGGCCTGCGCCAGAAGCTGTGTCACTTCCCAATCCGCATAGCCGTTGAGCGGCGCCATGACCTTGCGCACGCGATTGATGCGGCGTTCGGCATTGGTGAAGGTGCCGTCCTTTTCAAGGAAGGTCGAGCCGGGCAGGAAGACATGAGCATAATTCGCGGTCTCGTTGAGGAAGAGATCGTGGACAACCACGCATTCCATGGCCGCCAGGCCCGCCGAGACATGCTTTGTATCGGGATCGGACTGCAGAATGTCCTCGCCCTGGATATAGATACCCTTGAAGCTCCCCTCGACCGCCGCATCGAGCATGTTGGGAATCCTGAGGCCGGGCTCGTTGTCGAGCTTGACGCCCCAAAGCCGCTCGAAGGTTTCGCGCGTGGCATCGTCCGAGACGTGGCGATAGCCGGGAAGTTCGTGCGGGAACGAGCCCATGTCGCACGAGCCCTGGACGTTGTTCTGGCCGCGCAGCGGATTTACCCCAACGCCGGGCCGGCCGACATTGCCGGTGAGCATTGCCAGGTTGGCGATGGCCATGACCGTGGTCGAGCCCTGGCTGTGCTCGGTGACGCCCAGGCCGTAATAGATCGAGCCATTGCCGCCCCTGGCGTAGAGCCGCGCAGCGGCGCGCAGCTCCTCGGCCGGAACGCCGGTATATTGCTCGGTCTGTTCGGGACTGTGACGGGGATCGGCGACGAATTCCGCATAGTCCTCGAATTCGGACCAGTCGCAGCGTTCGCGGATGAAGGCCTCGTCAAAGAGGCCCTCGGTGACGATGACGTGCGCCAGCGCGGTAATCACCGCGACATTAGTGCCGGGCTTGAGCGCCAGATGGTGCGACGCCTCGACATGGGGCGATTTGACGGTTTCGGTGCGGCGCGGATCGATGACGATGAGCTTTGCCCCCTGCCGCAGGCGCTTCTTGAGACGCGAGGCAAAAACGGGATGGCCTGCCGCAGGGTTGGCGCCGATGACGATGACGACGTCGGTTTCTTCGACGGAATCAAAATCCTGCGTTCCGGCGGACGTGCCGAAGGTCTGCCCCAGCCCATAACCGGTGGGCGAGTGGCAGACGCGCGCGCAGGTGTCGACATTGTTGTTGCCGAAGCCCTGACGGATCAGCTTCTGGACCAGATAGGTCTCTTCATTGGTGCAGCGTGACGAAGTGATGCCGCCGACGGCGCCGCGGCCATACTGGCCCTGGATGCGCCGGAATTCGCTCGCCACGTGAGACAGCGCCTCCTCCCAGGTCACCTCGCGCCAGGGATCGGTGATCCTGTCACGGATCATTGGGTTGAGAATGCGGTCCTGGTGCTTGGCGTAGCCCCAGGCAAAGCGCCCCTTGACGCAGGAATGGCCGCGATTGGCCTTTCCGCCCTTCCAGGGCACCATGCGCACCAGTTCGTCACCGCGCATTTCAGCCTTGAAGGAGCACCCCACCCCGCAATAGGCACAGGTGGTGATGACCGAGTGCTCGGGCTGGCCGATCTCGATGACGGTTTTTTCGGTCAGCGTACCGGTCGGGCACGCCTGGACGCAGGCGCCGCAGGAGACGCATTCGCTGCCGAGAAAGCTCTCGTGCATTCCGGGCGAAACGCGGCTGTCGAACCCCCTGCCCTCAATGGTCAGCGCGAACGTCCCCTGCACTTCCTCGCAGGCGCGGACGCATCGCGAGCAGACAATGCACTTGGACGGATCATAGGTGAAATAAGGGTTGGACTCGTCCTTGGGCATCCAGCGGAAATTGTCTTCTCCGCTGGCCCGGCCCTTGTCGAAGACGTGGTTCTCGCCCTCATAGCCATAGCGCACGTCACGCAGACCGACTGCCCCCGCCATGTCCTGCAGTTCGCAATCGCCATTGGCAGCGCAGGTCAGGCAGTCGAGCGGGTGGTCCGAGATATAGAGCTCCATCACGCCCTTGCGGATCGTCTTGAGCTTGTCGGTCTGGGTCCGCACCACCATGCCTTCGGTCACCGGGGTCGTGCAGGACGCAGGCGTGCCCGCGCGCCCCTCGATTTCGACGAGGCACAGCCGGCACGAGCCGAAGGCATCGACCATGTCGGTCGCGCAGAGCTTGGGCACCTTGATGCCTGCTTCCATCGAGGCGCGCATGATGGATGTGCCCTCGGGAACGGTAACGGCAAAGCCGTCGATCGTCAGCGTCACCTGCTTTTCGGACCTCGCGGCCGGGGTGCCGTAATCGGTTTCCTTGATCAGGCTCATGACCGGCTCCTATTCGGCGGCGACCGCGACCGGGCGCGGCGCGAAATCTTGAGGGAAGTGGGTGATGGCGCTCATCACCGGATAGGGCGTGAACCCGCCGAGCGCGCAAAGCGACCCGAACTTCATGGTGTTGCAGAGGTCCGCGACAAGGCCCAGATTGGCCTCGGGCTCGATGCCCGCCGCCACCTTGTCCAGCGTTTCCACGCCACGGGTCGAACCGATACGGCAGGGGGTGCACTTGCCGCAGCTTTCGACGGCGCAGAATTCCATCGCAAAACGCGCCAGTTTGAGCATGTCGGCGCTATCGTCGAACACGGTGATACCGGCATGGCCGATCAGCCCGTCCCTCGCGGCGAAGGCTTCATAGTCGAATGGCGTGTCGAACAAGTCGCGCGGGAAATAGGCGCCCAGCGGCCCGCCCACCTGCACGGCCTTGACCGGACGACCCGTGGCCGTGCCTCCGCCGATATCCTCTACGATTTCGCCAAGCGTCAACCCGAAGCCGGTCTCGAACAGCCCCGCATGCTTCACGTTCCCGGCGATCTGGATGGGGATGGTGCCACGCGAGCGTCCCATGCCGAAATCGCGGTAGAATTCGGCGCCCTTGTCGAGGATCACGGGGACCGAGGCCAGCGAGATGACATTGTTGACCACTGTCGGCTTGCCGAACAGGCCCTCGAGCGCGGGCAATGGCGGCTTGGCGCGCACGACCCCACGCTTACCCTCAAGGCTGTTTAGCAGGGACGTTTCCTCGCCGCAGACATAGGCCCCCGCGCCGACGCGCACTTCCATGTCGAAGGCATGGGGCGAGCCCAGGACCGACGGACCCAGCACCCCGGCGCGGCGGGCGACCGCAATCGCCTCGCGCATGGTGGCCACGGCATGGGGATATTCGGAGCGAATATAGACAAAGCCCCTGGTCGCACCCACCGCGATCCCGGCAATCGCCATGCCCTCAATGAGGACGAAGGGATCGCCTTCCATGATCATGCGGTCGGCAAAGGTCGCGGAGTCGCCCTCGTCAGCGTTGCAGACGATGTATTTGCGCTCGGCCACCGCGCCGAGGACGGTGTTCCATTTGATGCCGGTCGGAAAACCAGCGCCGCCACGGCCGCGAAGGCCGGACTCGGTGACCTGCCGCACGATGTCGGCGGGCGGCATCGATACCGCCTTTTCGAGGCCCTTGAGGCCGTCATGAGCGCGGTAGTCCTCGAGCGAAAGCGGGTCGGTGATCCCGCAGCGCGCAAAGGTGAGCCGGGTTTGCCGGGCAAGAAAGGGAATATCTTCAGTGCGGCCCAGGCAGAGCGGATGTGCGCCACCATCGATAAGCCCCGCATCGAACAGCGAGGTCACGTCGCGCGGCGTTACGGGACCGTAGGCTATGCGGCCCTGCGGCGTTTCCACCTCGACCAGCGGCTCGAGCCAATGCATGCCGCGTGAGCCATTGCGCACGAGCGTGGCGTCCAATCCCCGCGCCGTGATCTCGACGGCGATCGCGCGCGCGACCGCTTCCGCACCCAATGCGAGTGCAGCGGCGTCACGGGGCACGAAAATCCGCACGGTCATGCGCGCACCTTTTCGATGATCTCGACGATCCTGTCGTCATCGATGCGTCCGACCGGTTCACCATCGAGAAGGGCGGCAGGAGCGCAGGAACAAAGCCCGAGGCAATAGACAGGCTCAATCGTTACGGCACCATCGGCACTCGTCTCGCCAAACGCAGCACCGAGCAGTTGCTGGAGTTTTTCGGCCACTGCATCCGAGCCCATGGATTGGCAGGCTTCGGCGCGGCAGAGCTTGAGCACGTGCCGCCCCGCAGGCTCCTTGCGGAAGTCGTGATAGAAGGTCACAACGCCGTGAACCTCGGCACGCGAAAGGTTCAAGGCCTCGGCGACAACCGGCAGCGCCTCGTTCGGCACATGGCCGAACTCGGCCTGAAGGCCATGCAGAATGGGGAGGAGCGGGCCCTCAAGACCCCGAAATTCCTCGACAATATCGGCAGCCCGGGCCGCGGCCCCGGTGCCCTGTGTCTGCAGCGCCATGCAGAACGTCCTCCGATTCCTTCGGAACCATCTTCAACGTTCTACAAAACCAGACAACGCTGCTCTGATCAATAAAGCCCAGCCGTTGCTTGATAGAATAAATCTATCAAGACGCCACCCGCATGAACCTGCCGAAGAACGAGGACGCGCCGCCACAGCGCCTCCATGCGTTCGTGCAGCCAATGCCGGTTGGCCAGACCCGTCAGGCTGTCGATACGGGAGAGTTGCTCGAGTTGGCGGTTGCTCTCGCTCAAATCGATCATGCGGCGCCGGTCGCGCAATTCGAGAAGGAATGACTTCTGCGCAAGGATAGTCATCGTCCTTCGCGCCATCACGGTAGCGCCCACGCCAATCGAGAAAAAGATGAAGCCCGAGAGTGTCGTGCGGATTTCTCCATCGCCCACGCCGGACTGGAAGAGCAGATAGAGGCCCAGGGCAAGCGCAGCAATCGCCACCGTTCGCCGGAACGGAATGTCGAAAATGATGATGCCGGTGATGGCGACGAACAGCATGATGTGCAGGTGGCGCTCCAAAAGTTCAGGCCCCGCCGCAACACCCATCGCGGACACCGAAAGCAGAATGACGAGCATCCCCGTGAGCAGCGCCGCATCGAGCACTGCGGGAGAGCGCGGCTTGAGCCACACCAGGGCCACTCCGAGCGCTGCCGGAATGATCGCCGCGGCGGGAGCGATCATCGAGAGAACGACCGGCAGCGGCAGAAGGAGGGCATTGAGCGTGAGGGTGACGACGTCGATGACGATGACCCAGATCATCCATGACCGGATGATCTGCGCGTTCTGCCGCCACATCCTGTTGCGGTAGGCCGAGGCTAGCCTGCCCTTGAGCCAGATCTCGCGGGTGCGCCCCGACAGGAGACGCTCTGCTTCGGCCATGATGGCCTGGTCCCTGATGAGAGCATCAAGGATAGCCGACGTACGATCCGGGGTCCGGCGGGTGTGGTCCATGGTTTTCGTTGCGCAGCCGTGCTCTCTGGTCGCGGCGCAGTCGCCCACGCCCCTTGGAGGCCATGCATGACTGGCCCGATCACCCCACACCTAATGATAGGCCGCACCTGCTCACCGGTCCCTTAACGTTGAAGGTCAAATGCAGGATTCTTAAAGCAGGTGCAAAAATGCTGCTTCCGCACTAGCCGAACAGCAGCCCCGGGAGCCACAGGGCGACCGGGGGGATGAACACCAGCAGCAGTGTCACCAGGGCGACGGCGATCATCAGGGGCAGCGATTCGCGCGTATCGTCGCTAATCCGTGTCTTGAGGATCGAGCAGACCGCATGCATCGCCGCCCCGACGGGTGGCGTGAAGTTGCCGATCGTGGCGGCGATGATGAAGACAACACCAAAATGGACCGGATCGCCATCGAGGCTGCGGATGATGGGCAGGAAGATCAGCGTGAGCATGATGATCAGCACCGTCGCATCGATCACCAGCCCGGCAACCAGCGCGGCCAGCGCGATCAGCACCATGATCAGCGACAGATTTTCGGTGAACCCGATGATCCAATTGGCGATCGTTTCGGGCACACGCTCGAGCACGATGCCGTAAGTGAAGATGGCCGACAGCGCGATCAGGAACATCACCGATCCGACATCGCCGAGGCTGCCTTCCATGGCTTCGAGAAAGGTCTTGGTCTTGAGGCGGCGATAAATGTTCGACTCCTGCCAGATCGGGCGGGCGGCGTGCGTATGCGCAGGCCTTCCAGATCCTACGGGTGCGGTTTTCCTTGTTGGTGAAGAAGTGCCGGTCGCCCTGCACCCAATCGAAGCACACAACCTTGATGCCGCGCTCATCGGCAAGTTGTTGCTGCCACTCGACCATGGAAGGTGCTTCGGCAAGCGCAAAGGCTTCCTCGTGGGAATCGACGCCGCCGAAGAGATGTCCTTCCGCTTCTGCGCTAGCTGGTGGCCGATGCCTCTTCCTGGCCATCGTCACGATGCATTAACCCTATGAAACTAAAATTGTAATTATCGGAACGATCACGAGCGGCACCAGCTTTAGTGTTCGGACAGCCCAGGATGTGCCATGGCCGAGTTCTCAAAGCAGCTTTCGCAGATCGCAAGATCGGAAATGAGCCGCAAAGCGCTCAGCCACTGGCCGATGTTCGCGCCGCCGCAGCCCAATGAGCATATCGACAAGCTCCTGGCCAAGCTGGCTCGCAGCCAAGACGGACGTGAAGGCAATTCCGAGCACAGTCACGATTGCAACGGGACGAAAAGATAAAGCCGCTCAGACTGGAGTCTGGTGCGGCAGGATCTTGGCCGGATTCCGGAAGCTGCGGCATGATGTGGTATGGTGACCGTAGGTGGCCAGCCAGGATCGTCAAGGTGAATTTGCCGATCGGCTGTTCGCGCGACAGTCCCTCATTCGGGCGAGTTCTGTCGCAGAAGGTCAGTAAGTGCCCTGCCCACTGAGGTTCGTCTATCGCCCAATCCGAGCACGATACTCATGTGATTGGCCCCTGAGATAGAATGAACGGTGGTCATGACGCCGTCCCTCCTCAAAACCTCGGCCATCGCCCGAGCCTGTTCATGGAAAGGCGCCGTTTCGTTCTCTCCAGCCATCACCTCGACGGGCCCGAAGGCTCGGTAGTGCAACCTGAGGGGAGAGAACCGGCCTATTTCTTCGTCGGTCAGGTTGATCTCCGACTGCAGAAACGACTCTTGAAGGGGCGCAAGATCGTAGATCCCGCTCAGCATCATGGCACCTTTGGGCTGAACCGGGCTTTCTACATCCAGCAGGAATGAACAAAGATGGGCACCGGCCGAATGACCGGAGATGGTGAGGTTCTCGGGGTTGCCGCCGAACGAGATGGCGTTGTCAACGAGCCACCTGGCGGCCTTGCGCACCTGTTTAACAAGCGTCTCCATCCTGACGGAAGGCATCAGGTCGTAGTTCGTGACGGCAGCGATCCCCCCCGCCGCAACGATCGTATCGGCGACAAACCCATAGTCCTTCTTGTCGAACATGCGCCAGTAGCCGCCGTGAATAAAAAGATGGATCGGTGCGCGCCGGACCTCTCCCTCCGGAAAAAACAGGTCTAGCTTTTCGAACTCCCCTGGCCCGTAGGCAATGTCCATCCGGGCACGGCACCACTCCCGGGTCAGTGCGCTGCGCCGACCGTAGGCCTCCACATAGGCGTCGAAGTCGTGAACGTGGTCGCGAGTACGAAAAGGATCTTGTTTTGCCATCAGATCGTCGTCGCAACGTACTTCGCTTCCATGAACTCAAGTATCCCGTGTGCACCGCCCTCGCGACCCAGGCCGCTCTGCTTGACCCCCCCGAAGGGGGCGGCGGCATCCGATACCAATCCGCGATTGAGACCGATCATGCCGGTTTCGATGCGCCGCGATATTTCAAGCCCCCGCTTCAGGTTCGAGGTATAGACGTAGGCGGCAAGGCCGTGCTCAGTATCGTTGGCCATGGTGACCGCATCATCAAGATCGGAAAATCGATAGATCGGAGCGACCGGACCAAATATCTCGTCCTTAGCCATGAGCGCGTTGCGAGGCACGTCCGCCAGCACGGTCGGCGGATAATAAAACCCCCTGCCCGCGATCGGCTTACCGCCTAGCAGCACCTTGGCACCACGACTGACCGCGTCGGTCACAAGCATATCGATTTTTTCGACTGCCTTTCGCGTTATCATCGGGCCGCACTGCACACCGTCTTCCAAGCCCGGCCCGACCTTCAATGCACCCATGCGCTCAACGAGACCATAGACAAAGCGGTCGTAGATGGTGTCCTCAACGAGAAATCGATTGGCGGCTGTGCAGGCTTCGCCCGCATTGCGCATCTTTGCGACCATGGCGCCGTCGAGAGCGGAGTCGAGATCGGCATCGTTAAAGACAATGAACGGGGCATTGCCGCCGAGCTCCATCGAGCAGTTGACCACGCTCCGTGCAGCTTCGGCCAGCAAGGTGCGGCCGATCCCGGTCGACCCTGTGAACGACAATTTGCGAACCCGAGGGTCGTCCAGCATCGCGGCAGTCACCGGTCCTGGATTTTTCGTGGTGAGAACATTGACGGCGCCGTCGGGCACGCCCGCATCCCGGTAAAGAGACGCCAACGCAAAGGCAGTGAGCGGCGTCTCGCTCGCGGGCTTGAGTATCACCGTACACCCAGCCGCAAGCGCAGGTGCAATCTTGCGAGTCGCCATGGCGGCAGGAAAGTTCCAGGGCGTAATCAGCACGCAGATGCCGATCGGCTCATGTTCCACGACGATATGGTTGCTGCCAGAGGGGGACAGATGATACTCGCCTCGCACACGCACGCCCTCTTCAGCGTACCAGCGGAAAAACTCAGCAGCGTAGGTGACTTCACCCCGAGCGTCGGCAAGGCACTTCCCGTTCTCCAGTGTAATGAGACGCGCAAGCTCTTCGTGCCGCTCCATCATGAGATCATAGCAGCGCATGAGGATTTGAGAGCGCTTGCGGGGTGGCGTAGCTCGCCACCCATCGGCCGCAGCATGAGCGGCATCAACGGCCGCACGAGCATGCTCAACTGTGGCATCGGGAACCTCGGCGAGAACACTTTCAGTCGCCGGATCAATCACCGGAATGCCCCTGCCACCAATCCACTGCCCGCCAATGAGCAGACCGGGTGCATAATCTTGACAATTGGCGCCGGCGTCGCCCGCCTCACTCGAATTTGGTTCGATCATCTGCGTTTCCTGTTCTTCAGTTGACGTCCGCCAGATCCCCCGCAAATGCAGCGCGGAGCAGGCGATTCATCGAGGCAGCATCTAAGGGTCTGGGGTTGTTCTTTATCAGGCGATCGACGGTCAATGCCTGTGTGCTGACCCACTCGATCTTGTCCTCCGGAAGACCGAGCGCTTCCAGCGACGCCGGAATCCCCACTGAACGGAACAGCTTGGCTACACACTCGATAGCGAGATCACCCAACCCGGTTTCAGTGGAGCTCTGCAGGCCAAGAGCGCGGCCGATTTGGGCCAGTTCCGGTCCATACACCACGCGATTGTAGGTCATCACATAGGGCAGCATGCAAGCTACGCCCAAGCCATGTGCTGTGTGGGTTAAGGTTCCAATAGGGTACTGGATCGCATGTGCTGCGGCAGTACCGGCGGTACCAAAGGCAAGGCCCGCGTAAATCGCACCCATCATGACCATCGAACGCGCTTCGAGATCGGATCCATCGCTGTAGGCACGCTCCAATCCGCCTCCGATCAGGCCGATCGCGGTGAGCGCAAGGTGATCGGTAATGGAGGACTTTCCGATGAAAACGCGATCGAGCGCGAGATCAGAGCGCGGTTCTCGCCGCACCGCCATGTAGGCCTCAATAGCGTGGGTCAAAGCATCGGCCCCTGCCACTGCTGTCAACTGCGGCGGACAGCTAAGCGTCAACTCAGGATCACAGATGGCGACCTCAGGAATGAGATAGGGGCTAGAGATCCCGACCTTCATGATCTTATCTGGATCGGACAGCACCGCGACCGGTGTTGCTTCCGACCCGGTGCCCGCTGTCGTTGGAACGGCGATCAGCGGAATGACCGGGCCGGGCACCTTGAACTCGCCATAATAGTGCTCGGGTGACCCGCCGTGCGCAACCAGCAAAGAGATGCATTTGGCGTGATCGAGGCAACTTCCGCCACCGATGCCGATCACCATGTCGGGCGCGAATTCCCGAGCAGGTGCCGCCGCATTGACACACGTCTCCCGCGGCACATCGGGCGCGACACTTGCGTCGATCTGCACAACCACATCCGCCCTGCGGAGATCCTCAATCATCTGGATGAACTCAGGGTCCCCTGCAAGCCTGGCGTCAGTACAAACCAACGCGCGCGAGCCCAATCGACGCGCGATACGGCCAAGCGATCTGCGCTGACCCGCACCGAACAGGATTTCGCGTGGCGCCCTGAGCGCAGTGAAGGTGGTCATGATGAGTGAGTGTCCTCTTTGAAAAAGCCGGGCGTACTGCCGTTGTGTTCGGTCAGGCGCAACCAAAGGTTGGGTTCAATGACGATCCCTTGCGCCATAGCTTGGTCGCGTCGGGACCTCGCTCGGTCGCCGGGTATCGATACATGGGTATGGTCTGGGCTGGGTCGCGATTTCCGGACCCGATCGAGGTAATCGGCAACGTCATCCGCCATGTCTTCACGGGCTGCGTCTATGGCAATAAAGACATCACCCTTGTTTGCGGGATGCGAGTCATCAAGGGTGCCGCGCACCTCAGGCGCGAAATCAGCACCGGCAATTGTGGCGACCAGGAGCTCAAAGGCGAGCCCGAGTCCATATCCCTTGGCACCGCCGAAAGGTGCAAGCGAACCCAACTTGGCGGATTCTGCATCTGTGGTGGGATTGCCCTCCGCATCCAGCGCCCAACCGGCCTCGAGGAGCTTTCCGCGCAAGGCGTAGTCGTGCACCTTACCCATTGAGACAATGCTGGTAGCGAGATCAAGGACGAACGGTTCGCCGTCACGTGCAGGGACCGCAACTGCGACGGGGTTGGTGCCGAGCATCGCCTCTGCCCCGCCATGGGGGTGGACCAGCGCTTCGGAACTGGAAAAGGCCATGCCGATATATCCGCTGGTCGCGATCCGCTCGACGTAAGGTGCGAGCATGCCGATGTGATTGGCATTGCGGACGCCGGCGACAACAATGCCGGTCTCCGGCAATCGCCTTAGCATCTCATCAATGGTCGCCATTGCCACAACAGCGCCGAGACCAGCCTCACCATTTACCGACAAATAGGACCTGCTGCGCCATTCCCGCTGCCCTTCAGCCGAAACATTTACAAGTCCGCGCCTGATGCGTGAAAGCAGCCGTGGCAATCGCTGCAGGCCGTGAGATGCATGGCCACGCATTTCCGATTCCACCAGCACTTCCGCTTGAAGGCAGGCATGCCGGTCGGGGACCCCTGCCCGCACTAGCAAGCACCGCGTTCTGGCCAGCGCCTCCTCCACCGTTATCAACACAATACAAAATCCTATAGGATATATGATTGTATATCGTGTAGCATCGTGCTATGGAGAGTTCAATGTCAAGGGGAAAAACATGACCAGACGGGTCCAGGCACAGGATGGAAGTTCAGCTGGGGCAGCGGCCGCCGCGCCAATCCGACGCCCGTCAAGCTTGGCGACTGAAGTTTATGACACGATTTTTTCTCAACTGATGTCACTCAAGATAGCGCCGGGGGCGCGTATCACTGTTGACAATTTGGCTCGTGAACTTGGCGTTTCCCACACGCCCATCCGCGAAGCTCTTGGTCGTCTCGAAGGCGAAGGTTTGGTGGTAAAGACCCATCTCATGGGTTACAGCGCGGCCCCTCAAATCAATGCCAAGCAGTTTTCCGACCTTTACGAACTGCGACTCCTTCTTGAGCCTCACGCTGCGCGACTTGCAACCTTCCGGATGGAGGACCAAACGCTCGCCCGCCTCACTGAGGCAGCTGGTGTCATGGGTCGCCGCAGCAAGAAGGGCGACGAGCGCGTACGCTATTCCCAGTTCGCGCGCGAGGATGCCGTATTTCACGACATGATCATGGAAGTTTCGGGAAACGAGCTGGTGCGCTCTACGCTGGCTCACCAGCATGTCCACTTTCACATATTCCGTCTGCTCTTTCACTCCCGCGTGACGGAAGAGGCGCTGGCCGAACATGAAGCCATAATTTCGGCTTTCGAGGCGCGCGATCCGGATGCCGCGGAAGCTGCCATGCGGACCCATATCGAGCGATCGCGCGATCGTCTGATTCCGGTGTTCGAACTATGACCGCAGCAACACTGGACAGGCGGCCATCCCAGTCGCCGGATCACTCCGAGCTCATGCGGCTCTCGGGACTGGGAAAGAAGTATGGTCCGGTTACTGTTCTGCAGGGTGTCAATCTTGCAGTTCGGCCAGGCGAAATACACGCGATCATAGGCGAGAACGGCGCTGGGAAATCCACGCTCATGCGGCTGATATCCGGCCACGTCCAGCCCACTGTGGGGTCGATCCGTTTTCTCGGCGAGGATATCGCTTTCTCCGGCCCCGTCGATGCCGAACGCCGGGGAATCGTGCTTGTTCATCAGGAAATCCTGCTGGCAGAGGATCTCACGGTTGTCGAGAACCTGTTTCTTGGCCGCGAGATGACGCGTAACGGCGTAATCGACGACAGGACGATGGAGGAGATCGCCGCCCAGCAGCTCGCGAACTTGGGCTGCACGGCCCGACCACGCCAATTCGTGAGGGACCTATCGATTGCCCAGCGGCAGATGGTCCAAATCGCACGTGCGCTACTCGAAGAGCACAGAATCGTCATCTTCGATGAACCTACGGCCGTTCTCACCACCTCCGAGGTCGATATCCTGCTCGACAAGATACGGGCGCTGCGGGACCGGGGTGTCACGGTTCTCTACATCTCCCACCGTCTGGACGAAGTCGAAGCACTTGCAGACCGCGTCACCGTCCTGCGGGACGGGCATATGGTCGGGACCTACGATGCAGACAGCCTCACTCAGGAGGACATGGCTCGCCTGATGGTGGGACGCGAGCTCTCAATGCTCTATCCGCCCAAGCGCGGCGCCACCGAGGCCGACCCGATCTTCGAGGTCGAAAACCTCAGTGTTCCAGGCTATGTCGACCATGTGTCCTTCGTCGCCCGACCGGGGGAGGTTCTGGGCTTTGGAGGCATGATAGGCGCTGGGCGGACAGAAGTCTTCGAAGGCATTTTGGGCCTCAGACCAGCCAAGTCGACTGCTATTCGTGTGCGCGGCAAACAGGTGAACATCAAGTCGGTCGCCGATGGGGTCGATGAAGGAATCGGGTACCTCACCGAAGATCGCAAGGGCAAGGGACTGCTGCTGCGCGAAAAACTTGCACCCAACCTGGTGCTTACTGCCCTTTCCTCGCTTTATCGCAAGCTCTTCATCGACGACCGCATAGAAAACGCCGCGCTAGATGAGGCTGTGCGCTCCTACGACATCCGCGTGCGGTCTAGAAAGCTTGAGGCTGGCCAGCTTTCGGGTGGAAACCAGCAAAAGCTGCTGCTTGCCAAGATCATGATGCTCGACCCCTCCATCGTCATCATCGATGAGCCTACCCGGGGAATCGACATCGGCAACAAGAGCCAGATCTACAGCTTCATCGACGACCTCGTACGCCGGGGAAAGGCCTGCATCGTGATTTCGTCGGAACTACAGGAACTGATCGGTCTGTGCGACCGCGTCCTCGTCATGAAAGCGGGAAGGATAACGGCGGAATTGAGGGACAACGAAGTCACCGAAGACGCCGTGGTGCTGGCAGCCACAGTCAATTCCGGCGCTGTAGCGTCCAGGGAGGAGAAAGCAATTGACCGACACAAGCCCTGAACTCGTCAAGGAGTCGGTGATCCAGCGCATCAACTGGGTCGACCTCGGGCCATTCATCGCGCTCGCGGTGCTGGTGGTGTTGGGGTATCTCATTAACCCCGACTTCCTCTCGCCGACCAACATCTCGAACGTTGTTACGCGCGCGACTTTCATCGCCATTATCGCGGTCGGCGCAACCTTCGTAATATCCTCGGGCTGCCTGGACCTTTCCGTGGGGTCCATGGCCGCATTCGCCGCGGGCGTCATGATCATGTTCATGAACTCGCTGGTGCCCTCGCTCGGCGTCAACGCTATTCCGGCTGGCATCGGACTGGTCATCTGCATTGGGGCGCTTTGCGGCCTGTTCAACGGGCTTGTTGTGACAATCGGCAGGATAGAGCCCTTTATCGTGACGCTTGGCACGATGGGCATCTATCGCGCCTTGATCACCTTCATGTCGAATGGCGGCACCATCCCCATCGACCGTTCCTTGCGCGATCCGTTCCGTCCGATCTATTTCGGCAACGTAATGGGGATTCCCATCCCGATTCTGGTCTGCGCCGCCGTCGCCATTATTGGGGCATTCATACTCTACAAGACCAAATTCGGAAGGCGCTGCGCAGCCGTCGGTGCCAACGTGGAGGTCGCGCGGTTCTCCGGCATATCGGTGACGAAAGTTCGCACGATCGCATTCGTCATCCAAGGCGTCTGCGTCGCCATCGCGGCCGTCTGCTACGTGCCACGACTCGGTGCTGCTACTCCGACCACAGGGCTGCTCTGGGAGTTGCAAGTGATTACTGCCGTTGTCATCGGCGGCACCGCCTTGAGAGGTGGCAAAGGCTACATATGGGGAACGCTCGCAGGCGCTGTAATTCTTGAACTGATTGCCAACCTGATGGTGCTTTCCGACTTCATCTCCGAATACCTCGTGGCAGCTGTCCAGGGCGTCATCATCATTGTTGCCATGCTGATCCAGCGGTTTTCCAGACGGTCGTGACTGAGCCACACGACGCCGCGTCTACAGATTCAGGCTCATTTTGTAGGGAGGACTACAATGACTAAAGGAACTTTGCTCTCCTTGATAAGCGCAGCGGCGCTTGTCACCGCTGTGCCCGCGCTGGCTCAGGAGTCCAAGGTGATCGCCGTGTCGATTCCGGCGGCGACCCATGGCTGGACCGGCGGTGTCGTGTACCACGCTGAAGCTGCGGCTGCAGAGATCCGGGAGGCTTTTCCGAACATCGAAGTGCTCGTTAACACCTCGCCCTCGGCTGTCGCGCAGGTGGGAGTTCTCGAAGATCTGATGGCGACCCGCAAGCCAGATGCACTCGTTATCCTGCCTTTCACGTCCGAGGAACTTACCGGCCCGGTGCAGTCGGTCAAGGAAGCAGGCACCTTCATCACGGTGGTCGACCGCGGACTGACCGATGACACTATCCAGGACCTCTACGTGGCGGGTGACAACATCGCCGTCGGCGCCACAACAGCGCAGTTCCTGCTCGAGGAACTTGGTTCAGGTGACGTCGTCGTGCTTCGCGGCATCCCGACCGTCATTGACGACGAGCGCATCCAGGGGTTCCAGGAGGCTCTCGAAGGAAGTGACATCAATATCCTCGATGTCCAGTACGCCTACTGGAACCGCGACGACGCCTTCAACCTGATGCAGGACTATCTCGCCAAGTATCCTCACATCGACGCGGTCTGGGCGAATGACGACGACATGCTGCTCGGCGTTCTCGAGGCCATCCAGCAGGCCGGCCGGACCGAGATCAAGTTCGCTCTCGGGGCAAACGGCATGAAGGACATCATTGAACTGGTCATGGATGGCGACGCAGTTACGCCGATCTCGACGCCCTACCCGCCTTCGATGATCAAGACGGCCATTTACCTTACCGCCGCCAACCTCAATGGTCAGGCGCCGATCCGGGGCGAAGTGATCCTCGATGCGCCGCGCATTACCAAGGACAATGCGAGCGAGTTCTATTTCCCTGACTCGCCGTTCTAATCTCGCATGGCGGGCCGGCCACCGGCCCGCCATTTCTGCCAATCCAACATCCCCGGAGTGTCGCCAATGCCTGGCAAGAAAATCCTGATGCTCGTCGGTGAGTTCACCGAAGAATACGAAATCTACGTCTTCCAGCAGGCCATGGAAGCCGTCGGCCATACTGTTCATGTGGTCTGCCCCGACAAGAAGGCCGGCGACCTGATTGCAACGTCACTGCACGATTTCGAGGGTCACCAGACCTATACCGAAAAGCTCGGCCACTATTTCCAGCTCAACAAGACGTTCAGCGAAGTGCGTCTGGAGGAATACGACGCGGTGTATGCAGCCGGCGGCCGGGGCCCGGAATATATCCGGACCGACAAGCGCGTGCAGGCGATGGTCCGTCACTTCCACGAGACGCGCAAGCCGATCTTCACGATCTGCCACGGCGTCCAGATTCTGATTGCTGTCGATGGCGTGGTGCGCGGCAAGCGAGTCGGCGCACTAGGTGCCTGCGAGCCTGAAGTCATCCTGGCAGGTGGTGAGTATGTCGATCTTTCACCGACCGAGGCGCTGGTCGACGGAAACATGGTATCGGCGAAGGGATGGACCGCCCTTGCCGCTTTCATCCGCGAATGCCTCAATGTGCTCGGAACCAAAATCGTCCATAGCTGAACGGCAAGTCGCTGCCCGTAGGCTCATATGGGCATCTGTCTCCAATCCCCGGCGCTCGCGCCGGGGATGTTTTTTTCTGACTGGCGTTTACAAGCACCTCCCCCTGCTGTGCCTTTGTCACCGTCGATGCTCTTTCAAGCGGCCGCTTCTGGATTTGGCCGGCCTCGTCGCTGCAAAACGGCCTTCCCGGCGGCGCATTGCGTTGAAATGTAGAGCAACCGCGCCTGCCGGAAGAGCGGGATCTGCAAGCGTTGCGCCGAAAAACATGAGATAGCTGTCGTTGCTCGAGTGTGGGCCCGGCTGGACGGACGTTCGACACCACTTTCACCTTGACCAGAAGCTGCCATTCAACCCATGGCACCTTACTGCCTCATTCGACCACATAGTCTAGCAGGCTTCTCTGATTGGGGTCGTTGAGGTCAAGCTCCTCCTGCTCGTTTTCCGGATCATGTCGCTCCGCGGGTCACGCGCTTCTCTTCGCGGTCGGTGCGTGGCCGCCGCATGATGGGGTCAGAAAGGCTCGGCGTCTCAATCTGTTGAACGACCTCGGGAGATCTTGCCCAGGACCTAACCTGCTAACGAGATCCCCTTGCCCATCGCTCCCACTGAACGATCCGGCATCACCCTTGCGGGCGAAGCTGTAGTTGTTCTTGCTCCTTCCGTTGCCGCCTCGTTCAGGCCACCATGGCGGAGACCGATTCCTTGCCGTAGCGGAATTCGGTTGCGTCAGCCCACATGCGGTGCAGGATGACAGCGAGCTTGCGGGCGACTCCAATCCGGCCCGCGCCATGCCGCGACGCTTGGCGATGGCTATGCCCCACGCTCTGAGGCTCGACCATTTCTTTGACCTCACAAGCAACGAATGCGCGGCTTCGTAGAGTGCGGTGCGGGCGAGTTCGTCGCCGCAGCGGCTCACCTTGCCCACTATGTCCGTCTCGCCAGACTGATACCGCGCTGGCGTCAGGCCGAGGTGCGCACCCACCGCTCGCGAGCGGCTGAACCGGTCCGGCCGATCAATGGTGGCGCGGAAGGTGAGCGCGGTGATCGGGCCGACGCCGGGAACGCTCATCAGCCGTCGACAGACGTCTTCCTTGCGGACAATGTCGATAACTTGCTTCGTCAGGCGGACGAACTCCGCAAGCATCGTCGCCAAGATCGCAAGAAGCGGCTCGACCATTGCCGCTACCTGGGCGTCGGCATCCGCCAGTTCGCGCACGCGGCTGGCAAAAGCGGTTCGCGACGGCGTGCCGAGTTTGATGCCGGCCTCGCGCAGGATTGCGCGAACCACGTTCTCGATGCTGCGCATCTCGTTCAGCACCGTGCGGCGGGCGACGAGCAGCGAACGCCAGAGCCGGCACTGCCGGCTTTTCACATGCACCTGTCGATACCAGCCCGTGCGCATGATCTGCGCCAGAGCTCGGGAATCGTTGCGATCGGTCTTGTTCGGCATCGTCTTCATCGCCGCATTGGCCTGCCGGGTTTCGATGCAAATGGCGTTCACTCCATCGTCGCGCAGATGGTCGTGAAGCCATGCCGTCAGCGAACAGGCCTCCAGCCCGACGCGCTCCAGCGGCAAATCGATATTCCGCAACGCTTCCGATAGCGCCTGCGGCTCGCTCGCCGCCCGAGCCTCCTTCACAATCCGACCGTTCTCGTCGGCAACACAGATCGCGGTCTCTTCCAAAGACACGTCCAGTCCGGCAAAATACTTCATGGCTGCTCCTCCTGATGCTTGTGGCGCTCTACAGCGACCACGTTCTCACATCTCGACAGGAGCAGCCGCCCTTACCTCGGCTCGGGCGAGACCCCAATCACCCCATCTGTTGAAGAAGTCTGCCGGATAGCGTTGAGGACGGCTTCGTCGCCGTGGTGAAAGGCGAAGGTGACGGTGATGGAGCGGTCTGGAGGCAATTCGGCATCCCCCTCACCGCTGACCTCGTTCATTTCGTCTGAACCAGTCCATGTGAAGAAGATCATTGACGGGCTATAGCCGATTTCAAGGTTGGATTGCATGGCACCGAACGCGATTTCGCCGCAGTTGTCTGCACCGATGGCGAGAGTGGCGGGTCCGCAAAGATTGAGATAATCGCGGTCCCAGATATCGGCCTCGACAATCCGCCAAGGACCCGACCAGCTGGCACTCTGCCGGCGCGCTCATGCCGGCCCCGCCAGCCGCTTGGGCAGCCGCACCAGGTTGTAGGCAGCGGCAGCGAAGGTGAAGGACCAGCCGACGCGGTCAATTCCGCGGAACTTTGTCTTTCGCTGCCCGGCGATGGTCTTGATCCAGCCAAACGCTTCCTCAATGCGCTTTCTGATGCGCATGCTGACCCCATATCCAGCATGACGGGTGGTCCGTCCATCGATGCCTGATCGTCGTCGGTTGAGGTTTTGCGACGTGCGGCGTCACCCGCATCGAGCGCAAAAGAATGCCTGCAGCAGCATTGCCCGCAGGAGCTTCTCAGGCGCAATCGAAGGGCGCCCCATACCGGGATAGAGCGCTCCAAACTCACCCTCGCAGCCGCAGCCATCTCGGGCACTATTATCACGATTACTGCTTGGCAATCTCCACCGTCCGTTCCCCGCTCACGATTACGCGTCGTCCACAGCCCGGTAGCCAAGCCGTTCCGCCAGCGAGCCGAGCGTGGCTGCCATCAGCTTCTGCGCCGATACGGGAATTGCGGCATCAAAACCGCCGTGCTGCGTGAGCAATTTCATTGTTACGGCAAGTTGCAGGGGGTTCCTGGGCAAGCCCTGGGCGTTGGTCTCGCCTCGCGCGGCCATTCTATAGAGCGTACCGAAGACTCCGAGGGTATCCTGAACAGCTTGCGGATTGGGTGCTTGGAACCGGGTTTCCTGCCGATACACCAGTTCGCCGTCACCCCCGTTCCAGGGATGCACATGTCGGAGCCGGGGTGGAAAGGTCAGCGCTTCTCCAGCTTCCGCCGTTCGTTCCTCTCCCTCCAGACGATAGCGGGCAATGCCGGAAAGGATGGTGAAGCGTTCTGTCCAATCGAGATGGAAATGCTCCGGGATATCGGCGCCGGCACCAGGCGGACAGGAAACTTCGAGCCCAAAACCAAGCCCTGCTGTCTCGTTTTCAGTCTCGATGATCGTTAGCCGCGAGCCCGTCAATGGGTTCACTACCACCTCTCCCACCCAGACCACCATGCGTCTTCCCCCTCAGCCCTGCGGCACAGAGTTCATTATGCGTGCCGGCACCAAAGATTGCCACTCCCCGAAACGAGAGGAAGAGGTCGGACCGGGAGGGGTTGAGCCCGTGCGGTTGAGAGAGAGCTGCGTGCGCTTTTCCTATTCCCGCTCTCCCCGAGGTTCCCAAACATGAACATGGTGTTCCCCGCGCCCATCCGGCCGCGCCGCCTGGCCCTGCGCCGGCCATTCTCGCCAGTGAGAAACCAACGGGACGTTGGTTTCGCACGATCAAGATACAACTAATCAAGGCTATCCCGATTCCCGTTTTCCTTCTGAGGTGTCGTTTTCGTGATGATGCTCAACGTCCCGGTGGTCTATTTCGCTGTATCGCGCACCGTCTCTTCCATTGGCGGGCGCTATACCGAAGCAGCACTTCTTTCAGGTGCCAGACCGTTCCGCGCTTTCTTCCGCATTATGCTGCCGCTCGCCACGCCCTCTATCGCAGCTAGCCTGCTGCTGGTTTCGCCATGGCAATAGTAGATTTCGGTACCCCGGCCAGGCTAGCGGACGGTCGGGATTCCTGGTTCTGGTCACTGGTGTCGAGCGCAAGCTGTCGGACTATCCGATAGATCTGTCGGGCGCAGCCATGCTCTCGTCGATCTTGGTCATACTGGCGATGGGTGGGTTCGCCCTGCAGGCTCGGATTGTCAACCGTCGTGATTTCCGCACCGGGGCAGCGAGACGGAAAATGCCCATGAAGAAGTCCAAGTTCACCGACGGCCAGATCGCCTTTGTGCTCAAGCGGGCCGAGGTGGCACAGCGGTTGGTGAGGCCTGCCGGAAGGCAGGCATTTCGGGGCGAGGTCCTACAACTGGCGCAAGCGGTATGACGGGCTGATGCCCTCTGAGACAAAGCGACTGCGCCAACTCGAGGAGGAGAAGGGCAAGCTCCAGCGGATCGCTGCTAATCTGAGCCTGGACGAGGCCATGCTTCAGAATGTTGTGCAAAAGCTAGCAGGCCTGACCGCAAGCGCTCGCAGGGTATCCGAAGACGAACAGGGCCGATCCAAGCTGTCAATCGTTAGCTGACTGATTCACATGCAACTTCTGGAAAGCTGGCTGGGGCGGCAGGATTCGAACCTGCGAATGTCGGTACCAAAAACCGATGCCTTACCACTTGGCGACGCCCCAAGGCGGGTTGGTTCCTACACTGTTTGCCCCTGCCCCGCAACAGCGCCGAACGGGCTTGAACCGGTCAGCCTGCCGCTATATATAGCCCTCACTTCGGGCGCCTGCCCGGACCTATCGGAGTATAGCGCAGCCTGGTAGCGCACCTCGTTCGGGACGAGGGGGTCGCGTGTTCGAATCACGCTACTCCGACCAATGAGCCGGGGACCTTCGGGTCCCCGGTTTTTCATGCCGATTGCTGCATAAGCCGTGCTGGGTCAGTCTGCCAGCGAAATCACACTCGAGAGCGCATCAATATCGACGGGCTTGCCCAGGACGGGGACGTCCTCGAACCTTCCTTCCAGAACGGAGCGGTCATAGCCGGTAACGAAGGCAAAGGGGATGCCCTCGGCCTGGAGAGCCTCGGCCAAGGCAAAGCTCTTTTCGCTTCCCAGATTGACGTCAAGGAAGGCGAAGGAAAGCTGCGGCTCGTTCAGATATTTGAGGCCCGCCTGCACGCTGCTCGCAGCGAGAATGGAGCGAAAGCCCATGCGTTCAAGGACTTCCTGCAGGTTCCACAGGACAAGAAATTCGTCGTCAACCACGAGAATGGGCGCATCGGCTGACAGGTAGGTGACATTCATTAAGCCGGCGGTACTAATGTTGGGCCGGTGCTGCTGCAAACCTAACGACAAAACGAAGCCCCTGCGGGTTGTATTCAAGTTGAACTTCGGCTCCCAGCTCGTGCTGAAGCGCAAAGCTCAGCAGGCGTGTCCCGAAGCCCGTGCGCTGAGGCGGAGAGACCTCCGGGCCGCCCTCCTCCCGCCAGCTGAGCGTGAGGTAGCCGTCTTCAAACCGGCCATCCATATACACGCTTCCCTCCGGCTGCGTAAGAGCCCCATATTTAAGGGCATTGGTTGCCAATTCGTGCATGGCAAGCGAGAGAGCGGTCGTCTGACGGACACTGAGGTGAACGTCGGGCATCCGGGTGATGACGATGCGGCTCTTCTCCCCGGCAAAGGGCGACAGCACTGCGGCGACCATTTCCGGAAGCGATGCGCCCTGCCAGCCGCTGCCGGTCAGCAGTTCCTGGCTCGTGGCCAGCGCCTGGACGCGATCGCAGAACAGGTCGATCGTTTCGGAGCGCGCATCCGAGAAGGTCTGCCTCGCGATCGTGTGGATCGTGGCAAGCAGGTTCTTTGTCCGGTGGTTGAGTTCGTGGATCAGGAGAGACTGAAGCTGCTCGTTGCGCTTGCGATCGCTGATGTCACGGGCAATCTTCGAGGCGCCCACAACCTCGCCCCGGCTGTTCTTGAGCGGGGAGACCGTCAGCGAAACATAAA
This sequence comes from uncultured Pelagibacterium sp., assembly GCA_964429025.1. Lineage (GTDB taxonomy): Bacteria > Pseudomonadota > Alphaproteobacteria > Rhizobiales > Devosiaceae > Pelagibacterium. The sequence goes on from CAYSBF010000004.1 coordinate 49,118, forward strand.
CCCGGCCGCCGTCCTTGGTCAGCCGCACCGTGTCGAAGTGATCGAGGCGCTGTCCGGCCTTGATCTTGCCGATGATGATATCTTCTTCGGCGCGAAGTTCTTCGGGAATGATGGTTGTGATATGCCGGCCCAGCATTTCGCTCGCCGTGAAGCCGAAAATGCGCTCGGCTGCGGCGTTCCAGGAGTTGACGATACCGTTGAGGTCCTTGCTGACGATGGCATCGCTCGAGGATTCGACGATGGCCGCCAGGCGCGCCAGTTCGATCTCGGTTGCGGCCATTTCATTACGCGCTAGCGTCGTCAATTGCTGTTTCCCCCTTTGGTATTGCCCCATACCCGAACAGCCGGCAACAGACCTCTTGCAGGTTCTGGCCGGTCCAGATTCAATGTGCAACAATTAAGGGCCAGATTGGTTGCAATTATTCCGCGATCGGCGTCATAAAAGTTTCATCCACCATCGGCGAGCGGTGCCGGGAGACCCCGCCGGAACGCGGTCAGGCCTTGATCAGCTCGTCGCGTTTGACGCGCAGCACGATGCGGTCGTCGGACGCCGAAGCGATCTGTTCGGGAAGTACATAACGGTCCGACTGCATGATGCCGTCCGCATCGAGCAGCACATAGCCCTCCTGCAGCAGCCGCTCGCGCAGCACCTCGGGTATGTCGTCCGGCCAGATGGCTTCGGCCAGATTGTCGATCAGGCTGTCTTCGCGGTAGGTCGCCGGCGATTCCCCACCGGCAGCACCGCCCTCGCCAAAGCGGAAATCCTCAACCGTTCCGATTCGCTCGTTATCGGCATCAAAGACGTCCATGCCGGCACGGATATTGCGGGGCAATTGGTCCATAACGTCCTCCTCCTGCGTTCTCCTGATGCGTTGGAGAGGAAACGGGACGTCGCGGCCGGAGTTCCGCCTTACGGGGCGCCAGACCGCTACCGGCCGGACTCGGCGAGATTGGTCACGGTCTTGTGGAGCTCGTCCTCCACCGCCCGGCGGCTGTCCAGCGCGGGGGTCGCGGCTTCGGCCGGCCCGGTGATCAGGCGCGAACCCTTGGCATAAAATATCCAGGCCCAAAGCCAGTTGAGCAGGACGCTCAAGCGATTGCGGAAGCCCACCAGATAGGCGATGTGGACAGCGCCCCAGAGGAGCCAGGCGATAAAGCCGGTCACCTCAAGCTTGCCGAATTTTCCGACCGCAGCGAAGCGTCCAATGGTCGCCATCGTGCCCCAGTCGCGATAGCGGAAGGGACCGGGTGCGGGCTGGTTGCGGAGCTCGGCGATGATCGTCCGCGCGGCGTGGCGGCCCTGCTGCTTTGCGACCGGAGCCAGCGCCGGAAGCGGCTTTCCATCTTCATCCAGCGCCGCGCTTGCGTCACCGATCACGAAGACTGAGGGGTCATCCTCAAGCCTCAGGTCCCGGCCGACACGAACCGCGCCGTTGCGCTCTGTCCCCACACCCAGCCAATGTCCCACGGGCGTCGCCTTGACCCCGGCGCACCAGAAAATGTTAGCGGCAAGGATGGTCCGGTCCTCGAGCACGACGCCGTCACTGGTAACGTCCTTGACGGGATGATCGGTGATGACTTCGACCCCGATCTGTTCGAGCTTTTTCTTGGTGTATTTGCCGAGACGCTCGGGGTAGGCGTTGAGCAGCGTCCCCTGCGCCTCGACCAGGATGACACGGGCGGCGCGCGGGTCGATATTGGTGAAGTCGCAGACCAGCGAGGCCTTGGCGAGTTCGGCCAGCGCCCCTGCCGTCTCAACTCCGGTCGGCCCGCCTCCGATGACGACGAAGGTCATCAGGCGCTCGCGCAGGGCGGTGTCGCTGGTCGTTTCCGCCCGCTCGAACGCCAAAAGAACCCTGCGGCGGATATTGAGGGCATCATCGACCGATTTGAGGGCCGGGGCATGGGGCGCCCAGCGCTCCTCATTGCCGAAATAGGCGTAGTTTGAGCCGGTCGCGAGGATGAGATGGGAATAGGGAATGGTGGCACCGCCTTCGGTTGTGACCGTGCGGGCCTGGCGGTCGATGGCGACGACCTCATCCATCAGAATATCGACACTGGCCTTCTGGCGCCCCGGGGGCAGAACCGCGCGGATCGGCACAGCGATATCAGCAGGCGAGAGAGCTGCGGTGGCGACCTGGTAAAGCAGCGGCTGGAAAAGGTGATGGTTGCGCTGATCGATCAGCGTCAGCGGCACGCCGGCCCTGGCAAGCGTCTTGGCGGCATTGAGACCCCCGAATCCCGCGCCAACGATTACGACCCCTGCCCCGCGCGCCTCCATGGTTCTCAACTTTTGCTCTGATCCTTGTGGTAGAGGTCACGCGCGCCGCGTTCGGCCGCATCGCGCTGACGGCGGTTGGCGCGGCCGGATTTCGTCGCGCCATAGGCGATGATCAACCCAAGAATGACCGCGCCGCCCAAGACGGCAAAGAGCCACGGCATTGAAGAGAATTCCATTTCCTGCCTCCTGAAATCGGAAAGACGGTTTCAAGGACAACGGGCGGGAACGGGCCTGGTTGCAAAACAAAAGGCCGGCCCCGAAGGACCGGCCTTGCAATGGCTAACTGTGCGCCGTCGTCAGAAGCGGCGGACGATGGCCCAGCCGCCTGCAACTGTCATCGCCGCAAAGGCCATTTTGAGGATATCCCAGACGATGAAGGGCTGGACGGCGCCACGGAAAGCCGAACCCACCACATCGCTCTGGTCGATCCAGCCGGCGCCGCCGGACATCGCCATGAGCCACACAAAGCCGAAAGCAAAGAGCGCCATCGCACCGAGCACCATCGCACCGAAGCTCGTGAAGACGTTGCGGGTGGCGCCGCGGTCGGCAAGAAAGCCGATGATCCCCGCCATGACGAGGAAGCCGATAAGAAAACCGCCGGTGGGGCCAAGGACATAGGAAACACCGGCAAAGGCTCCGGCAAAGACGGGAATGCCGGCGAGACCCTCAACGAGGTAGAGCGAGACAGTTGCAACTGCCACCCGGAAGCCGACGGCCGCGGCAATGATCGCCACGGCCATCGATTGAAGCGTGACCGGAACCGGCCAGGTCGGCACGCTTGTCTTGGCGGCGATGGTCATCAGGACCGATCCGAGGAAGGCAATGGCGATCGTCGTTGCGATCTGCGCGACCCTCCCTTTTGGCTGCACGGCGCCCAGAAGCGTGTTGGGGGTGGCAAAAGTCATGGCCATCACGGAGTCCTTTGCGTTAAACCGGGATATGCCCACTTCTATCCATTCGTGACCTCCCCTGCAATGGCCGCCATTCAATCACCCCCAGAGGACATCGAGTTCGACGCGCGCCCGGGTGAACTCGTGCCGATTGCCCCTGGTTTGGCACGGCTTACCGCGCCCAATGCCAGCCCCTATACCTATACAGGGACCAACACTTTCCTTGTCGGTAACGATGCTGTCGCGGTCCTCGATCCGGGTCCGGACGATGATTCGCATCTCAAGGCCATTCTTGAGGCCGCCGGTCCGCGGCGAATCGAGGCGATCCTTCTCACGCACACCCATATCGATCATTGTGCGCTGGCGCCCAGGCTCAAGGCCGAAACAGGTGCGCCGATCGTTTTCGGCGGGCGGCATCGCCTGTCGCGGCCACTCAAATTCCTCGAGCGCAATCCCTTCGCCCATGCCTCGGCCTATGGACTGGTGCCGGACCGGGAGATCAGGGACGGCGAGCGGCTGGCTTTTGGCGAGGTTGCCTTGACCGCGGTCGCAACACCCGGTCATTGCGCCAACCATTTCGCCTTCGTGCTGGACGGGACGGACATGGTCCTGGTGGGGGACCATCTGATGGCGTGGAGCACGACAGTGGTGGCCACGCCCGATGGCAGCCTTACGGACTATCTCGCTTCGCTCGACAAGCTCGAGGCGCTGCCGCAGACCCGTTACATTCCGGCTCATGGCGGCGAAATCCCTGATGGGCCGGAGCGGGCCCGTGGCGTGCGTGCGCACCGGCAGATGCGGAACGGGCAGATCCGGGAGGCCTTGAGGGATGGGCCGCTGACGCTGAGCGGGCTTGCAAGACGGGTGTACCCGCAGCTTGCCCCGAAGGTCCGCTCGGGCGCCCAGCGCACGCTGCTCTCCCACCTCGAATATCTCGAGGAAAAGGGCGAAGTGCGGATCAGCCGCGGGCTTTTCGGCCTGCGTGCTTCACTGGCCGGCTGAGGCCCCTTCATCCAGCCCTTCGACCACGACGTTCTGCGAACCGTCCTCAATGAACGCCATGTTGCGCTGAACGTATTCCGTCACCGTCTGATCGAGCGCCCGCAGGAAATCCTCGATCGCGCGGCCATTGTCGCCGAGGTCGTGCCGGGTGGGGTAGAGAGACGCTGCGCGAAGGTCGATCAAGGCGCCGATGGGGCTAGGCGAAACGCGGAAGGCGATCTCGTTGCTCCAGCCGAGCAGCGAGCGGCGGATGGCGTTGAGTGTGCCACGGCCTTGGTCGCCGGAAGGCGGGTTCGTCCCGATGACCTGCCAGCCATGCTGGCGCGCCAGCCCTTCGGCCAGCTGATAAAGCACTTGCGGCGGGATCTGGTAAAATCGCGTGATGAGATTGGGATAGGAAACGAGGATCGATTCCGGGTCGATGTCGACATCCGAGCCTCGCGCCATGATGAGTTCCGGCGGGCTGAGCAACGCTGTCGATACATCGGCGGTCGAGGGATAGGTCATTGCGAGATACCCGGCAAAACCTGCGGGCGCGAGGCAGATAAGGCCGAAGGCAATGCCGAAGATGGCGGGGCCCCAGCCGCGGTCGCCTGTGAACCAGAGGCGGATGCAGGCCCAGATACCGAGCAGGAGCGCCAGCGCCGCCGCGCCAAGCCCGATCCCAAGGCTGATGGTGAATGCGTCCGAGGGGATGAGGTCGAAGATGTGGAGCGGGATCGCAACGACGAGTATCGCCAGGGCGAAACTGGCGAGCCGACGGGACCAGAGGGCGCTTTTCGATGTCCGGATGAGGATACGCAAAACTCTATCCGGTCCTAGGGATAAAGCCGGGTGCGCGACCAGCCGTCGCCATCGCGCCGGAAGACCACGCGGTCGTGGAGCCTGAACGGCCCGTCCTTCCAGAACTCTATCTGGCGGGGCAGAATGCGGAAGCCCGACCAGTATTCCGGCCGCGGGATCGGGCCATCACCGAACGATCTGGCCAGTTCTTCCGCCCTTGCGACGAGCGTGGCCCGGCTCTCCAGCGGGCGAGACTGCCGGGAGGCGTGCGCGCCGATGCGTGACTGGGGAGGGCGCGTCGCAAAATAGGCGTCAGCCTCCTGCGCCGTCACCTGCTCGACCTCTCCCCGGACACGAACCTGACGCCGGAGGCTTTTCCAGTGGAACAACAGCGCCGCCCTGGGTTGCGCGACAAGCTGCGTGGCCTTGGCGCTGCCGAAATTGGTGAAGAACACAAAGCCGCGCGGGTCGAGCCCGTTCAGCAGCACCATCCGGATATCCGGCAGCCCGTCTCCATCGACCGTTGCGAGCGCCATGGCATTGGGGTCATTGGCCTCGCTCGCGCGGGCGGCTGCGAGCCAATTGCCAAACAATTCCACGGGATCGATTGCGCCCTTGAAAGAATCGTCGAAAATCTCGTCATTCAAGGGCGTCTGGTCAGCGCTCATTTTTCCCGCTTCTGGACATTGTTCGGGGCCGTGGCCATATAGAACGCAAATGAGCGGCGCTTCAACTGGCGCCGCTATCCGTGATTCAAGGGTGCTCCGGACGCATACCGGCGGAGCACCTCCAAGGAAAGAGTTCAGGTAAGAGGAGCATGCGCGACCCTTATACCGTTCTTGGCGTGTCAAAGACGGCGAGCGAGAAGGACATCAAGTCCGCCTATCGCAAGCTCGCCAAGACTTTGCACCCGGACCAGAACCCGAACGACAAGAAGGCCCACGAGAAGTTCGCGGAGGCCACGGCCGCCTATGACCTGTTGTCGGACAAGACCAAGCGCGCCCAGTACGATCGTGGCGAAATCGATGCCGAAGGCAATCCGAAATTCGCCGGCTTCGGCTTCGATCCGGGCGCGTCGCGCGGTGGCGCGCGAACTGGCGCAGGCGGGTTCAGCGCCGAGGACATTCTCAAGGAATTCATGAGCGGTTTCAGCGCTGGCGGAGGTACGCGGCGCGGAGGCAGTTCCTTCGGCGGCGCGGGCATGGGCGGCGCGGGCATGGGCGGTGCAAGCTGGGATCCCTTTACCGGCACGACCGGTCCTGGCGCACAGACCGGCAAGGGCCCTGACACGACCGTCAATCTTGCGGTGACGCTCGAGGATGCCCATTCTGGCAAATCCGTTCCGGTGACGCTGCCAACCGGCAAGACAGTGTCGGTCAAACTGCCGACCCCTCTCGAAGAGGGCCAGCAGATCCGCCTGCGCGGCCAGGGAAAGCCCTCCCCGCTCACGGGGCAGCCGGGCGATGTTCTGGTGACGGTCAAGTTCGCAAGACACAAGACTTTCCGCCGCGACGGCAACGATCTGCGTGTCGATGTGCCGATCACGCTGTATGAGGCCGTGCTCGGTGCCAAGGTGCGCGTTCCGACGCTGGACGGGGCGGTCGAACTCAACCTGCCCCCTGGCCCCGACACCTCAAAGGCCCTGCGGCTCAAGGGCAAGGGCCTGTTCGGCAAGGGCGATCTCTATGTCAACCTCCGCATCGTCCTGCCCGAAGGCGGCGACCCCGACCTTGAAAGCCTCATGCGCTTCTGGCGCGACCAGAAGCCCTACAAGGTGCGGGAGAGTTGACAACTATAGCGTCGGCGCTATAAAATAGCATAAATGCTATGGTCGGTTGAGACACTCGAAAAAGTCGATGCAGAGATCGAGGCACTCCCGGCGAGGTTGCGTGCCCGGTTTCTGCGGCTTCTGGAGATGGTCGAGAGTCTGGGTCTTGAGGCTCTGCACGAACCGCATGTCAAGCATGTCGAAGGCAAGCTGTGGGAACTGCGCGCCAAGGCTCCTGAGGGCGTAGCGCGAGGTATCTATGTTGCCTTGAACGGTAGACGCGTGGTCGTACTCCATGTTTTTGTCAAGAAGGGCCAGAAGACACCGCTCCGCGCACTGGAGTTGGCGCGCAAGCGTCTGGCAGAGGTGAAATAATGACCAAACTTGCCGATCTCAAAAAGCGCCTGATGGCAGATCAGGCATTTCGGGAAGAATATGAGAAGGCGGATGCGGAATACAGGCTGATAGAGTCCCTGATCCAGGCGCGTATCCGCGCCAGGCTGTCCCAAGCCGAGCTCGCCCGCCGCATCGGCACCACGCAATCGGCAATTGCTCGCCTGGAAGGCGGCAACGTCTCACCCACGCTCTCTACGCTCAAGCGCTACGCCGAAGCAACGGGAGCCCGGCTTCAGGTCGAGGTGGTGTCCCCCTGACAGGCGGCGATTCTTGAGTACCCCGGGTTCTGTGCTAACCCCGTGGCGCCGCTGCGCGCTCTAGGCGGTCATTGATCGCTTCGCCCAGGCCTTCATGCGGAATGGGCGCGACGGCGATGTTTGTGCATCCCGCTGCGTCGAGACGGGCGAGATAGGAAAAAAGGTTGCGCGCGGCTTCCCTCAGGTCGGCCGATGGAGAAAGGTTCAACATCGGACCTTTAAAGCCCTGCGGCTCGTCGCCAAAGGCGAGATAGGCCTCACCGGAGACCGGGGCCGCGGCATCGAGACGGAGCGCCGCATTGGGCGCGTAATGGCTCTTGAGCATGCCCGGCGCGGAGATTGCCGCATTGTGAGCAGCCAGGCTCACAGGCTGTCCCAGAAACCGTTCGACCTCGGAACGCGCCAACGCCCCGGCACGGAGCTGGGTCACCGTCTCGCCATCAACGGCGAGGATAGTGGATTCTAGGCCGCTTTCGCATGGTCCGCCGTCGAGCACCGGCACTGCGCCTCCAAAGGCCTTGCGGACGCTCTCCGCGGTGGTCGGGGACAATTTTCCTGAGGGGTTGGCGGAAGGCGCGGCGACGGGGCGGCCGATAGCGGCGATAAGGCCGCGCGCGCCGGCGTGGCCGGGTACACGAATGGCGACAGTATCGAGCCCCGCCGTCACGAGGTCGGAAAGGTCCGAACCGGGCACCATGGGCAGCACGAGCGTCAGCGGCCCGGGCCAGAAGCGGTTGGCAAGTTCTTCCGCCAGCGGCGAGAAGCGGGCGTAGCGCCGCGCCATCGCCATATCGGCACAGTGGGAGATAAGAGGATTGAAGCGCGGTCGGCCCTTGGTCTCGTAGATGGCAAGAACAGCGTCACCGTTCGTGGCGTCGGCGCCGAGGCCATAGACCGTTTCGGTCGCGAAGGCGCAAAGCCTGCCTGCGCGGATCAGCGCGGCGGCCTGGTCAATAGTCTGGGGATCGGCTCGATCGTGCGGCATCAGGGCTGTTTGACAAGCGCTGCACCGCGCGTCAAGAAGACCTCTACGTAAGGTATGCGATGACAACGCTTCTTATCAGCCAGTCCAATTACAGCCAGCACGTCACGCCGCAGGGCCACCCCGAACGGCCAGAGCGGCTCAAGGCTGTCACGCGCGCGCTTGAACAGCCCCGTTTCGGCGCGCTCAGGCGGGAGACAGCGCCTTCGGGCGATCTTTCGCTGGCCGAACTCGTCCATTCGGACAAGGTAATGGACCGCATCCGCGCGGTCCGACCCGCCGAGGGCATGGGGCAGCTCGATGAGGACACCTTTATTTCCGCCACCAGCCTTGATGCCGCCTCCACAGCGCTTGGCGGCGTCATACGAGGGATCGAAGCCGTGGTGCTGGGGGAAGCGGACAACGCCTTCGTCGCGGCCAGGCCGCCCGGCCACCATGCCGAAAAAGACCGCTCGATGGGCTTTTGTCTGATCAACACGATCGCGGTCGCCGCACGGCAGGCGCAGCGGCTTCATGGCGCGGAACGCATCGCCATAATCGATTTCGACGTGCACCACGGCAACGGGACCCAGGACATTTTCGAGGACGATGCCTCGATCTTTTATGCCTCCTCCCACCAGATGCCGCTCTATCCCTGGACGGGCGCGCCCGATGAGACCGGAGTGGGCAACATCGTCAACGCCGCGCTCAAACCCGCCACCGGCGGGGAGGATATGCGTGAGGCCTACCTCAACCGCATCCTTCCGGCGCTCGACAATTTCGCGCCCGACCTCATCCTCATTTCCGCCGGGTTTGATGCCGAAAGGCGCGACCCGCTGGCTCAGCTTGAATGGGTCGGCTCCGATTACGCCTGGCTCACAGGAAAGTTGATGGACATTGCCGCAAGGCGCTGCTCAAACCGCATCGTCTCGATGCTCGAGGGCGGATACGATCTCGGCGGCCTTGCCTCGGGGGTGTCGGCGCATGTAGGCATGTTGCTCACTGGCGTGGCCGGTGCCGATTCCGATAGCGAACAGGGGTAGAAGCGATGTCCGATATTGCCGAAATGAGCTTCGAGGCGGCGCTGGACGAGCTCGAAAAGATCGTTCAGCAGTTGGAAAGCGGGCGCGCGCCCTTGCAGGAATCGATCGCGATCTATGAGCGCGGCGAGGCGCTCAAGCGCCACTGTGAGACATTGCTCAAGCAGGCCGAAGCGCGGATCGAGAAGATCACGCTGGCCAGGGACGGAACGCCCACGGGCACCGAGCCGCTGGACCCGCAATAGATTAGGAAACGTCCGTGCTGGCAAAAGTTCGCATCGTCCTCTGGGGACTCGTCATCCTTGCGGTCATCGGGGCCACTGTCATCTATTTCACCCGCCCCTTCTCGCCTTCGGGCGCGATGTTCGGCGGCCCGTTCGAAATGGTCGCGACGACCACTGGCGAGACCTTCACCGAGGAGGATCTCAAGGGCACGCCGACGCTGATGTTCTTTGGCTATACCTATTGTCCGGACGTCTGCCCCATGACGCTGGCGGAAGCGACGGGGTGGAAGGCGCAGCTGGGGCTGGGCAGCGACGATCTCAACATCATCTTCGTCACCGTCGATCCCGAGCGCGACACGCTCGACCACGTCGCGACCTATCTCTCCAATTTCGGTCCCGATGTGATCGGGCTCGTCGGGACACCGGCACAGACCGACCAGATCAAGCGCTCCTATGGCGTTTTTTCCGAGAAGGTCGAAGCTGAAGGGTCGACTGAGTACCTCGTCAACCACACTGCAAGCGTCTTCATGATCGACGAGGACGGCACCTTCTTTGGCACCATCGCCTGGGGCGAGGACAATGAATCGGCGCTCAACAAGGTCCGCAGGCTCGTCGGGGCATGAGCGAGCGGCTCAGGCTCGACGTTGCTCTTGAGCAGCGCGGGCTTGTATCCTCGAGGTCCCGTGGGCGGGACGCCATTGCCCGGGGCACGGTCACCGTAAACGGCGCCATCGCGACCAAGGCCGGCCAAATGGTTGGCGCAGACGATGCGGTCGCTATCGATGATCCGGCTTCGCGCTACGTCTCCCGCGCGGCGCTCAAGGTCGTTGCCGGCCTCGATGCGGCGGGTTTTGATCCCGAAGGCAAGGTCTGCCTCGATCTCGGCGCCTCGACGGGCGGGTTCACACAGGTGCTTCTGGAGCGTGGCGCGGCGCGCGTTTATGCCGTCGATGTCGGGCACGGGCAGCTTCACCCAGACGTCGCGGCAGAGAAGCGCGTCGTCAGCCTTGAAGGCACCAATGCGAAAGACCTTGAACGGGCGCTGATTCCGGAGCCAATCGACCTTCTCGTGAGCGATGTCAGCTTCGTTTCACTCACCAAGGTCATCGATGCGCCGCTCGCATTGTGCCGGGAGAACGCGCAGGCGGTGCTGCTTATCAAGCCGCAATTCGAGGTCGGCCGGGAGCATGTCGGCAAGGGCGGCATCGTGGTGCCGGGGCCGCATGTCGAGGCGGCAGTCCAGGCCGTTATCGATCATGTGTCGCGATCGGGCTGGAGACACAGCGCGCGAATAGACTCCCCTATCAAAGGCGGAGATGGTAATGCCGAAATCGTCGCGTGCTTTTCAAGAGGCGGCCGCTGATTCCACATGCGGCGTGCCGGGCAATGGCGGCACCGAAAACCGTCTATCTGGGGGACCTTCTCAAAATGCTTCGTGCCATGCTTTCTGTCGCCATCGTCGCGGCGGTCACTACCGCATCTCCGGCCAGTGCCTACACCGTCAAGGGTGCCGTGCCCTGCAAATCCATCCTTGAAGAACACAAGAACGAAAACTACAGGGCGATGAACCGCTGGTGGCTACTGGGCTATTTCACCGCGCGCAACTATGTGGACGATGCCAATGTCGGCCAGGGCGTCGACGAGATGGACGTCTACAACGCCGCCTACATCTTCTGCCAGGAGAACACGAATCTCGACTGGGACGACGCCGCGATCTTCATTTACGATCGCTATTCGCGGTAAAGCCGCTACTGGTCGATGGTGATGCCGAAGGCTTCAAGGCCGACATAGCGCCGGGAGCGCGAGGTCATGGGCCGGATCGAGGAGACGCCGAGGTCGCGCAGGATCTGCGCGCCCAGGCCGACTTCGCGCCATTCAGCCTCGCGCTGGCGGGCCGAGCCGTGGTCTTCCTCTCCTCGCGCGTGGGCGGCCGAGTCATCGGTCGCGGCCACGCCCGCCGTCCCTTCCCGCAGATAGACCAGCACGCCGCCGCTCGCCGCCAGGCTCCTGAGCGCCTCGTTGAGCCTGGGCGCACCGCCGAAGACATCGAGGGTGATATCCTCGCGCTGGATGCGGACGGGGACGGCCGAGCCATTGCCGGTGTCACCAAAGACCAGCGCGAGATGCTGCACGCGGTCAAAGGGGGTCGAATAGGCGTAGGCGATGGCCCGGCCCGCCACCGTTTCGATTTCAAAGGTTGCCACGCGCTCGACCAGCTTCTCGCGGCGCTGACGATAGGCGATGAGGTCGGCAACCGAGACCAGCGGCAGGTCATGCCGCTCGGCGAATTCCGTCACCTGCCGCCCCCGTGTCACGGTGCCGTCATCATTGACGAGTTCGCAGATGACGCCGACATCGGGCAGGCCTGCGAGCGTGCACATATCCACCGCCGCCTCGGTGTGGCCCGAGCGCATCAGCACCCCGCCGCGCCGTGCGATCAGGGGGAAGATATGTCCCGGACGCGAAAAGTCCGCGGCTGCAACATTGCCATTGGTCAACGCGCGTACCGTTGCCGTGCG
>CAYSBF010000005.1:0-53036 GCA_964429025.1 uncultured Pelagibacterium sp.
CCTCCCCAGCCCTCCCCATCAAGGGGAGGGTGTTTCCTTTGCTGGGCAATCCCCAATCGCACAAGGCCAGCACCCCCCCCCTTGTGGGGGAGGGTGGGAGGGGGGATTCGGCGCAAGCCGAAATCCCTTGCGCTAAGCAGGCCTATGATCCTCCGCGTCCTATATCTCGCGCTTATCATGGTGCCCTTCACCCTGATCGGCCTGCCCATCCAGCTTGTCCTCCTCAAGACCACCGCCCGCGCCTGGCGCGTCCTGCCGCAGGCCTTCTTCAAGCTCCTCGCCCTCGGCCTTGGCCTCAGGACCACCGTTTATGGACAACCCGCCACCGGGCCGGCGCTGCTGGTGTCCAACCACGTCTCATGGCTCGACATCATTGCCATCGCATCGCTGGTCCCGGTCCGCTTCGTCGCAAAATCCGAGGTGGCGCGCTATCCGCTGGTCGGGCTTTTTGCCGGTCTGCAAAAAACCATCTTTGTCGATCGCAACCGCAAGGCCGACGCGGGACGCGCCTCGGACGCGATCCGGGATGCGCTGGCTGCAGGTGATAGCGTCCTGCTCTTCCCCGAAGGCACCTCCGATCTCGGTACCCACGTCCTTCCCTTCAAATCTGCCCTGCTCGGCGCTGCGGAAAACGCGCTCCTTCAACCCATGGCCATCGCCTATACCGCGATCTCGAATCTCCCCCTCTCTCGCCAGGCGCGTCTCCGGATCGCCTGGATCGGCGATATGGGGGTGGGGGACAGTCTCCTCCCGATCCTTGCCGCAGGACCCAAAACCGTCGCCATCGCCTTTGGCCCGCCACTTTCCGCCCGTGGGGGCCGCAAGGTACTGGCGCGGGAGGCGGAATCGGCTGTGCGGGGAATGCTCGTGGCGCTCAACCGCAGCCGGCCTTTGCCAATTGCCGGTATTTTATTGTAAAGGGGCGCCATGAGCGCAAACCCAGCAGACACCGCCCCCGCCAAGAAGGTCTTCATCAAGACCTATGGCTGCCAGATGAATGTCTATGACAGCACCCGCATGGCCGATGCGCTGGGCGCCCATGGCTATGTCGAAACCGGGGCGATGGACGATGCTGATCTCGTCCTGCTCAACACCTGCCATATCCGCGAAAAGGCCTCCGAAAAGGTCTTCTCCGAGCTTGGCCGCATCCGCGATTTTCGCGATGAGCGGGGCCCGGGCGCAAAAAAGATGCTGATCGGGGTCACCGGCTGCGTCGCCCAGGCCGAGGGCGACGAGATCATGGCGCGGGCCCCCGTGGTCGATCTGGTGGTTGGTCCTCAATCCTATCACCGCCTGCCCGAACTCGTTGAAAAGGCGCAGTCCGCGCGCGTTATCGACACCGATTTTCCAGAGGAAGACAAGTTCGCCCACCTGCCCGCGCCCAGGCGTGAGGTGACGATCTCGCGCGGGCTCACGGCCTTTCTCACCGTGCAGGAAGGCTGCGATAAATTCTGTTCCTTCTGCGTGGTCCCCTATACGCGGGGCGCCGAGGTCTCCCGGCCCGTCGCTCAGGTTCTGCGCGAAGCCCGGGCCCTCGCCGCAGCGGGGGTGAGGGAGGTGACGCTTTTAGGCCAGAACGTCAACGCCTATCACGGGCTCGACGAGAAGGGCCGGACGGTGGGCCTTGGCGCGCTCTGTCACATGCTAGCCCAAATCGAGGGTCTCGAGCGCATCCGATATACGACCTCCCACCCGCGCGACATGGATGACGAGCTCATCGCCGCCCATCGCGACCTGCCCCAATTGATGCCCTATCTGCACCTGCCCATCCAGTCGGGATCGGACGCGATACTGAAGGCGATGAATCGCAGGCACACCGCAAGCGACTATCTCGCACTCATCGACCGCATCCGCGCCGCCCGCCCCGACATCGCGCTTTCGGGCGATTTCATCGTCGGCTTTCCCGGCGAAACTGACACCGATTTCGAGGCGACCCTCGAAATCGTGAGACGGGTGGGCTATGCCTCGGCCTTCTCGTTCAAATATTCCATCCGCCCCGGCACGCCGGGTGCCGAAATGGAGGGCCAGCTGCCCGAGGGGGTCAAGGCCGAACGGCTCGAGATTCTCCAGGCCGAGATCACCCGCCAGTCCCAGGCCTTCAACGCCGGTTGCGTCGGCATGACCCTGCCGGTCCTCATCGAAAAGCCCGGTCGCAATCCGGGCCAGGTCGCTGGCCGTTCGCCCTATCTCCAGGCCGTACACCTTTCTGCCGATCCCGGCCTTATCGGGCAGATCCTGCCGGTCGAGATCATCGGCATGGGAAAAAATTCGCTCGAGGGCAGAATTGTCACAGCGGATCGAATCGCGCTCTGATAAGTTTCCTTCTCATCAGCAGTCGCAACGCTGCCCGGAGCCCTAGCGTTTGACACGGAACCTGCGGACCGACCAGTCCACCGCCGCGCATCTCGAACTGGCTTTCGAAGACAACCGGCTCGTCTCCCAGCTCTACGGCGAATTCGACCAGAACCTGGCGCTGATCGAGCAGCGCCTGGCAGTCGAGGCCAATTCGCGCGGCAATCACGTCATGCTGCGCGGGCTGCCCGGCGCGGTCGACCAGGCCCGCCGGGCGCTCGAATCGCTCTATGATATGCTCGAAGAGGGCAAATCCGTCCATCCCGGCGATGTCGATGCGGTGATCCGCATGATCCAGACCGAGGACAGCCAGCTCTCGCTCCCCACCTTGGAGAAAAAGGGCAAGGTGCGCATGGCCCAGATCGCCACGCGCAAGGCGACCATCGTGGCGCGCAACCCCGCCCAGGACGGCTATATCCGCGCCATGGACCGGTTCGAGATGGTCTTTGGCGTCGGGCCTGCCGGCACCGGCAAGACCTATCTCGCCGTCGCCCATGCGGCAACGCTCCTCGAGCGCGGCGAGATTTCCCGTATCATTCTCTCGCGCCCGGCCGTCGAGGCCGGCGAGCGGCTGGGCTTTCTGCCCGGCGACATGAAGGAAAAGGTCGATCCTTATCTGCGGCCCCTTTATGACGCGCTTTACGACATGATGCAGGCCGAGGTGGTCGAGCGCTGCATCACGAGCGGGGCGATTGAGGTGGCGCCGCTGGCCTTCATGCGCGGGCGCACGCTCTCGAACGCCGCTGTCATCCTCGATGAGGCGCAGAACACGACATCGATGCAGATGAAAATGTTCCTGACAAGGCTTGGCGAGAATTCCAAGATGATCGTCACGGGCGACCCCACCCAGGTCGACCTGCCGCGCGGGGAGAAATCGGGGCTCGTCGAGGCCCTTCATCTTCTTTCGGGGATCGAAGGCATCCACATCTCGCGCTTTTCGGACAAGGATGTGGTGCGCCACGAACTGGTGGCCCGCATCGTGCGGGCCTATGAAGGGGCGACCGGCAAGCCGCCCGCCGGTGAAGGTCAGCTCGAGCTTTGAACTTTCCATTCGAGATCGAGATTTCCCTTGAGGCCGGCGATTGGCCGCCCGGCCTTGATCCGCTTGCCCAAAAAGCGCTGCGGGCGGCCCTCTATGGCTCGGGGCTTTCCCTAGCCGGGCCGGCCGAGATTAGCGTGCTCCTCACAAATGACGCCCGTCAGCGAGAGCTCAACCGCCAGTGGCGGGGCAAGGATTCCCCGACCAACGTCCTGTCCTTCCCCCAGCGCGGGCCGGGCGAGCCTCTGATGGGCCTGCTCGGCGACATCTCGCTCGCCCACGAGACCCTGGTCCGGGAAGCGGCCGAGCTTTCCAAGTCCTTCGAGGACCATTTCGTGCATCTTCTGGTGCACGGCATGCTCCACATTCTCGGCTTTGACCATTTGACAATGGAGGAGGCCCTTGTCATGGAAAAGCACGAAACCGATATTATGGTCTCGATGGGCTATCCCGACCCCTATGACGGCCAGGAACCCCAGCAATGAAGCGCCGCTATTGCGGCGCATACGCGCAATGTGACATGGAGTGCCGCCGGAACGGACGTGACGTCCTCCGCACCCCGCAATGACCGATATCGATCAACCTAGCGCCGCGGCGCAAAGGCCGCATCGCCCAGAGGGCGACAATCTTCCCGCAATCATCGCCGACAAGCACCCCTCGCTCTGGGCGCGATTCCGTGCCCTGCTCTCGGCCCGCTCCTCATCGCTGAGGGCCGAGATCGAAGAGGCGCTGCAGGCGCCCGAGCAGAAAAGCGATGGCGGCTTTTCGGCCTCCGAGCGCACCATTTTGCAGAACGTCCTCAAGCTGGGCGATATGCGCGTCGAAGATGTCATGGTGCCGCGTGCCGATATCGAGGCGGTGGAGGCCCAGGTCATCGTGGGGCAGGTCGTGGCGCGCTTCCGCGAAGCGGGCCATTCGCGCATGCCCGTCTTTGAAGAGACGCTCGATAATGTCGTGGGCATGGTCCACATCAAGGACGTGCTCGACCGGGTCACCGAAAGCGCCAAGCCCGGTGCGGCCAATGGCGGCGGAAATGGGAACGGGAACGGAAACGGCAATGGGGTGCACAGTCCGGTGCGCTTCCTGACCCCGGCCCTAAAGCAGAAGATCGGCAAGCTCGATCTTATCCGCAAGGTGCTTTTCGTGCCCCCTTCCATGCCGGTTACCGACCTTCTGGCATCGATGCAGACCACCCATATTCATATGGCGGTTGTGGTCGATGAGTATGGCGGCACCGACGGGCTCGTCACCATCGAGGACCTGCTCGAAGCGGTGGTGGGCGATATCGAGGACGAGCATGACGAGGATGATGTCGCCATGCTCAAGACGATCGATGAGGACACTTTCCTCGCCAATGCGCGCGTCGAGCTTTCCGAACTGGTCGAAACCGTCGGGTCCGATTTCGATCCCGGCGAATATGGCGAGGATGTCGATACGCTGGGCGGGCTCATCTTTGCCATGGTCGGTCGCGTGCCGGTGCGCGGCGAGGTCGTCTCAAAGCTCAAGGGCTTCGAGTTCGAGATCACCCGCGCGGACCCTCGCCGCGTGCGACAGGTCCGCATCACCCGCAAGAAGCGCAAGCAGCGGCTTTTGCTCGCCAGTCCCAAGGCCGAAGCGGCCGACCCCGAAAAGGCCGGGCATCTGTCCTAGGGGCCTAGCGGGGGGCGCGTTTGGCGAGAATGCGCTGCAGCGTGCGCCGGTGCATGTTGAGCCTGCGCGCCGTTTCCGAGACATTGCGGTCGCAAAGCTCATAGACACGCTGGATATGCTCCCAGCGCACACGGTCCGCGCTCATGGGGTTTTCGGGCGGCTCGGGCTTGACCACATCATCGGCGAGCAGGGCCTTGACCACATCATCAGCGTCGGCAGGCTTGGCGAGGTAATCGACCGCGCCGAGTTTGACCGCCGTCACCGCCGTCGCGATATTGCCATAGCCGGTCAGCACCACCGCGCGCGCCTCGGGGCGCCTTTCATGGATGGCGGAAACGACTTCGAGCCCGTTTCCGTCCTCGAGCCTGAGATCGACGACGGCAAAGGCCGGCGGATTGGCTTTGACGGCAGCAAGGCCGGCGGCAACCGTGTCGGCGACCGACACGACAAAGCCGCGCTTGGCCATGGCGCGTTCGAGCCGGTTGAGGAAGGGCAGGTCGTCATCGACCAGCAACAGCGTGCGCTCGTTCTCGGCAAGATCGGACAGCTCGGTCATCGCTCAATGTGATCCTTTCCAAACTGTCGCATCTTATCGCGGAAACGCGGCCAAAGGTCAAAACGCTCTGGTGTCGCGGCCCGTTCCGGCCTCAATCCCCGTTGCGCGCCTCGAGCACCGAGCGCGCCCATGAGATTTCGACACAGGCATGCCCGCTCGCCCTGGCGTTGAAAAAACGCAGATTGGCGCCGGTGCGCTCAAGCAGGGTCTTGGCGATGAAGACGCCGAGCCCCAGCCCGCCGGCCCCGTCCGGATCGCGCGGATCGCCCTCGCCCTTCTCGCGCCAGCGCGAGGTGAGGAAAGGCTCGCCAAGCCGGCTCAGAAGCTCGGGCGGGAAGCCCGGCCCGTCATCGGTGATGGTGATCGTCGCCCGCTTGGGGTCCCAGCCGGCGCTGATCGTCACCCTTTGGCGCGAAAACTGCACCGCATTCTCGATGAGATTGCCCAGCCCATAGAGAAGGCCCACATCGCGCGGGATGACCGGTTCGTCTCCGCCGTGATCGGATTTCTCGATCACTATGGTCTTGCCTGCCCCGGCCGCTGAATTCTCATGGGGTTTGGCAAGCTCGGCAATGACGTCGGAGAGCGACACATCGTCGAATATATTGGCGCCCGATGGCTTGAGGCTCCGCAATTTGCCCAGAATGGCCCGGCACCGCGCCACCTGTTCGAGGATCAGGTCGAGATCGGCGGCAAGATCCTCGTCCCCCGCCTCGCGCCGGATTTCCTTTGCCGCCAGCGCAATGGTGGCAAGCGGGGTACCGAGTTCATGGGCTGCGGCGGCCGCGAGCCCGTCAAGGGCCGAGAGCTGCTGCTGGCGCGAAAGCGCAAGCTCGGTAACCGTCAGCGCATCGCCCAGCTGCCGCGCCTCATGGGCGACCTTGTTGACATAGCCCGCGATGAACCCGACCCCGCACAGGATCGCCATCCACACGCCGAGCAGATAGACCGGGGGCGGGGTAAACGGCGCCTCGGGATCCCAGGGCATGGGCAGGTGAAAGAGCGCCAGAAGCGTCGCGATCACCCCGGCCAGCCCAACCAGCAGCATGGTTTCCCGCGAGGGGAGCGTCGAGGCCGAGACCGAGACCGGCGCGAGCAGCAGGAGCGCAAAGGGATTGCCCAGCCCCCCGGTCAGGTAAAGCAGGCCGCCCAGTTGCAGGCAGTCAAAGGCGAGCTGGTAAAAGGCGAGCCGGCTATTGGGCCGGTGCCCGGGACCGAACCGGATGAGGAGCCCGGTATTGACCGCGACCGAGGCACCGATAAGCAGAAGGCAGGCAATGAGCGGCAGCGGATAGCCAAGGCCGAAATGGACGATGACGACGCTTAAAAGCTGACCCCCGATCGCAAGCCAGCGCAACAGCACCAGCGTTCCCAGCCTCAGGGGCCGCGCGGCGCGGGGGATCGAAAGCGGATCGGTCTGGGAAAAAACGCTCATGGGCCCTGATGAACTTGCCTGGCGCGGGGTGGCGCATGGGCCTTCTAGCACAGGATTTCAAGAGCCAGAAATCGCCATTCGATCACTTGATCGCCAGAGGCGCGACCCCAGATCAATGCTGTTCGAGACTGGAGACAACACCAATGAACACTGCATTGATCAAACCTGAATGGTCGCCCCTGACCATTGCGCTGATGGTGCTGGGCTTTATCGTCTTCTGGCCGCTGGGCTTTGCCGTGCTCGCCTATATCCTCTGGGGTGAATATTTCGGCGGCTCCAAGGAGCGTGCCGAAAGCTGGCTCAAGGCCCAGAAGCATTCTTTCAAGTCCCGGCGCGGCTGCCATGGTGGCTACCGCTCCCATCGCGGCGCGACCGGCAATGCCGCCTTCGACGAATACCGCGAAGAGCAGTTGAAGCGCCTTGAAGAGGAGCGCCGCCGGCTCGAGGAGGAACGCGAGGCGTTCGAGGAATACCTCGCCAATCTCCACAAGGCCCGCGATCGCGAAGAGTTCGACCGCTTCATGCGCGAACGCAACCAGCCCCCGTCCAGCGAAGGCCAGGGGTACTGATCGGGTCCTTTCCCCAAGGACCTCGACATGAGACGGCACGCGCTTCCCCCTGGCGCGTGCCGTTCTCTTATTCCCCCCATGATGGACCATGGGCATAATGGGCCCTGCGGGGACGATTCGGTCCGCCCCGAAAGGATCCTCTGCCCAATGGGGCTCAAACAGCTTATCTTCAGAACGATTCCCGATCGGGTCGAAATCGAGATCGGCGGCCGCGAGGTCGGTGTCCTGGTGCGCGTTTCGGACCGGGCAAAAAATTACCGCCTTGCGATCTCGCCGCGATCCGGTCCGGTCCTTACGGTGCCGCGCTCGGGCCGCTGGAGGGACGCCGAGGCCTTTCTTTCGCGCCATGCGGCATGGCTCGGCACGCGGCTTGAGAAATTCGGCGACGCGCCTCGTCTTGCGGACCGGGCCATCATCCCCTTTCGCGGCAGACCCCACAGGATCATATCGCTTGAAAGCCCGCGCGGCCTCGTTTCGGTGGTTTCAGGCGAGGATGAGCCCGAGATCAGGGTCCCGGGCGGACAAAGCCATTGTCGGCGAAGGCTCCTTGATTGGCTGAAATCGGAGGCCCGTGCCGATCTCGAAGCGGCCTGCGCGATCCACGCGCAGAGCCTGGGCGTCACCATTGCAGCGATCAGCCTGCGCGACCAGTCCTCGCGCTGGGGTTCGTGTTCTTCGGCGCGCCGCCTCAATTTCAACTGGCGGCTGGTGATGGCGCCGCCCTTCGTGCTCGATTATGTCGCGGCTCATGAGGTGGCCCATATCCTCGAGATGAACCACGCCCCCGCCTTCTGGCGCACGGTTGCGCGGGCCCTGCCCGATTTTGAAAGGGGAAGGGCCTGGCTCAAGGCCAATGGCCAGTCGCTGATGCAGATCGGTTGAACCAATTTTCTGTGAACGAACTGAACGGAAACCGTTCAATTCGTTCAGGTAAGATCCGGTCAGTTGCCGAAAATGGAATTGAGCAGGGTTCCCAGGCTGTCGTCTGCCGGCGCCTGACCCTGTTGGGGCACATAGACGGCATTGGGGTCCGTCGCGACGCGGTCCTGCAGCCGGACATAGCTTCCCGGAAGGTCGGCCACCTGCAGCCCTTCATGGGCCTTGGCCATGAAATTGCGCCAGATCTGCGCCGGGATCGCCCCGCCCGACATGTTGCGCATCGGGGTATCGTCGTCATTGCCCAGCCACACCCCGCCGACCCAGCTTGCGGTATAGCCCACAAAGAGCGCATCGCGGCTGCGCTGCGAGGTTCCGGTCTTGCCCGCCATTGGCCATCCGCCAAGCTGCGCCCCGCGGCCCGTGCCCGCCTCGACGCCTGCGCGCAGCATGTCGTTCATCATGCCCACCTGCTCTGACGTCATGATCTGGCCGGGTCCCGACGGCACGGCTTCATAGAGCACCTCGCCATCGGTTGTGGTGATGCGCGTGATGACATTGGCGATCACGCCCTGCCCGCCATTGGCAAAGGGTGCGTAGGCGGCGGTAAGCTCGAGCAGGGACACTTCCTGGGTGCCCAGCGCAATGGCCGGCACGGGCATGAAGTCCGAGGAAAAGCCCATGCGATAGGCCGTCTCGACAATGTTTTCCGGGCCGATATCGATGGCCAGCCGCGCTGCGACCGTATTGATCGAAAAGGCCAGCGCGTCGCGCAAAAGGATCGGGCCGACATATTGATTGTTCGAGTTCTGCGGCGCCCAGCCATTATATTCGAAGGGCTCGTCGACCATCAGCGTATCGGGCGTATAGCCCTGCTGGAGCGCGGTCAGATAGACAAAGGGCTTGAAGCTCGAACCCGGCTGGCGCCGCGCCGTCACCGCGCGGTTATACTGGCTCTTGTTGTAGTCGACGCCGCCGACCAGCGCCCGGACGCGCCCTTCGGTATCCATGGCGACCAGCGCCGCCTGATTGAACCGGCGATCCTCGCCATGCTCGAGCACCGCCTCGCGGATCACGAACTCGGCGTGCTTCTGGAGCTCCCAGTCGATGGTCGTGTGGACGATCACATCCTCATTGACCTCGCCCAGATAGGCATTCATCAGCGTCTCGACCCAGTCCGCGACGTAATATTCCGAGCCTGCGACACGGGTGGGGATCGAGCTGCGGTCAGGATCGATCGCGGCAGCATCCGCTTCGGCCTGGGTGATATAGCCCTCGCGCACCATATTGGCGAGCGCGAGCCGCTGGCGCTCGATGGCGCGCTGGGGATGGCTTTTGGGGTTATAGGTCGAAGGCGCGGGCAGGATGCCGGCGAGCATTGCCGCCTGGCCCAGCGAAAGATTGCGCGCCGAAATGCCGAAATAGGTTTGCGCCGCCGCCTCGATGCCCGTTGCGCCCGAACCGAAATGCACCCGGTTGAGATAGAGCTCGAGAATTTCTTCTTTGGTGTAGTTGTTTTCGAGCCAGACCGCGAGCAGGGCTTCCTGCACCTTGCGTCCGAGCGTCTGGTCAGGGGTCAGAAAGAGGTTCTTGGCGACCTGCTGGGTAATGGTCGATGCGCCGCGCGTGATGTGACCTGCGCGGATGCTCTCGACCGCGACCGCGGCAAGCCCGATCGGATCGACGCCGAAATGGGAGAAAAAGCGCCGGTCTTCCGAGGCAATCACTGCCAGGGGCACATAATAGGGCAATTCGTGATAGGCGATCGCCTCGCCACCGGTCTGGCCGCGATTGGAGAGCAATTGCCCGTTCGAGGCGAGAACCCGGATATTGGGCGGACGTTGGGGTACCGCCCAGCTCTCGGACGAGCCCAGCTCCGCACCATAATAAAGAATGATGGCGCCGACCGCGATGCCGCCCAGGATCGCCATCGAGAAGGCGAAATAGATGATATTGACCAGAAAGCCGCCAAACCCCGACCGCCGCTTCCTGGGCTTTTTGGGGCCTTTGGTCTTGAGCGGCTTTGGGGGCCGCGCGCCCGCTTTGGGCTGAGCCCGCACGGTCTTGGCCGGCTTTTTCTGTGTCCCGGAATCGATGCGGTCGTCGGGAGAAAGGCGAAGGTCCATCAAGGGCTCACTCTGGCGCGCGCGGGAAGGCGGGTTATCCTGTTGCGAAAGTGCGGCAACACACTCGGTGCCCATTGCCTTGGCGTCCTCGCATGGGCTGCTGCACGCAATCGTTCTTCACCGTCAATTGTGGCCGGTTTATGTGGGCAAATCCACTCCCTGATCGATATGTTGCTCTTGGGCAACGCCCTGAGGTCCGGACCTAGAGCATTTCGAGCAAAAGTGGCTACCACTTCTGCGGTCCGAAAATGCGATAAATAAAGAACTTGGAGCACCTGTTTCGATTCTATCAAAACAGGTGCTCTAGACGTCGAGATTGGAGACCGAAAGCGCATTGTCCTGGATGAAATCGCGCCTGGGCTCGACGAGATCGCCCATCAACTGGGTGAATATATTGTCCGCCTCGTCGGTCTCCTTGATCTGGACCTGAAGCAGGGTGCGGGCATTGGGGTCCATCGTCGTCTCCCAAAGCTGATCGGCATTCATCTCGCCCAGCCCTTTATAGCGCTGGAGCGATACCCCCTTCTGGCCCGCGGCCATGATGGTCGTGAACAGTGAGCGTGGCCCGTAGATTTCGGTCTCGACATCCTTGCGGGTGAGGATGGGCACGCCGCCATAGATTTCGTCGAGCTTGCCGGCCAGGGAGCGCAGCTTGCGCGCATCGGCCGAGCCCAGAAGCGCGGCATCGAGTGCGTGCGATTCCGCAACGCCCCGCACGACGCGCGTAAAGACATAGCCGCCCTCGCCATCGAGCCTTCCCTCCCAGCTCCGCTCGGTCTCGTCCGACATGCGGTTGAGCCGGTTTGCGACCCGCGCGGCCAGCGCCAGCGCGGCGCTTTCGTCCTCCATGGCCTTGGGATCGAGCGCTCCGACCACGGCGGCCTGCTCGATCATCTGGCGGTTGTATTTGGGGTTCTGCCCGTCGATCAGATGGTAGAGATCACGGGCCTGCTCGACGATGCTCAAAAGATCCGCGCCGGCATGGGTCGAGCCTGCCCGCGTCGTCAGCACCGCATCCTCTACCCCGGTCGAAAGCAGATAATCCTCGCGCGCCCGCTCGTCCTTGAGATATTGCTCGCTCCGCCCGCGGGTGACCTTATAGAGCGGGGGCTGGGCGATATAGAGATGGCCGCGCTCGATGATCTCGGGCATCTGCCGGTAGAAGAAGGTCAAAAGCAGCGTGCGGATATGGGCGCCGTCGACATCGGCGTCGGTCATGATGATGATCTTGTGGTAACGGAGCTTGTCGGGGTTGAACTCCTCGCGCCCGATGCCGGTGCCAAGAGCCGTGATGAGCGTGCCGACCTGGTCGGACGAGATCATGCGGTCGAACCGCGCGCGCTCCACATTCAATATCTTGCCGCGCAGGGGAAGAACGGCCTGGGTGGCGCGGTCCCGGCCCTGCTTGGCGGACCCGCCCGCCGAATCGCCCTCGACGATGAAGATCTCGGCCTTGGCCGGATCGCGCTCCTGGCAGTCGGCGAGCTTGCCGGGCAGCGAGGAAATCTCGAGCGCCGATTTGCGCCGGGTCAATTCGCGCGCCTTGCGCGCCGCCTCGCGGGCCGCTGCGGCCTCGGCGACCTTGGCGACAATGGTGCGCGCTTCCCCGGGATGCTCCTCGAACCATTGGTTGAGCTTGTCATTGACCACGCTCTCGACCACGGGCCTCACTTCCGAGGAGACGAGCTTGTCCTTGGTCTGGGAGGAGAATTTGGGGTCGGGCACCTTGACCGAGAGCACGCAGGTCAGCCCCTCGCGGGTATCGTCGCCGGTCAACGACACCTTTTCCTTCTTGAGGACCCCGCTCGCCTCGGCATAGCCCGTCACCTGCCGGGTCAGCGCCCCGCGCAACCCCGCCAGATGGGTGCCGCCGTCGCGCTGGGGAATGTTGTTGGTGAAGCACAGCACATTCTCGTGATAGCTGTCGTTCCACCACAGCGCGACCTCGACCGTGATCCCGTCCTTTTCGGCCAGAATGGCGATCGGGGTGTCGATGAGTGGGGATTTGTTCTTGTCGAGATAGCGCACAAAGGCTTCCAGCCCGCCTTCATAGTAAAGGTCGGTTTCGACCGGTTCGGGGTGGCGATTGTCGCGCAGGATGATGTGAACGCCCGAATTGAGAAAGGCAAGCTCGCGCAGGCGGTGTTCGAGCGTCTTGTAGTCGAACTCGACCATGGTGAAGGTCTCGCTCGAGGGCATGAAGGTGATCTCGGTGCCCGAGCGCCCTTCATAGACGCGTGGCTTCTTGTCCTCATTGTAATCGCCCACCCGCTCGAGCGGCTTGTCGGCAACGCCATGGGTGAAGCTCATCTCGAAAATGCCGCCCGCCTGGCGGATGCGCAGCTTGAGCCAGACCGAAAGGGCATTGACGACCGAAACGCCCACCCCGTGCAGCCCGCCCGAGACCTTGTAGGAATTCTGGTCGAACTTGCCGCCCGCATGGAGCTGGGTCATGATGACTTCGGCGGCCGACACGCCCTCTTCCTTGTGGATGCCTGTGGGGATGCCGCGCCCATTGTCGATGACCGTCACCGAGCCGTCGGCATTGAGCGTCACGGTCACGAGATCGGCATGACCGGCCAGCGCCTCGTCGATGGCGTTGTCCACCACCTCATAGACCATGTGGTGCAGCCCGGTCCCGTCATCGGTGTCACCGATATACATGCCGGGACGCTTTCTGACCGCATCGAGGCCCTTCAAAACCTTGATGGAATCCGCATCATATTCGCCATTGCCGGAAAGCTCGGGAGTATCGCTCATGGGGGAGAGAATCAGCTCTTTTCAGGGATGGGAAACTTCTATCCGATCGGGCGCAAAACCCCAAGCCTTGTGCCCGGTTTTGCAGTGATTTGACCGCCCTAGCCTTCCAATTGGGAAAGCTGGCCGGCCTCGACCGTGAACCGCTGCGCGCGGGCGCCAAGATCGGCAAACAGAACCGGATCGGTTCCGGTCATCCAGCACTGGGTTTTGAGCCGTTCGAGCGCATCGAACAGCGCCGCACGGCGCCTGGGATCGAGATGGGCGGCGATCTCGTCGAGCAGGAGGATCGGTGTGATCCCGGTCATCTGCGCAACGAGCCGCGCATGGATCAGAACCAGCCCGATCAGCAGCGCCTTCTGCTCGCCCGTCGAACAGAGTGCGGCGGGCATGCCCTTGTCCTTGTGCGTGAGCGTCAGATCGACACGGTGTGGTCCCAATGTGGTGCGTCCGGCCGCCTTATCAAGTGGGCGCGCCTCGCGCCAGCGCGCGGCAAATTCGGCTTCGAGCGCGCTGGCGGTCGCGGGCACGAAACCGTCCAGCAGTGCCGAGAGATCGAGAAGCGCCTCGGGAAACCCCGTATCGGCGACATTGGCCGCCATGACCGCCTGAAGATGGGCAAGCGAATCGGTGCGCGCGAAATGAATGGCGGTGGCCGTTTCCGCCATCTGCGCCTCGATCGCCGAAAGCCAGGCCGGATCCCCGTTTTCCTCGAGCAGCCTGTTGCGCTGGCGCATGGCCTTTTCGTAATCGTTGACCGCCGCCGAATGGCCGGGGATGAGGGTGGTCACCAGCCGGTCGAGGAACCGCCGCCTGTCCGAGGCAGGTCCGGTAAAAAGCCCGTCCATGGCCGGGGTCAGCCAGAGGACGCGCAGATAATCGCTCATTTCCTCGACCGATCTGGCATTGGCGCCATTGATGCGCACGCGGCGGGCCGAGGCGTCCTGGGTTGCACCCGTGCCGATATCGGCGGGCCCGAAGGGGGTCTCGATGGTCGCAGCGACCGCCCACATGCCGTCCCCGCCCGCAAGCGCAAGGCTTTCAAAGGCGGCGCGCCGCAGCCCGCGCCCGGGCGAGAGCAGGGATAGCGCTTCGATGAGATTGGTCTTGCCCGCCCCGTTTTCGCCCACCAGCACCACATGGCGCGGATCGAGATCGAGCGCCGCGCTCTGATAGTTGCGAAAGCTCGAAAGGCGCAGGCGGGAGATGTGACGCTCGGGTGGAGTCATGAATTGCGGTCAGCCTGCGATGTGGCACCCAGGACGATTACCATCACCGATGTCATTGCGGCATTGATTGCCGGGCTCGGCGCGGGGCCGCCTCACGCAAGGACCTCGACAGTGCCGTCACACCCGCATCGGCATCAGGACGAACAGCGCCTCGGTCTCGCCCTCTTCCCTGACGAGAGTCGGTGAACCGGCGTCATTGAACAGGAAAACGGCGTTTTCGGTGCGGATCTGCGAGATGATCTCGAGAAGATAGCGCGCATTGAACCCGATCTCGAATGCCTCGAGCTCGAACCCGGCGGGCAGTTCCTCATTGGCCGTGCCGTGATCGGGATTGGTGACGGTCAATTCGAGCTGGCCGGGGCTGAGCGAGAGCTTCACCGCCTTGCCCCCGCGTTCCGAGGCGATGGTCGAGACGCGGTCGACGGCGCGTGCAAGGCTGTCCCGGTCGATCACCAGTTCCTTGTCGTTGTTCTTGGGCGTCACGCGCTCATAATCGGGGAAGGAGCCCTCGATCAGCTTTGAGAGCAGCACCACCCCGCCCAGCGTGAAGCGGATCTTGGTGTCCGAGAGCTCGACCGCCACATCCCCCTCGACCCCATCGAGCAGCTTGAGCACTTCGGCAACGGTCTTGCGCGGGATGATGATGCCGGGCATGCCTGCCGCGCCCTGCGGCGCCTCGGCTTCGACCCGTGCCAGCCTGTGCCCGTCGGTTGCCACCGCCCGCATCACGACGCCCGTGCCCGAGTCCACGGTGTGCAGGAAAATGCCGTTGAGATAATAGCGGGTCTCTTCGTTCGAGATCGCGAATTGCGTGCGCTCGATGAGGTCCTTGAGCACCGTGGCGGCAATCGAGAAACTGTGGGTGAAGGCGCCCGACTTGAGGTCGGGAAAGCCGTCGGGGTTAAGGCATTGGAGATGGAAGCGCGAGCGGCCCGAGGCGATCTGCATCTGGTCGTTGCCGCCGGTCTCGAGCACCACATCGGCCCCATCCGAGAGCTTGCGTACGATCTCGTAAAGCGTATGGGCGGGAACCGTGGTCGTGCCGGGCGTTCCGGTCATGGCCGGCACGGTCTCTGTGACCTCGATATCGAGATCCGTCGCCCGCAGATCCAGCCCGTCGGCAGTGGCGCTCATGAGCACATTGGCAAGGATGGGATAGGTGTTGCGCCGCTCGACCACGCGGTGCACATGCCCCAGCGACTTCAACAGATGGTTGCGCTCAAGCGTGACCTTCATCGCTTACCCGTTCCTGTTCTTCAAACCTGAATTGCCCGGAAAAACACCGGGCCGAGACCGTGCCCTGCCATGCGCGAAAACGCAAGGCCCCCGCCTGTCGCAGGGGCCTTGCAAGGCGCGGTTTGCAGAAGTTTTTGTTGCCGACGGCCCCCCGAGCGCTGCTCTCTGGGCGTTCGCCGTCAAAAACGCTCCACCGGAGGGTTTTTGCGCGCGGAAGACCCGCGCGCCTCTGCTCACTCCTCGAGCATGCGCTTTAAAAGCTCGATCTCCTGGGTCAGCTCGCCATCCTGGCTCATGAGTTGCTCGACCTTGCGCACCGAATGGAGCACGGTGGTATGGTCGCGCCCCCCGAAACGGCGCCCGATCTCGGGCAGCGAACGCGCCGTCAGCGACTTGGCCAGATACATGGCGATCTGGCGCGGACGCACGACATCGCGCGAGCGGCGCGAGGATAAAAGATCGTTGCGCGGCACCTTGTAGTGGCGGGCGACGATCTTGAGGATGTCCTCAATCCGCACGCGCGGCGCCTCCCGGCTGCGGATCAGGTCCTGGAGCGTCTTTTCGGCCAGCCCAACCGTGATCGGTTCCTTGGTCAGCTGGTTGGCGGCCACCAGACGGTTGACGGCGCCGTCGAGGTCGCGGCCATGCGAGACGATCGAGCGGGCGATATAGTCGATGACCGCTGCCGGGAAGGTGACGCCGGTAAAGCGCGAGGCAGCCTGGTCGGCGCGTTTCTGGACGATGGCGCGGCGCAATTCGGCATCGAACGGGGCGATCGGGATCACGAGCCCGCCCGAGAGCCGCGAGCGCACGCGGTCATCGAGCATTTCGAGATCGCGCGGGGGCGCATCGCCGGCCACGACCACCTGTTTGGTGCCCGAGATCAGGCTCGAAAGCGTATGTCCGAATTCGGTGGCCGACTTGCCCTGCAGGAACTGCATGTCGTCGATCAAAAGCAGATCGATCCGCCGCAGCCATTCCTTGAAGGCGAGCGCGGACTGGTGCTTCACCGCGGTCATGAAGTGATACATGAAATGGTCGGCGGTGAGATAGACGATGTTGCGCGTGCCGTCCGCCGCGCCGGCCGCCCAGGCGATGGCATTGAGCAGATGGGTTTTGCCCAGGCCCACCGTCGAATGGATATAGACCGGGTTGAAGGTTACCGTATTGTTGGCGGCGGCTGACGCTACCTGCCGGGCCACACCGAGCGCCATTTCATTGGCGCTGCCGGCGACAAAGCTTTCAAAGGTCAGCTTGCGGTCGAGCGCGCTTCCGACCAGCGCGTCGGCGCGCGGGGCGGCAGGCTGGACCAGTGCGACCGCCGGCTGGCTGGCGCGCGTTTCGGCGCTGGCGCTTTCGGCCGCATCGGGCTCCGAGACGCTGACCAGCCGGGGCCGGGCCTGCCCGTTGACCCGCACCGTTATATGCAGGCGCGCGATCGAGGAATCCTCGGCGGTGAACGCCTCCATGATCTTTTCGACATAGTTGGACTGGATCCAGGAACACAGAAACCGCGTGGGCACGGAAAGATGAGCCAGATCCCCCACGACCTCCTCGAGTTCGAGCCGCGCGAACCAGGACGTGAATACATCCTCACCCACTGCTGCCCTGAGCCGCGCCCGCACGCGCAGCCACACCTGATCGGTGCCGCCTGTCATTGCCTTATCCCCGCTTGTCACCGCTGCCACGCCGCCCGGAACTTGTCCCGCGTTCTGCCCCTGCTGTGGTGGTTGGTTGCCCCAAGTCGTACGATCGGTTGCCGCGATCGATTCCATTTCTGTTCAGCCTCTTCTGTTTCAATGGGCCACCCGTCCCCGGTGGCCAGTTTCCCCAATTTCAAGCCCGCAACCGGGCAATAAAAACCCGTCTCCCCGCCAGTCATTGTGCGAGGATCGACGTCACAACCAAATTGAAAGCGGCACGCACAGTGCCCGGGAACACGACTACGAACGCGTCATGCCGGATGATTGGAAAACGCTAAGGGTGAAAGTCTGCCGGATCGTCCGGTATAGGTGAATACAAGCCTATCCGATCATGCGAACCGTGCATCGTGACCCCCTGGTTTCCTGGCAGCGGTTGGTTTTTGACTTGATGTCCGCCGCTCTGTTTTCATCCAACACAAGCATTTTAGACAGGCAAATTTTGCCGCACAACCGCAGATTGATCCAAAAATTCGCTTGACTCGCCGGTTCCGCCCCCGCCGGGTTTGACCCTTCCGGCATTACCAAAAGTAAGGCCATGTGACTCCTTGCTGAATCGACTCCTTAGCGGGGATGGGAGGGCGGATTATTTTTTCTCAACGCTCTGCCTCTGGCCTCGTCCGCGCCGCAAAAATGACGCTGGGATGACGGATTCGCCGCATGGAGAGCGGGCATGAAAAAGCCCTCGCGAGGAGGGCTTTGAAAACTTGTTCCAACGGGGCGTGTATACAACCCCCGCTGCGGGGACGGGTCAGGCGCCGATCGCTTTTACGCGCTTGGCGAGCCGGGACACCTTGCGGTCGGCCATGTTCTTGTGAAACACGCCCTTGCCGGCAGCGCGCTGGAGTTCGGACTCGGCGATCTTGAGCGCGGCGGCGGCGTCGTCCTTGTTGCCCGCGGCAATCGCTTCCTCGACCTTGCGCAGATAGGTGCGCACCCGCGACCGGCGTGCGGTATTGATCTGGGTGCGGGCTTCGATCTTGCGGGTGGCCTTCTTGGCCGATGGGGTATTTGCCATTGGTTCTGTCTTTCCTCGTGGCGTTCGGGTGCGCTGGCAGGGAAAGCGGCTTGGCACTTTCCCGGTTCGCGAGCGAAACCCAGAACAATCTTGCCTTGCGTGCTCGACTCCCGTTTTTTGTCGGGCGAGCACAACCGGAAGGGCCGGGGCGTGCCCCGGCCGGTGAAGGCCGCTCTATAGTGGCGGCCCGGGCAAGAGTCAAACGCTTTCAGTGCTGGCAGTCCGGGCAGAAAAAGCTCGATCGGCCCGATTGCACGATGCGAACCACGCGCCCGCCGCAGCCGGGTTTGAGGCAGGCTTCGCCCTCACGCCCGTAAACGGCAAAACTGTGCTGGAAATAGCCCGGCTTTCCGTCCGAAGCGCGGAAATCGCGCAGGGTCGACCCGCCTGCGGCAAGCGCCTCTTCGAGCACCTGCCGGATCGCCACGACCAGCGCAACGAGCTCGGGGCTGGCGCCCCCATCGGAAAGAACGAGGCTGCCCCCTGTACGGGTTGGCAGGATGGAGGCCCGGTGCAACGCCTCGCAGACATAGATATTGCCCAGTCCCGCAATGATCCGCTGGTCGAGCAGCAGCGATTTGACCGGGCCTTTCCGGCCCCTGAACACAGCCGCGAGCATTGGCCCATTGAGCGCGTTGCCGAGCGGTTCGGGACCGAGCGTATCGAGAAAGGGGTTCGCCGCTCCCGGCCCATAGAGCCCCATGAAGCCGAAACGCCGCGGATCGGCGTAGGAAAGGCGCAGAGGCCCGTGATCGGGATGCTCGATCCGGGCGGAAAGATGGACATGCCCCCCGCTTTCATCCCCCGGGCTGATCCGGGAGGGTTCGGGGGGCAGCCGCTCCTCGATCAGATAGGCCCCGGTCATTCCCAGATGGGTCAGCCACACCACCCCGTCAGAAAGGGTAAAGAGCAGATATTTGGCGCGCCGCGACAGCGTCTCTATGCGCCGGTTTTCAAGCGCTGTGGCAAAGCCGGCCGGAAAGGAAAAGCGCAGATTCTCGCGATGGAGCGTCACTTCCTTTATGTTCGCGCCGGCAAGAAAGGGCTCGAGCCCGCGCCTGACCGTTTCCACTTCCGGCAGTTCGGGCATCTTTTAAATCCTTAAACCATTCCAGGCTCTGGCGCAGGCCGCCATTCTCTCGCCTTGCAGCTTGCTTTATGGTGGCCACGGGGGTCATAACCCGCAGTGAGAGCCACCAGCAAGAGACACGCAAGATGCAAGAGGCCGAGAGCACAACCCATTTTGGCGCCCGCACCGTGCCGCTCGAGCAAAAGCAGGGGCTGGTCAATGATGTCTTTTTCAAGGTCGCCACGCGCTATGATCTGATGAACGACCTGATGAGCGGGGGCGTGCACCGGCTCTGGAAGGACCGCATGGTCGCCCGCCTCGCCCCGCCCCGCCAGGGCTCGCGCCCCTATCGCGTGCTCGACATGGCCGGCGGAACAGGCGATATCGCCATGCGCATCCTTGATGCCAGCCACGGCTTTGCCCGGGTGACGGTCGCCGATATCAACAAGGACATGCTCGCGGTGGGCGCCGAGCGCGCGAAGGCCTGGCGCTATCCCTCAAGGGCCCAATTCGTCGAGGCCAATGCCGAGGCACTTCCCTTTCCCGATAAAAGCTTCGAGGCCTATACGATCGCATTCGGCATCCGCAACGTGCCGCGGATTGAAAAAGCGCTCAGCGAGGCGCATCGCGTGCTGGTACGCGGGGGGCGGCTGCTGGTGCTCGAATTTTCGAGCGTTGCGGTGCCCGGGCTCGACACGCTCTATGCGCTGTTTTCCGACCATGTGATCCCGCCCATGGGCAAGCTCGTCACCGGGGATGCCGATCCCTATCAATATCTGGTCGACTCGATCCGGAACTTCCCAAAGCCCGATATTTTTTCCGCAATGATTGCAGAGGCCGGATTCAGCCGCGTTACGCACACCCCGCTCTCGGGCAATATCGCCGCACTGCACGGGGCGTGGAAACTCTAGCATGGGGCTTGGCACCTATTTCCGGCTGCTCCGGGCCGGCTTCGTTCTGGCGCGCGAAGGGGCCTTTTCGCTCGCCGAAGGCCAGCCCATTCCTCCTTCGGCCAAGGCGCTGGTGGCGCTGGCGCGGATCATCGAAAAGCGCGATGTGCGCAAGACCGGGCGCGTGGCCCGGCTCGCCAACGCCCTCAACCGCCTCGGGCCCACCTATGTCAAGCTCGGCCAGTTGCTCGCAACCCGCCGCGACATCGTGGGGGCAAGCGTTGCCGACGACCTCGCCAGGCTCCAGGACGCCATGCCGCCCTTCGATCCCGCGCTCGTACCGGGCCTGCTCAGGGAGGCGCTGGGCGAAAAGGCCGAGGCGCTGATAGATATCTCCCCCCCGGTTGCCGCGGCCTCGATCGCGCAGGTCCACAGGGCAACGCTGGTTCACCCCGATGGTGCGCGCGAAACGGTCGCGGTAAAGCTCCTGCGCCCCGGCATCCAAGCGCGCTTCAGGCGCGATCTCGACGGGCTCTATGCCCTTGCCCGCGCCGCCGAGCGCGTCCTGCCCGGCGCAAAGCGCTTTCGCGGCCAATATATCGTCGACACCCTCGCCCGCTCCGCCGCGCTGGAAATGGATCTGCGCATGGAAGCCTCGGCCATTTCTGAAATGGCCGAGAACGTCAAGGAGGATAAAGGCTTTGCCGTCCCTGCCGTACATTGGGGGCAGACGGCGCGCTCGGTGCTGACGACCAGCTGGATCGAGGCCATACCCGTGCGCGAGACGGCACGGATCGAGGCGGCGGGGCTTTCCCGGGTCGAACTGGCCCGTTCCCTGGTCAGGAACTTCCTGCGCCACGCCATAAGGGACGGCTTTTTCCACGCCGACATGCATCCGGGCAATCTCTTTGCCGATCCTGCGACCGGCGACATCGTGGCCGTCGATTTCGGCATCACCGGCCGGATCGGCAAGCGCGAGCAGCGCTTTCTTGCCGAAATCCTTTATGGCTTCATCACCCGCAATTACCGGCGCATCGCAGAGCTTCACATCGAGATCGGCTATGTGCCCGAGGCCCATTCGGTCGAGGATTTTGCCCAGGCGCTGCGCGCGATCGGGGAGCCGCTGGTCGGCCGCGCCGCCGACGAGATTTCCATGGCAAGGGTTCTCGGGCAATTGCTCGACGTCACCGAGCTCTTCGACATGGACGCTCGTCCCGAACTGGTGCTTTTGCAAAAGAACATGGTTCTCGTCGAGGGGACGGCGCGCCTGCTCGATCCCCAGTTCAACATGTGGGAAGCGGCCGAACCGGTCGTTTCCGAATGGGTGCGCCGCGCTGTCGGGCCGCTGGGCAGGGCCGAGATCGTTCTGGACGAGGGCAGGGAACTGCTCGGCGCCGTCCGCCGCCTTCCTGCCATTGCGGCGCGCGCCGAGCGTGTCCTTGCCAATTTCGAGGCCGAGCAGAACCGCCGGCAGGAGCGCGACCCCTTGCGCCTTGCGCTCAGATGGGGTGCTCTCATTGTTCTTGTCCTTGCCGGCGCCCTGTTGATCGCCCGGCTGTTCGGGTGAACCCATGCTGGCTGGAAAGCACATCCTCTTGATCATTTCTGGCGGGATCGCCGCCTATAAGGCGATCGAGTTGATCCGCCTGATCCAGAAGGATGGCGGCACGGTGCAGGCGATTCTTACCGAAAGCGCCATGCACTTTGTCTCCCCGCTCACCGCCTCGGCCATTTCGGGCCGGCCGGCGCTGACCGAGCTGTTCGATCTCACCCGAGAGTCCGAAATAGGCCATATCGAACTTTCGCGTTCGGCCGATCTCATCGTCATCGCCCCGGCCACGGCCAATCTTCTCGCCAAGATGGCCAATGGACTGGCCGACGATCTCGCCTCGACCTGCCTTCTTGCGACCGACACCGATATCCTTGCCGCCCCCGCCATGAATGTCAGGATGTGGCAGGCGGCCTCCACCCGGCGCAATCTCGCCCGGCTCAAAGCCGATGGCATCAGATTTGTCGGCCCCGATGAGGGCGAAATGGCCTGCGGCGAATTCGGCCCCGGACGGCTCGCCGAGCCCGCAGCGATCCTTGCCGCCATCAGGGATTATTTTTCGGCGCAGGCGGCACCCGGCCCGCTCGCCGGAAAAAGTATCCTCGTCACCTCCGGGCCGACCCGCGAGCCCATCGACCCGGTGCGCTACATCTCCAATGCCTCCTCGGGCAAGCAGGGCACGGCCATTGCCGAGGCGCTGGCAAATCTGGGCGCAGAGGTTACCTTCATTACCGGCCCGGCCGAGGTGGCCAGCCCCAGAGGCTGCACGATCGTTCCGGTCGTGACCGCCATTGAAATGGAACAGGCGGTGCAAGACGCCCTGCCGGCGGATGCGGCGGTCTTTTGCGCTGCGGTCGCCGATTGGCGCGTGCTCAACCCGGCCGGCGAGAAGATGAAAAAGGACAGTCGCGGCACCCCGCCCGAGCTCGAATTTGCCCCCAATCCCGACATCCTCAAATCGGTCGCCGCGCTTCCCCACAACGAGCGCCCTTCCCTCGTTGTGGGGTTCGCCGCCGAAACCGGCGATCTTTTGGAGCGCGCGAGGACCAAACGGGCCAAAAAGGGCTGCGACTGGCTGCTTGCCAACGATGTCAGCCCCCAAACAGGGGTTTTCGGCGGCGAGGAGACCGCGATCCTCTTTCTTTCCGATGAGGGGGAGGAGGATTGGGGCGCGCTGTCAAAGCGGGCGGTGGCCGATCGGCTGGCCCAAAGGATCGCGAAGCGCCTAACCTCTCGCTAACGCTTGCCGCGCCAATTTGACCTGCCCCGCTTGCCTTCGGCCCCGATTGCAGCGAGAGTGCCCGCAATTGCGGGGACGCCGCTATGGGGGTGGCGGACGCATTCGAGGATGAGAGGCATACCGATGTTGTTTCCAAACCTAGCAAGGCTCACCGGCGCCGCCGCGCTGACGCTCTCGCTTGCCGCCTGTATGGATATTTCCATGGAGGTCGAGATATTGAGCCAGACCGAGGCCAAGGGTACAATGACCACCACCATGGCCTCCGACATCTATGCCATGGTCGCCGCCCAGGAGGTCGAGGGCGAGGAGAGCTTCTGCGAAGAGGGCGAACTGGTCGAGACCGCCGAGACCGTCTCATGCATCGTGACCGAGACCGGTCCGTTCGCCGAGATGAACCTCGGCGAGGACGGCGAAGCCCCTATGATCGAGGCGATCGGGGGCGGCCAGGTCCGCGTCAGCTTCCCGCTCAGCGATATTTCCGATGAGGTCGGTGAAGGCCTTGGCGCCGGCGAGGACCCCGAAATGATGGCCATGATGGCCCAGATGTTCGAAGGCAACGCGATCACGCTCAAGGTGTCGGGCGGCCGGATCCTCGACACCAATATGGAGCTTTCCGCAGACGGCCACTCGGCAAGCTTTACCATTCTCTTTACCGATCTTCTGACCGGCGAACTGGACCTGCCCGAAGAGGCCTATGCAATCGTCCAGAAATAGGGCTGCGGTCGAGCTGTCCTGGCTCACCCATGGCAGGGGCCTGCCCCTGCCGATGCGGAAAACGGCGGGCGCGGCGGGCTATGACCTCTGCGCCGCCCTTGCCGAAGGCGAGGAGCTGATCCTGGCGCCGGGCTGTTATGGGCTCGTGCCCTGCGGCTTTGCGCTGGCGCTGCCCGAAGGCTATGAGGCGCAGATCCGCCCCCGCTCTGGCCTTTCGGCCAAATTCGGCGTTACAGTGCTCAATGCACCCGGCACCATCGATGCGGATTACCGCGGCGAGGTGAAGGTGATCCTCATCAATCACGGGGCCCAGGCCTTCGCCATAAGGCGCGGGGACCGTATCGCCCAGATGGTGATCGCCGCAGTGGCACAAAGCGAGATCATCGAAGTCGAACAGCTCGGGGAGACAGCGCGTGGAAAAGGCGGTTTCGGGTCTACTGGGGTTGGCGGTTAGCATCGGGCTCGCCCTGGCGCCGGTCACGGCTGAGGGCGCCGACCGCGCCCAGTTCAACGCGCTCGGCTATTCGGACGATGGGCGCTATTTCGCCTTCGAGCAGTTCGGCATCCAGGACGGCTCGGGCTTTCCCTTTTCCGATATCTTCCTCATCGATCTCGACACCGACCGTTTCGTGGGCGGCACGCCGGTGCGCGCGCGTATCGATGACGATGGCGCCGCGCTCTCGGCCGCCCGGCAGGAGGCTTTCGCCCAGGCGGGCGAGGCGCTCAATGGGCATGGCATTTCCCGCCCCGCAATTCCTATTGCCCTGAGGGGTGATGGGGAGCTCGGAGATGACGGGCTCAGCCTTGCCTATGGCATTCCGCGCTGGGGGCTTGCCGAAACCGGTGAAGAGCACGCCCTGCGCCTTGAGATCTTCAAGGCCCCCTCATCGATGGATTGCGAGCTTTTCGAGGGCGGCCCGATGGGCTATGCGCTTTTTGGCGAAACCGGTGGCGAAACGAGGGAAATCCATCGCGACACGCGCGTTCCCGCCTCGCGCAATTGCGTCATCACCTATAAATTCTATGGCGTCTTCCTGCCCTTCGAGGCCTATGACAACGCCTCGGCAGTGGCGGTGCTTTCGGTCTGGTCGCATGGCTTTGAAGGCCCCGACCGGCGTTTCATCGCCCTGCCCGTCGGCCAGCGCTGAGCGGGACATGACGCTCAGCGCTGAGGAAAGCGCCCGCTATGCCCGCCATCTCGTCCTCAAGGGGATCGGCGGCTCCGGTCAGCAAAGGATCAAGGCGGCGAGCGTGCTGGTCATTGGCGCGGGCGGGCTCGGCAGCCCGGTCATCGCCTATCTAGCCGCCGCAGGCGTCGGAAGGCTGGGGATCGCCGATCCCGATGTGGTTTCGGTCTCGAACCTGCAGCGCCAGTTCCTCCATCGCGATGCCGATAAGGGCCTGCCAAAGACAGAGAGCGCGGCCCGCTTTGCCGCCGCGACCAATCCCCATGTCGAGATCACCCGCCACCCTGTCGCAATCGATGCCGCCAATGCCGCCGCTCTCATCGGCAGCTATGATCTCGTTGCTGAGGGCACGGACAGTTTCGCTGCAAAGCGGGCGGTGGCCGAGGCGTGCCAAGCGGCAGAAATCCCTCTGGTCACCGGTGCCCTCGGCCAGTTCGACGGTGCGCTCACGACCTTGATGCCCTATAGGGACGGCAATCCCCGCTTTGCCGACCTTTATCCCCAGGCGCCTTCGCCTCAAGAGAGCCCGCCCTGCGAGATTGCGGGCGTCCTCAACGTGCTGCCGGGCATTGTCGGGGCCATGATGGCCAATGAGGCGCTCAAGCTCATCGCGGGCTATGGCACCCCGCTTGTCGGAAAGCTTCTTGTCTATTCCGCGCGCAGCGGGGAGACCACCCTGATGCGCTATGGCCGGGTCTAGATCAAAGCCGGATTGCGGAAGACCAGCGTTGCGTTGGTGCCGCCGAACCCGAAGCTGTTCGAGAGCACGATGCCGAGGTCCACGTCATCGCGGCGCTGGCGCAGGATCGGCATGTCCTCGAATTCGGGATCGAGCGTTTCGATATTGGCGCTCTCGCAGATGAAGCGGTGCTGCATCATCAGGAGCGAATAGATGCACTCCTGGACGCCGGTCGCCCCAAGCGAATGGCAGGTCAGCGACTTGGTGGCCGAAATCGGCGGGCATTTGTCTTCGGTGCCGAAGACTTCCCGCAATGCCTCGATTTCCTTGCGGTCGCCCACCGGGGTCGAGGTCGCATGGGGGTTGATGTAGTCGACCTTTTCCCTGACCGTTTCGAGCGCGAGCTTCATGCAACGCACCGCGCCCTCGCCCGAGGGAGCAACCATGTCATAGCCGTCCGAAGTGGCCCCATAGCCCACGATCTCGCCCAGGATGGTCGCGCCGCGCGCCCTGGCGTGTTCGAGCTCTTCGAGCACCAGAACGCCCGCGCCGCCCGCAATCACGAAGCCGTCGCGGTTCTTGTCATAGGCGCGCGAGGCCTTCTGCGGCGTGTCGTTGAAATTCGAGCTCATCGCGCCCATGGCATCGAAAAGGTTCGACATCGACCAGTCGAGATCCTCGTGCCCCCCGGCAAAGACGATGTCCTGCTTGCCGAGCTGGATCTGCTCATAGGCATTGCCGATGCAGTGCTTGGAGGTCGCGCAGGCCGAGGAAATGGAATAGTTGACGCCCAATATCCCATAGGCGGTAGCCAGCGTCGCCGAAGCGGTCGAACTCATCGCTTTGGGCACGGCCAGCGGCCCGATGCGCTTGGGGCTCTTGTTTGTGCGGGTGATGTCGGCGGCTTCGACCACTGCGCGGGTCGAGGGCCCGCCCGACCCCATCACGATCCCGGTACGCGGGTTCTTGATGTCCTTTTCCTCGAGCCCGGCCATGGCGATGGCCTCGGCCATGGCGATATAGTTCCAGGCCGCGCCCTTGGCCATGAAGCGCGTCGTGCGCCGCTCGAGCACCGAAAAGGGATCAAGGCTCGGCGCG
This sequence comes from uncultured Pelagibacterium sp., assembly GCA_964429025.1. Taxonomy (GTDB): domain Bacteria; phylum Pseudomonadota; class Alphaproteobacteria; order Rhizobiales; family Devosiaceae; genus Pelagibacterium. Next base: position 26,970 of record CAYSBF010000005.1, read on the forward strand.
CCATGCACTTGGCAGCGAAAGCCGTATTCGGCATAATCCTCGGCGCGGGAAATTCCGGGCCGCGCAGCCTTGAGGCTATCGAGAACCTCTCCGATGTTGTTCCCGATCGAGGACACGATCCCCATCCCGGTCACCACAACACGCTTCATATCCGCCTCTTGGTATTCGCCTTCACTGGACCCCGGATAAACGCCCCCGGATGGGCAAACAACTAGAACGTGCTCGTGTCGGTAAAAAGGCCGACCCTGAGATCGCTTGCCTCATAAATGAGCCTGCCATCGACCTTGAGCCAGCCATCGGCGATCCCGAGCGTCAGCTTCGAGCGCATCACGCGCTTGATGTCGATGCCATATTCGACGCATTTGACATTCTCGGTCACCTGGCCGCGGAACTTGATCTCGCCACCCAATGCACGGCCCCGGCCCGGCGATCCCGTCCAGCCGAGATAAAATCCCGTCATCTGCCAGAGCGCATCGAGCCCCAGGCATCCCGGCATCACCGGATCGCCATGGAAATGGCACTGGAAGAACCACAGATCGGGCGTGACATCGAGCTCGGCGCGCACCTGCCCGCGCTGGAAAGCGCCGCCATCATCGTCGATCCGCGTGATGCGGTCGAACATCAGCATCGGGGGCAGGGGAAGCTGCGCGTTGCCCGGTCCGAACAGCTCGCCTCGCCCGCAGGCCAGAAGCTCTTCGTAGTCATAGGAATGGGCACGATCCGCCATAGGCTCCCCTTTGCAAAAGTAAACCTGTGTAGAGGGCATTGCCCGAAAGGGTCAATAGACCTTTTGGCGTCATGCCATCTGCGCCTTCTTCTGGCGGCGCCGGATGACCGAGGAGGGAATGTTCATGCCCTCGCGATATTTGGCGACCGTGCGGCGCGCCACGTCGATCCCCTGTTCCTTTTTCAAGATTTCGGCGATCGTGTCGTCCGAAAGGATCGCCTCTGGCCGTTCGGCCTCGATCAGCTGGCGGATGCGATGGCGCACGGCCTCTGCCGAATGATCCTCGCCCCCGCTCGCCGAACTGAGCGCGGTGGTGAAGAAATATTTCATTTCGAACAGCCCGCGCGGGGTGGCGATATATTTGTTCGCGGTGACCCGTGAGACGGTCGATTCATGCATTTCGATTGCTGCGGCCACCGTCTTGAGCGTCATGGGGCGCAGAAAGGCGATGCCGTGATTGAGAAAGGCGTCCTGCTGCTTGACGATCTCGGTCGCCACCTTGAGAATGGTCTGGGCGCGCTGGTCGAGGCTCTTGGTGAGCCAGTTCGCCGTATTGAGGCAATCGACGAGAAAGCTCTTTTCCGCCGCATCGCGCGTCCTTTTGGCGACCGAGGCATAATAGGTGCGGTTGACCAGAACGCGCGGCAGCACCTCGGAATTGACCTCGACCTGCCATTCCCCGCCGGGTCCGCGCCGGACAAAGACATCGGGAACCACCGCCTGCACGGGCGCTCCGTCAAAGACGCGGCCGGGCTTGGGGTCGAGTGCGCGCAGCTCTGAAAGCATGTCGGCGATATCTTCCCGGTCCGCGCCGATCGCCTTGGCGAGGCCGGCAAGGTCGTGGCTGGCGATGAGATCGAGACGGGCGAGCAGCGCCGCCATCATCGGGTCGAGCCGGTTCTTTTCCCGAAGCTGGATCGCAAGGCATTCGGCCAGGTCGCGGGCGAAGACCCCGGCAGGATCGCATCCCTGCACCTTTTCGAGCACCGCTTCGACCATTTCGACACTGGCGCCGAGCTGCGCGGCGATCTGCTCGCAGCCGGTGGCGAGATAGCCGCGCTCGTCGAGATTGTCGATGAGATTGCGGGCGATCAGCCGCTCGGCGGGGTCCTTGAGGATCAGCGCAACCTGCTCGGCAAGGTGGTCGGCAAGGCTTGGCCGGCTTGAGACATATTGGTCGATATCGGGCGCATCGAGCCCTGTAAAACTGCCCTTGCCCTCGGGCCAGCTGCTCGATTGGGAAAGCGAATCCTGTCCCGTCTGCTCGGGAAAGACATTGGCGACATCGGTATCGAAACTGTCCGCGATCGAGACAGCGCTCTGCAGATGCGTGCCCTGATCGACGACATCGCTATAGGGGTCGATCTCGGCGGCCCGCTCGCGCTCGAGCGGGGTATCGCTCTCCCCGCCATCCTCGCGCTCGAGCAGGGGATTGCGCAAAAGCTCGGCATCGACAAAGGCGCTGAGCTCGAGGTGGCTCAATTGCAAAAGACGGATCGACGCCATGAGCTGCGGGGTGAGCGTCAGCGTCTGGGTCTGCCGGACATCGAGCCGCGGCGCTAGCGCCATATCGATCAAATTCCCACTGCCTGAGACAAACCGGGCGCCTACAAAGGCCCCGTACGCGAAGGCGACACTAGGAGATTTGCATTCGGCATACAAGTTTCATGCCAGACGCCGGTGTAACAAAAATCGGGGCCAGGTCGCGGGGCGCCGGGGTCAGAGCGTAAAACTCTCGCCCAGATAGACCCGCCTTGCATCGGGGTCCGCCATGATGGTTTCGGGCCGTCCCTGGATCATCACCTTGCCGCCATGGATGAGATAGGCCCGGTCCACCAGCCGGAAGGTCTCGCGCACCTGGTGGTCGGTGATGAGCACCCCGATCCCGCGCTGGGTCAACTGCTTGACCAGCCCCTGTATATCGGCAACCGCGATCGGGTCGACCCCGGCAAAGGGCTCGTCGAGCAGCATGAATTTGGGATCGGCGGCAAGGGCGCGGGCGATTTCCACCCGCCGCCGCTCGCCCCCCGAAAGCGCCAGCGCATCCGCGTCGCGCAGATGGGAGACCGAGAATTCCTCGAGCAGGGCGTCGAGCCGGGCATGACGCTCCTTCTTGTCCCTGACATGGCCCTCGAGCACGGCCAGAACATTGTCCCTGACCGAAAGCCCGCGAAAGATCGAGGCCTCCTGGGGCAGATAGCCGATCCCCAGCCGCCCGCGCTGATAGAGCGGGAGATGGGTGATCGGCAACCCGTCGAGAAGTACCTCGCCCCTGTCGGGCGGGACGAGCCCCATGATCATGGTAAAGACCGTGGTCTTGCCCGCGCCATTGGGGCCCAAAAGCCCCACGGCCTCCCCGCGCCGCACCGCGACCGAGACGTCGCGAACAACGACACGTTTCTTGAAGCTCTTGGCCAGCCCGTGCGCGACGAGCCAGCCGGTCTGGTCGATCCGGCGGGAGCGTTCGGTCATCCGCCGCCCGGGGTAAAGACGCCGGTCACCCGCCCGCCCGATTCGCCCGAGGAGAAGGACGAGGTGCCCGCGCGCGTATCGATGACGAGCCGCGCGCTCTCGACCGTCCCGGATTGATTGACGACAACGACATTGCCCGTGAGCGTGAGCGTGCGCGATGAAAAATCGTAAAAGGCCTCGTCGCTCTCGGCCGTCTGTCCGTCAAAGATCATGTGAATGCGGCCGCCCGAGGCGGTGAAGTTTTCAAGATCGCTCGCCCCGCCCTCGCCATAGATGGCCAGCACCCGCGGCGCGCGCATTTCCATCGTCCCCTGGATGAGGACGACATTGCCGGTGAAAAGCGCGGTGTTTTCGTCCTCGATGATTTCGAGTTCGTCGGCCGTGATGTTGACCTGTTCGCCGGCCTGGGTCGAAAGCCCGCCAAAACCCGAGGGGTCGGCGGCCGACTGCGCCATGGCCGGTGAGGCGAAAAGCAGCGCAAGAACGAGCGGGACAAGTCTCATTGGCCGGGCTCCTCGGCAAAGGGATCGCGTTGTTCACCGGCATCGGGCGCCGGTGTCATCTGAAGCCGCGCTTTGCCGAACCGCCAATACGCCGCCCCCATATCATGCACCATTGTCGCTGCGTCGAGCCTGTTGCCGTTCTCGAAGGTGAAGGTCACCGGCCCCTCGCTCGTGATCATCTGGCTGGGCCAATCCACCTCGACACCGGCAAGCAGCCCCTCTGCCCCGGTCGAATCGACCACCAGCACGTCCTCGTTGGAAACCAGCCGCTCCTCGCTCATCGTCCATTGCGCTGTGGAGAAATCAATGCGCGCGGTATAGCCCGCGTTCCCGGCGAGATCGATCCTGAGCGCGTAAAGGTCGGCCACATCGAGATCGCCGATGCGGCTTTCCGCGCGCTCTGCGGTCATTCTGTAGACCGTTCCGGTCGCGGTGCGGCCATCGAACCGCGGCGCGTCGATCACCAGCGTGTCATTGTTGAGCCTCACCCCGGCAACGGGCAGCGATTCGGCGACCATTGAAAGCCCGACCTGCAGGACCGGGACCGAGAGCACCGCCAGCGCGATGGCCGGAACCAGAACGCGCAGGATCCCGATGCGCCGGTTATGCCGCGCTAGGCGGGCATAGATCGCGTGGCGGATTTCCGGGCTCGCGGCGCTCATGGGCGTGGCTCAGCTATGGGCGAAGATGTCGATATCGGGCCATCCGGCAAGATCGAGCCGCGCCCGCATGGGCAGAAACGCAAAACACGCGCTCGCCATATCCGCGCGGTTCTCGCGTGAAAGCATGCGGTCGAGATGCCGGCGCATGTCGTGAAGGTAAAGAACGTCCGAGGCCGCGTAATCGAGCTGGGCCTGGCTCAGCGTCTCCGCGCCCCAGTCCGAGCTCTGCTGCTGCTTGCTCATATCGACCCCCAACAGCTCGCGCGCGAGGTCCTTGAGCCCGTGCCGGTCGGTATAGGTGCGCACGAGCTTGGAGGCGATCTTGGTGCAATAGACCGGCTCGGGCATCACCCCGAAGGTCGCATAGAGCACCGCCATGTCGAAGCGGGCGAAATGGAAGAGCTTGGTGACCGAAGTGTCGGCCAGAAGCGCCTTGAGATTGGGCGCCTCGGTCTGGCCGGGTGCGATCTGGACGATATCGGCCGTGCCATCGCCGGGAGAAAGCTGCACGAGGCACAGCCGGTCGCGGCTGGGATTGAGGCCCATCGTCTCGGTGTCGATGGCCACCTGCCGGCCATAGCGGGAAAGGTCGGGCAGGTCGCCCTTGTGCAGCCGCACGCTCATGGTTCTGGTCGCTCTCCATGACGGGAAGGATGGTCACCGGGCTTGATGCCACACCCAAACCCCCTTTGCTAGAGCGTGTCCAGCAAAAGCATGTCCCCGGCATGACCGGGGATGGAAACGGTTTTGCGTTCGGACACGCAACCAAACAGAGAGCCAGAGCTAAGGATTTGATTCAATCAAATCCTGACCGGCTCTAGACGGGCAGGGGCGAAAAGCGTTCGATCATGTTCGGGAAAGAAGGATGGTGCCCAGAAGAAGACTCGAACTTCCACTCCCATACGGGAACCAGCACCTGAAGCTGGCGCGTCTACCAATTCCGCCATCTGGGCAACGGCGCAACTCACTAGAGCGGCCCCGGGGCTTTGTCAATGCACCGCTTGGGGTGCCGCGCGATTTCGCGAGGACCGGGCCGTCTCATGGCCGATGCGGCATCAAAGCGATTGAAACGGGCTGCGCCGGGGGCTAAAAGCCCCGCAAGGCACTTGGCGCGGACGCCAAACCAAATACAGCGAGCGGGGCACCAGCGACATGGACGATACGGGCAAACTCGTCACGGTCTTTGGCGGATCGGGATTTGTCGGGACCCAACTGGTTCAGGAACTCGCCCGGCGCGGATATCGCGTGCGCGTCGCCGTCCGGCGCCCCGACCTTGCCGGCCATGTGCGCATGTACGGCTTTCCCGGCTATGTCCAGCCTGTCCAGGCAAACCTGCGCTATCCCGATTCGGTTCTCGCCGCCGCGCGCGGCTCCTGGGCCATCGTCAATCTTGTCGGCATCCAGGTCGAAAAGGGCAAGCAGCGCTTCGAGCCCGTCCAGACCGAGGGCGCAAGGGCCGTCGCCGAGGCGGCAAGGGCGGTGGGGGCTGCGCGTCTGGTCCATATGTCGGCTCTGGGCGCGGATGAAAGTTCCCCTTCCGCCTATGCGCGCTCCAAGGCGAGGGGCGAAGCTGCGGTGCTCAAGGCTTTCCCCGATGCCATCATTACCCGGCCCTCGCTCATTTTCGGCCCGGACGACCGGCTGTTCAACCTTTTCGGGATGCTGGCCCGCATTTCTCCGGTGCTGCCGGTCATTCACGGCAAGACGCGGTTCCAGCCCGCCTATGTCGGCGACGTCGCCGATGCCATCGCCAATCTCGTCGATGGCCTGGGCAAGCCCGGCAGGGTCTATGAGCTTGGCGGGCCTGAAATCGTCACCATGCGCCAGATCGTCGAACGCGCGAACCGCGAGACGCTGCGCAACCGCCTGCTTGTGCCCGTTCCGGCAGGACTTGCCAGGCTCAAGGCGTCCTTCTTTTCGCTGCTGCCGCGCCCGCTCCTGACCCCCGACCAGGTCGTCCAGCTCGGGATCGACAACATCGTTTCCAACGAGGCGATCAGGCAAAAGCGTACGCTGGGCGCGCTGGGCGTCGCTCCCACGGCGATCGATGCGGTGATCCCCACCTATCTCTGGCGCTTCCGCAAGCATGGCGAGTTCGACCGCCAGATCGAGGCGTAAGGTTTCGCAAGCAGGGCCGGCAGCGTTAACAGGCGCTTAACCGACAATGCCCGATTGGCGTCAAACCATGGGTCCGGGCACAAAAAGACCTTGATTGAACGGCATGACCGGCAGCTAATCGGGGGTATTACCCGATCATCATTTTGTGAGCGACCGCGCTGCCCATGCCACAGCTATTGCACCACAAGCTCGACCCCAATTCGCGCATCATCCGGCTGATGCTGGCCGAATATGGCGTCGATGTCGAACTGATCGACACTGCGCCCTGGCGCCGGGATCCCGACTTCCTCGACATCAACCCGGCCGCCTCGGTGCCCGTGATGCTCGATGAGCCCTTTGCGCCCATCGTGGGCGTTCTGGCCGGCATTGCCCATGTCGAGGCCAATTTCGGGCCCGAGAATCACGTCGAGCCGCTCGTGCCCGAACATCCAGGCCAGTGCGCCGAAACCTGGCGGCTGGTCGAATGGGTGCTGCTCAAGCTCCATTCGGAGGTGACCTTCTATCTGCTCGAGGAAAAGCTCATAAAGCGCGATCTGCGCTCGGGCGCGCCCGATCCGGCCGTCCTGCGCATCGCCAAGGCCAATCTGGGCGAGCATCTCGCCTATTTCTCCTGGCTTCTCGCCACGCGCCGCTGGCTTGCCGGTGACGTGATGACCATCGCCGATTTCGCGCTCGCGGCGCATTTTTCCGTTCTCGACTATATGGGCGATCTCGACTGGTCCAAGGCTGGCGAGGCCAAGGACTGGTATGCGCGCATCAAATCCCGTCCCGCCTTTCGCCCGCTTCTCGCGGACCGGATCGTGGGCATGCCAGCCGCGCCCGCATACGCGGATCTCGATTTTTGAGCGCAGCCGAAGCCGGACTGGTCGATGAGCTTCGCGCGCGGGCACGGGCGCTTGGTTTTGATGCCTTCGGCATCGCGCCGGCTTCGGCCCGCCCCGATCTCCCCCGAAAGCTTCAGACCGCGCTTGCGCGCGGCTGGCATGGGGGCATGGGCTGGATGGAAGAAACCGCCGAGCGCCGGTCCAGCCCCCAAAATCTCTGGCCCGAGGTGAGATCGGTCATCATGGTGGGCATCAATTACGGCCCCCGGACCGATCCCATGGAGCGGCTTGCCGACAAATCCCTCGCCAATATCTCGGCCTATGCCCAGATGCGCGACTACCACGATGTCGTAAAGGGCAGGATCAAGGAGCTCGCGGGGCTCCTCGCGCGCCGGGCGGGCGCTGCGGTCAAGGTGTTCGTCGACACCGCGCCGGTGATGGAAAAGCCGCTCGCCGAGGCGGCCGGGCTTGGCTGGCAGGGCAAGCATACCGTTCTGGTCTCGCGCGAATTCGGCTCCTGGCTGTTTCTGGGCGCGATCTTTACCAGCGCCCAATTGCCGGCCAGCGCGGCGCATGGTGAAAATTGCGGGCGCTGCACGCGCTGCCTCGATATCTGTCCCACCAATGCCTTTCCCGCCCCCTTCCAGCTCGATGCCCGCAAGTGCCTTGCCTATTATTCGGTCGAGCATAAGGGCCAGATCCCGCGTGAGATGCGCGAGCCCATGGGCAACCGGGTCTTTGGCTGCGACGATTGCCTTGCCGTCTGCCCCTGGAACAAGTTCGCCTCACAGGCGCGGGACACGAGGCTCAAGGCGCGCCAGGAACTGGCCGGGCTTTCGCTTGCCGATCTGCTTGCGCTCGACGATCCCGGTTTCCGGGTGCTCTTTTCCGGCACGCCCGTGCGGCGTCTGGGCTGGGTGCGGATGATGCGCAACGCCCTGGTGGCGGCCGGCAACAGCGCAGATACCGGGCACGTGCCCCGTATTCTGGGATTTACCGCCCATTCCGAGCCGCTGATCCGCGGCATGGCCGTCTGGGCACTCAAAAAGCTCGACCCCGTGCGCGCCGAGGCCGAAAAACCTGCAGCGCTCGCAGGCGAGGCCGATCCGGAGGTAAGGGCGGAATGGCTGGCATGAATTTTCTGGTTCTTGGCGCGGGTTTTTCCGGGCTCGCCGCCATCGAGGCGGTCGGTCGCCTAGACCCACAGGCCGGGCTCGCCGGCACGAGCCGCGATTCCGAAAGGGTAAGGGAGCTCGAAAAGCGCGGAGTCACGGCCCATATCTTCGATGGCCGGATCGATCATGATCTTGAGACGGCCATCGAGGCCGCAACGCACATTCTCGTCTCGATCGCCCCCGGCGAGACAGGTGATGCGGTGCTGAACGCGGCCGCCCCGCACATCGAGCGGGCCCAAAACCTCCAATGGCTTGGCTATTATTCGACCATCGGCGTTTACGGCGACGCCAACGGCGCCTGGATCGACGAGACCTGGCCGGTCCAGGCGCTCAATCCCCGCATCGCCTGGCGCCTGGAGGCCGAAAACGGCTGGAGGGCGCTGGCGCAGGCCAGGGGGACCCCGCTCGCCATTCTGAGACTTGCCGGTATTTATGGCCCCGGCCGCTCGCCATTCGACAAATTGCGCAATGGAGTGGCGCACCGGATCGTCAAGCCGGGCCAGGTCTTTAACCGGATCCACGTTTCAGACATCGGCGAGATCACTGCACGCGCCGCACAAAAACGCCTGCCGGGCATTTTCAATCTCGCCGATGACGAGCCGGCCCCGCCCCAGGATGTCATTACGCATGCGGCCGCCCTGCTGGGCGTCACCCCGCCGCCTGAGATCGATTTTGCGTCTGCCGAGCTCTCGCCCATGGCCCGGTCCTTTTATGCGGGCAACCGGCGGGTGCGGAACACCAGGGTCAAGGATGCATTGGACTACCGGCTGCACTATCCAAGCTACCGCGAGGGGCTTGCCGCGATCCTTGCCGCCGAGCGCGGACGTTGACGGCAACCAAAGAGAGGCTTATCTCGCGCCCATGGCGAAAAAGGCAAAGACATCGGCACCCTCCCAGCGCATGCTGCGCGTCGGCGAACGCGTGCGCCACGAGATCGCAGCGCTCCTCCAGCGCGGCGAGATCCTCGACCCCCTGCTCGAAACAGTGACGGTCACCGTGCCCGAAGTGCGCATGACGCCCGATCTGCGGCTGGCCAATGTCTATGTCATGCCCCTTGGCGGCGAGCACGCCGAGGAGGTCGTCGAGGCGCTCAACGCTCATGCCCGGTTCATCCGCGGGCGGGTGACGCCTGCCCTCGACCTCAAATACGCGCCCGAATTCCGCTTTTTCGTCGACACGACCTTCGATGAATATGGGCGGATCGATGCGCTGCTGCGTTCTGATCGCGTGAGGCGCGATCTCGAACGGGGCGATGACGAAGACAATTAGGAAAGACCGGTTTTGAGCGAGACCAAGCAAAAGCGCCAGAAGCGCGACCTCTCCGGCTGGCTTGTTTTTTCAAAGCCTTACGACATGTCCTCGACCGAGGCGGTGGGCAAGCTGCGCTGGCTGTTCGGCGCCAGAAAGGCGGGGCATGCCGGAACGCTCGATCCGCTCGCCACCGGCATCCTGCCCATTGCCTTCGGGGAGGCGACAAAGACGGTCCCCTTCGTTCAGGACGGCACCAAGGTCTATGAATTCGATATCGTCTGGGGCGCCCAGACCTCGACCGACGACATGGAGGGCGAGGTGATCGCGACCTCGGACACCCGGCCCGACAGGGCGGCGCTCGAAAGCGTTCTGCCCGATTTTTCCGGACTCATCACCCAGATCCCGCCCGCCTTTTCGGCCATCCGCATCGGCGGCGAGCGGGCCTATGATCTGGCGCGGGCGGGCGAAAAGCTCGACATGCCGCCGCGCGAGGTCGAGATCGATTCGATCGAAATCCTCTCCCATGACGAGTACAAATCCCGCCTCTCGGTCACCTGCGCCAAGGGCACCTATGTCCGTGCGCTGGCCCGCGATATTGCCCAGGCCCTTGGCACCAAAGGCCATGTCGGCGCGCTACACCGGGCGCGGGTGGGGGAATTTTCCGACGAGATGGCGGTTACCCTCGAGGAAATCGAAGCCGCCCAGGAGACTGCGCGCGATGCCCTGCTCCTGCCGGTTGCCGCCGGGCTGTTCGATCTGCCCGAAATCCGGATCGACGACCGCCAGGCCGCCACCGTCAGGCTGGGCAATCCGGTGCTCCTCACCGGCCGCGATGCGCCGGTTTCGCTCGATGAGGCATGGGCCAGCTGCAGGGGCGAGGCGGTGGCCGTGGGTGTGGTCGAAAAGGGCCAGTTCAAGCCACGCCGGGTCATCCTGCCCGCGCGCTAACGCCCTTCCAGAAAAAGCATGCCCCCGGCTTGACCGGGGATGGAAACGGTTTTGCGGTTCGGACGCGCGACAAAATAATGAGTTAGAGCCAAGGATTTGATTCAATCAAATCCTGAATGGCTCGAACGCTGCGGGCTTTACCGGGGCCGATTGGCGGGTTACCTCTTTGACAAGAGGACCGGGCGGCGGGCGGGGCAACAATCAGCAATGAACGCACCGAAAGCTGAAACAGCCGCGGCGCACGAGGCGCCAGGACCGGCCGGGCCTGCCCGTTCGCGGCGCTCATGGCCCGTTCTGGTCTATCTTATCGTGCTTGTCGCGGTCGTCGTGCTGCCCATGCTGGGGCTGGCCGCCGTTCTGCTCCAGCGCCACAATGTGGCGCAGGAAGAGATCGTCGAGACCTTTACCGTCGCGACCACCCGTTCTGTCGTTCAGGCGGTCGAGCGGGAAATCACCGGCATGATCACGGCGCTCCGCGTGCTCGCCCGCGCCCAGGCCCTGCTCGACGGAAATCTTGGCCTTTTCCACGCCCATGCGCAGGCGGCGCTGGCCGGAACCGGGGCACACCTCATCGTCATCGATTCAGGGCTCAACCAGCTCATGAACACGCGGGTCGGATTCGGCGAGCCGCTCGGCCCTATGTCGGATCCCGAATCGGGTAGACGGGTCTTTGCGACCCCCGATGCGCTTGTCTCCAACCTCTTCTGGGGCGCGACCGCCGGCCAGTATGTCTTTAACGTCATGCTGCGGCGTGAGCCGCCCGAAGATGACCAGGCCGTCATCCTGACCCAGAACGCCGCCGGTCTTTCCTCCGCGCTTTTGACAAGAGAGCTTCCCGAGGGTTGGCATGTCGCTCTGGTCGATGGGACCAACAGGGTCATAGCGGCCTCACAGGACGCCGCAATCATCGGAGAACCGTTGTTTCTGCCGCTGCGCGAAGGCGCGGGCACGTCGATGCGATGGCGCGAGCGGGTGCTTGACGGGCAGGCCTATCAGACCATCACCCAGCGCTCGATCCTTACGGGCTGGTATGTGGTCGCCTGGGCGCCGGTCTGGGTGGTGCAGGCGCCGCTGCGCTCTTCGCTTCTCTGGCTTCTGGCCGGTGCGGGGGCCCTGACCGCCATTGCCGCGATTGCGGTCTTCATTCTCGCCCGGCGCATTGCCCGCTCGGTGCGCGGACTGGCGCGCGAGGCAAAAAGGCTCGGCTCAGGCGTCGATATCACGCCCACCCGCTACCCCGTTCTCGAGCTTGCCCAGGTCTCCCAAGCGCTGGCCGAGGCCGCCAAGTCGCGCCGGGCGGCCGAGACCGAGGTGCGCTTCCTGATGCGCGAGCTGGCGCACCGCTCGAAAAACCAGCTCACCGTCATTTCCGCCATGGCCAAACAGACCGCACAGGGGGCGGAATCGGTCGAGCAGTTCGTCGAGAACTTCCAGCACCGAATATACGGTCTCGCGCGCTCGACCGACCTGCTGCTCGCCCACGGGACGCAGGGGATCGGGCTGCGCGAGCTGTTCCGCGCCCAGCTCGACCCGTTCCGCCCCGAAGACCCGGCCCGTGTGGTCAAGACGGGTCCCAATATCCTCTTGAATGTCCAGTCGGCCCAGGTCCTGGGCATGGCGGCCCATGAGCTTTCCACCAATGCCGCCAAATATGGCGCCTTTTCGGTTCCCGACGGGCGCCTGGTCGTCAACTGGAACCGGGCAGGCGGGGGACGGCTGCACCTTTCCTGGCGCGAATATGTCCCCGGCTTCGTCCCGCCCCGCGACCGCAAGGGCTTTGGAACCGTCGTGCTCCAGACAATGGTCGGGGGCGCGCTCAAGGCCGATGTCGAGCGCATCCTGCACGAGGACGGGATCGAATGGGTGTTCTCGATTCCGCTCGCCGAGATCGATCCCGGTCGCGAGCAGGCATCGGGCGACACCGCCGAACAGGAGGACGGCTGAAGCCGCAAGGCCGGGACCGGCAATTATGGGCTTCTCTTTTTGCCACATTTGCCCTATAGCAAGCCCCGTCGGCGCGGGGTCTTGACCCCGGCCCTAATGGCCATACCTGGACGGCATCCCGGATATGGCGGCTTTTCCTCTTTTTATGAAAGGAACGTCCGATGTCGATTACGCCCGAGCGTAAGGCTGCGCTCATCAAGGATTATGCAACCAAGCCCGGCGACACCGGTTCTCCGGAAGTGCAGGTTGCGATCCTCACCGAACGCATCAACAATCTGACCGAGCACTTCAAGACCCACGCCAAGGACAACCACTCCCGCCGCGGTCTTTTAAAGCTCGTTTCGACCCGCCGCTCGCTGCTCGACTATGTCAAGCGCGGCGACGAGGCGCGGTACCAGAGCCTGATTGAACGGCTCGGCATCCGCCGCTAGGACAAGATTTCGATGCGGGACCGGATCACCGGCCCCGCATCTTCGTTTCATGGGCACCTCGGGCACGATGCCCGGGCGCCTGGCAGCGCCGGAGACAGGCTCCGGCATAACCGGCCCTGACGCCCCGAGGGGCATGGCAGGATCGCCGGGGACTTCGACGAAAGCCCGAGCCGGAGTCCCTCGCCATCTTGTCCATGTTCCGTCCGGTGGGGTGGCTCGGCCCCTTATGCGCCCCTTGATGTCCGGCGCCGGCAAAGACCGGTTGCCGATGCGGGAGCGCATCGAAAGGACGAAAAGCCAATGGCTATCAATTTCGATCACCACAAGGTTGAACTCGACTGGGGCGGACAGCCCCTGACGCTCGAAACCGGCAAGATGGCCCGTCAGGCAGACGGCGCCGTGCTTGCAACGCTGGGCGAGACGGTCGTTCTCGCCACCGCCGTCTCGGCCAAGGAACCCAAGGCAGGCATCGACTTCTTCCCCCTGACGGTCAACTACCAGGAAAAATACTTCGCCGCCGGCAAGATTCCGGGCGGTTATTTCAAGCGCGAAGGGCGCCCGACCGAAGCCGAGACGCTGACCTCGCGCCTCATCGACCGCCCGATCCGCCCGCTTTTCCCCGCCGGCTACAAGAACGAGACCCAGGTCATCGTCACCGTGCTCCAGCACGACATGGAAAACGAGCCTGACGTTCTGGCCATGGTCGCCGCCTCCGCCGCGCTCACCATTTCGGGCATCCCCTTCATGGGCCCGATCGGGGCGGCGCGCGTGGGCTATATTGATGGCGAATATGTGCTCAACACCCCCATCGACCGGCGTTCGGACTCAAAGCTCGACCTCATCATGGCCGGCACCGCCGATGCGGTGCTCATGGTGGAATCCGAGGCCCAGGAGCTCTCCGAAGAGGTGATGCTGGGCGCCGTGATGTTCGGTCACCAGCAGAGCCAGAAGGTGATCGATGCGATCATCAAGCTTGCCGAACTGGCCGCCAAGGAGCCGCGCGAGTTCGAGCCCGAGGATATGAGCGCGCTCGAAAACGAAATGCTCGCCTTTATCGAGACCGAGCTGCGCGAGGCCTACAAGAACACCGACAAGCAGACGCGATATGCCGCGGTCGACGCCGCCAAGGCCAAGGTCAAGGCCCATTTCCTTCCCGAGGAAGGCGAGGCGAAATATGCGCCCGAACAGGTCGCCGCGGTCTTCAAGTCCCTGCAGGCCAAGGTGGTGCGCTGGAACATTCTCGATACCAAGACCCGCATCGACGGGCGCGACCTCGAAACGGTGCGCCCGATCGAGGCCGAGGTCGGCGTGCTGCCCCGCACCCACGGCTCGGCGCTCTTTACCCGCGGTGAAACCCAGGCGCTGGTCGTTGCAACGCTGGGCACCGCCGATGACGAGCAGTTCATCGATTCGCTCGAAGGCACGACCAAGCAGAACTTCCTGCTCCACTACAACTTCCCGCCCTATTCGGTCGGTGAAGCGGGCCGCATGGGTTCGCCCGGCCGCCGCGAAATCGGCCACGGCAAGCTCGCCTGGCGCGCCATCAATCCGGTCCGCCCCTCGGCTGAGGAATTCCCCTACACCCTGCGCGTGGTTTCCGAGATCACCGAATCCAACGGCTCGTCCTCCATGGCGACCGTCTGCGGCACCTCGCTGGCGCTGATGGATGCGGGCGTTCCGATGAAGAAGGCCGTGGCCGGCATCGCCATGGGCCTGATCCTTGAAGGCGACAAATTTGCCGTCCTTTCCGACATCCTGGGTGACGAAGACCACCTTGGCGACATGGACTTCAAGGTGGCCGGCACCGCCGATGGCGTGACCAGCCTGCAGATGGACATCAAGATCGCCGGCATCACCGAGGAGATCATGAAGATCGCCCTCGAGCAGGCCAGCCGCGGCCGCAAGCACATCCTTGGCGAAATGGCCAAGGCCATCGACACGGCCCGTTCGGAAGTGGGCGAATTTGCTCCGCGCATCGAGACCATCAAGATCCCGACCGACAAGATCCGCGAAGTGATCGGCACGGGCGGCAAGGTGATCCGCGAGATCGTCGAGAAGACCGGCGCCAAGATCAATATCGAGGACGACGGCACGGTGAAGGTCTCCTCCTCGGACGGCAAGCAGATCGATGCGGCCATCAAGTGGATCAAGTCGATCACCGACGAGCCCGAAGTGGGCGAGATCTATCAGGGCACCGTGGTCAAGACCGCCGATTTCGGCGCGTTCGTCAATTTCTTCGGCTCCCGCGACGGCCTCGTCCACATCTCCCAACTCGCCGACCAGCGCGTCGCCAAGACCACCGATGTCGTCAAGGAAGGCGACAAGGTCTGGGTCAAGCTCCTGGGCTTTGACGAACGCGGCAAGGTGCGCCTGTCCATGAAGGTCGTCGACCAGGAGACCGGCAAGGAAAAGGCGAGGGAAGAAGAAAGCGCCGAATAGGCGTTTCCGGACCGCATCCGATAAAAAAGCGCCCGGCGCCCCGAAAGGGACGCCGGGTTTTTTGTCTTCCATGAAGGCATCAAGGTTTTTTCCGCCCCGATGTCGGCCTCCTCGATGCGCAGGCGTCCTTGGGTCATATTGGACAGTCACATGGACCGGAAATGGGAGACGAAAATGCGTTTCATGGTGATGATCAAGGCTTCCCCCGAGACCGAGGCTGGCGTCGAGCCCCAGGAGGGCCTGCTGCTGGCCATGGGCAAATACAATGAGGAACTGGTGAAGGCGGGCATCCTGCGCGACGGG
Organism: uncultured Pelagibacterium sp.; assembly: GCA_964429025.1. Classification (GTDB taxonomy): domain Bacteria; phylum Pseudomonadota; class Alphaproteobacteria; order Rhizobiales; family Devosiaceae; genus Pelagibacterium. The sequence goes on from CAYSBF010000005.1 coordinate 42,767, forward strand.
GCGGGCCTGATGCCCACCGCACGCGGCGCCCGCGTGCAGGTCAGGGACGGCAACCCCATCGTGACCGATGGCCCCTTTGCCGAGATCAAGGAGGTTATTGCAGGCTACTGGATCTGGGAGTGCAACTCGCTCCAGGAGGCGATCGACTGGGTCGCCAAATGCCCAATCGCCCATGGACAGGACCGGTTCGAGATCCGCCAGCTCTATGAGCTCGAAGATTTCGCCACCGAGGGTGAAGGCTACGACCAGCACAAGAAGGTCGAGGCCGAACTTTCCAGTCAAGCACAGGGAGCCTAATCATGCCGCAAGTCACCTCCGCCGACGGCACAACGATCGGCTACGAAACACATGGCTCCGGCCCCCTGGTCGTCTTCGTGTCCGGGGCAACCCAATATCGCGCCCTCGACCACGAGACCCCGGGCCTTGTCACGATCCTCGCGCAAAAATTCACCGTTCTGCTCTATGACCGCCGCGGCCGCGGCGAGAGCGGCAATACCGAACCCTATGCCATTGCGCGCGAGGTCGAGGACATCGAGGCCGTCATAAACGCCCAAGGCGATACTGCCATGCTCTACGGCATGAGCTCGGGCGCCTTGCTGGCCATCGAAGCGGCTGCTGCCCTGCCAGAAAAGGTCAGCCGCGTCGCCTGTTACGAACCGCCCGTCAATGTCGATCAGCCGCGCGAAGAGGCTTTCGCCGAAGTCGCAAAAATGGAAGGGTTCAAAGCGCGGGGCGATGGCGCCGGTGCCATGTCGGCGTTCATGACGTCGATCGGCACGCCGCCCGAACAGGTCGAGGGTTTCAAGGCCTCGCCCGCCTGGCCGGCCTTTGCTGCCGTCGGCACCACCATCGCCCACGACATGCGCATCGTCGCCGAAACGAGCAAGGATGACATGAAAGCCCGCTGGCGCGGCGTTTCCCAGCCGGTCCTCGTGATCAATGGCGATGCGAGCTTTGCCTTCATGGCTCCTGGCGCGGACGCTGTCGCAGCGGCCCTGGCCAACGCCTCCCGCCACACGCTCCCCGGCCAGGATCACGGCCCGGATCCCGAGGTCATTGCTCCCGTATTGCTGGACTTTCTGTCGGGGACGCCCGGGGGGAGATCATGAAAACCACCTACCACAGCTCGTGCCATTGCGGTGCCGTCCACTTTACCGCGCCCATAGACCTCGACGAGGGCATCCGCAAGTGCAATTGCACCTATTGCTTCAAGACGGGCTATCGCAAGGCTTTCGCCTATGGCGATTCGGTAAAGGTGACCGCGGGTGAACACCTGCTCGGCCACTACGCTGCGCACCCTTCCTCATGGCCCGAGGGTCATATCGATCACATGTTCTGCACGCGCTGCGGCACGCAGGTCTTCTCGCGAGGCTATCTCGAACTCCCCCCATTCGAGGGCTGGTTCCACGCCGTTAATGTTTCCACGCTCGATGATGTGAGCGACGAGGTCCTCGCTACAGCACCGATCGTCTATGAAGACGGCCTGCACGACAGGCAGGATCGGGCGCCGGAGCTGACGGGCTATCTCTAGGCCCAGGACCCGAGTTCAATGCCTCAGATCGCAGACCCCGTCTCGGGCAGAACGCGGTGAGGTGGGGTATGCCCGTCGAGAAATGTGCGGATATTGACGATCACCGTCTCGCCCATCTCGATGCGCGATTCCAGCGTTGCCGAACCCATATGGGGGGTGAGGATCACCTTGTTGGCGCGGGCGAGTTCCACCAGCCTGGGATTGACGCCCCGCTTGTGCTCGAAAACATCGAGCGCCGCCCCTGAAAGATGGCCCGAGGCGACGAGACGGGCGAGCGCGTCCTCATCGACCAGTTCGGGCCGCGAGATGTTGACGACAAAGGCGCCCGGTTTCATCCGCGCCAGCCTTTCGGCGGAAAGCAGGCCATAGGTTTCCCGCGTATGGGGGGTGTGGAGCGAGACGATGTCGACGGCCTCCACCATGGCATCGATCGAATCCCACCACACCGCTCCCAGCGTCTCTTCGATCTGTGGGGGCTTGCGGGTGCGGCCGCAATAATGGATGGCCAGGCCGAAAGCCTTGGCGCGGCGGGCGACCGCCAGCCCGATCCGGCCCAGCCCCACAATGCCCAGCGCCTTGCCGCCCAGCCGGTGCCCGAGCATCCATGTGGGCGACCAGCCCGGCCAGGTGCCGTCCTCGAGCAGGATCTGCGCCCCCTCGGTCAGCCGGCGCGGCACCGAGAGCATCAGGGCCATGGCCATGTCGGCGGAATCCTCGGTCAGCACCGAGGGGGTATTGGTCACCGTTATCCCCGCCTGATGGGCCGCTTCGACATTGATATTGTCGAACCCGTTGCCGAACTGGGCGATGAGGCGGAGCGAGGCGGGAAGGCTCGCAATGAGATCGGCATCGATCCGGTCGGTGATCGAGGAGACGAGCACGTCGCAATCATGGGCCCGGGCGATGAGCTCGGTGCGCTCGAGCGGGATATCGGTTTGGTTGAACCTTGTATCGAAAAGCGCCGCCATGCGCTCTTCCACAACCTCCGGCAACCGCCGGGTCACCAGCACCCTTGGCCGCGGGCGCGTCACACGATCACCAGATTTGCGGCCATAACTCGCCTGCCTTTCAGCGACCATTAATTCGGCTGGGTTACTCAATAGGAAAAAAGCGTGCGCGAGGAAAGCCCTGCCCGTCGGCTTCGTCCCCCTCGTGCCCGCATCAAGCGATACCGGTGAAAAGAGTGCAGGAAGTTTCCGATAAGATTGCGCGCCTGATCCTGGCCCTCATGCTTGCGCTTGCCATCGTGCCGCTGGCGGGCCCCGCCGTCATGGCGCAGACCCAGACCGCGACCGGGCCCTCCACCGGCCTGCCCCTGCCGCGATTCGCCTCGGTCAGCAATTCCGGCACCAATGTGCGCGTGGGTCCCGGGACCCGCTATGATGTCGCCTGGGTGTTCCTGCGCGGCAGCGTGCCCGTGGAGATCGTTCAGGAGTTCGACGTCTGGCGCAAGATCAGGGATGTCGAGGGCGCCGAGGGCTGGCTGCACCAGAGCCTTCTCTCGGGCAGCCGCACCGCGATCGTCATGCCCTGGACAAGCGAGGGCCAGGTGGCGCTACGCGCCGGCGCCGATTCGGGCGCTGCCGTCCGCGCCTGGCTTACCCCCAACCTCATCGTCTCGGTCCGACGCTGCACGGGCACGGCCTGCGAAATCCGCCTTGCCCACACGGGCGCCGATGGACGCAGCACGACCTATTCAGGCTTTGTGGACCAGTCCGCGCTCTGGGGCGTCTATCCGGACGAAGTCTTCGATTAAGAACGGGGTAGGCCGGATCACCCGGTCTTTTTGACCCTTACGATCACGTCCACATGGGTGACCGTCATGCCCTCGGGCGTTTCGGGCAGGCCCGAAATCGAGATCGAATTCGAAGGGATGTCGACGATCCGCTGCTCGTCCTCGATGAAGAAATGGTGGTGATCGGTCGTGTCGGTATCGAAATAGGACCTTGAGGCATCGACTGGGATTTCGCGCAGCAGCCCGGCCTGGCGGAACTGATGGAGCGAATTGTAGATCGTTGCCAGGGAAACCTGCACGCCCGCCGCTTCGGCCTCGCAATGAAGCTGCTCGGCATTGACGTGGCGATGCTCGCCCCCGAACAGGAGCTCGGCGAGCGCGAGGCGCTGGCGGGTGGGCCTGAGGCCGGCCATGCGAAGCACGGCCATGAGGCAGGGGCCACGGGAGGGTTCGGTCACTGCGGTTCCGGCTTTCGTCATAAAGGCGCGAAAAGAGGTCCTTTGCCTTTCAATCCCCCTCCTTATAGTCAGCCGCAAGGCGCGATACAAGCATCGGAACCCCAAGGGCCGGCTCGCGGTTTTCCACCAGCGTAGGGCGCCCCGCTCCGAAGCGATTGCAAGCGCCAAGAGAGGGGTCTAGACTCCGAAGCCGTACGCGCGGGAGGGGCGTCGTCATTGGGGCCCGGCCCGCTCGGCAGTCCTAACGAGACCAGGAGGTATCCCCATGAGCCTGCGAGTATCTGGAAAGAACATGGATGTCGGCGAGGCGCTGCGCGGCAAGGCGGTGGACCATTTCGACGCCGTGGTGGGGAAATATTTCGACGGCGGTTATGACGGGCATTTGACGCTTGAGCCCGAAGGCATCGGCTACCGGGCCGACTGCATCGTTCATCTCGACACCGGTGTCATGCTCCAGGCCAGCGCCTCGGCCAATGATGCGACGGCGGCCTATGAAACCATGGCCGAACATATCGAGAAGCGCCTGCGCCGCTATAAGCGCAAGCTCAAGAATCACCGCCGTCACACGAACGGGACCGATGCGGGCTATTCAGCCTATGTGATCGCGGCGCCGTCCGACGAAGAGGAGATCGATGAGGATTCCGCGCCCCCCGTCATCGCCGAGACCACGCAGAGCCTGAGGACCATGAGCGTGGGCGAAGCGGTGATGGAACTCGACCTCACCCAATCTGACGTAATCGTGTTCCGACACGCTGGACATGGTGGCATGAATGTGGTTTACCGCCGCGCTGACGGAAACATTGGATGGATTGATCCAGCGCTCTCTTCCAATTGATCACGCGTCAGGACTATCCAGGGCCCGCGAAACTGCGGCGATAGACTGACCCCGAGAGCCATGAATCCCCCACAACCACAACACCCGAAGGCTATTTAAATGGAACTTGCTGACATTGTGTCGCAGGACGCGATCGTTCCCTGCGCAAAGGTCGCGAGCAAACGCCAGCTCCTTCAGCTTCTGGCCGAAAAAGCCGCCGCGCTTGTCGGCATGGACCAGACCCTGATTTTCGAGACGCTTTTGAACCGTGAGCAGCTCGGCTCGACCGGGCTGGGCAATGGCATCGCCATCCCCCATGGCAAGATCAGGGGCCTTCCCGGTGTCACCGCCGTATTCGCCCGGCTCGAGCACCCGATCGATTTCGACGCGGTGGACGACCAGCCGGTGGACCTCGTCATGATGCTCCTCGCCCCGGAAGGCTCGGGCGCCGATCACCTCAAGGCGTTGAGCCGGGTCGCCCGTCTCATGCGCGCCGACGGGGTGGTCGACCGGCTGCGCGCCACCAAGGACCAGGCCAAGATGCGCGACATCCTCGTCACCCCGCTCGAGACCATCAACGCGGCCTGAGCCCGCAGGCGCGCCGCGGCCTCAACGGAAATGGGCGTTTGGAGACAACAGGAAAAGGCGGAGGGCTGACCTGACCGGGGTGCGGCCGGTGGGTTTCAGCCTTGGTCCCTCCGGGCGGCGAGCTCAGTGCACCGTCGCCAGATGCACCTCATGGCCCTCGATCCAGTCAAGGATCGCCTCGCGGCTGTCCGCGATCAGGACCGGCGCGCCATCGGCGCTCATCAGAAGCTCGAGCACCTGATTGGTGGGGGCAAGACCCGCCTGGGGGATAAAGCGCGCCAGCTCGCCCGCCGGCATCTGGCGCCAGAAGACGATGTCTCCGGCACCCAGCGCCGCAAATTCGGCGGGGGTGAGGATCTTGAGGGGTTCTGCGGCATGCTCGGGCCGGGCCTCGGACAGAGCACGCTTTTCATTGGCCTTGTTCATAACGCATACCTTTCTACTCGACCGACCTGATGTCGATCCGGCGGGCCACGGGTTTGGTAACCGGCCGGTATACCGTTATTGTGAGGAGGCCGTTTGAGAGTTCGGCACCCTCGACGCGCATGCCGTCGGCAAGCAGAAAGGTGCGCTGGAACTGTCGCGCGGCAATGCCGCGGTGCAGGTACTGGCGCGCACCATCCTCGGTCTGCCGACCCCGCACGATGAGCTGATTATCCTCCGCAATCACTTCCAGATCGTTACGGTTGAAACCGGCAACGGCAATGGAGATGAAATAGCTCTCCCCGCCCTCATCGGACGCACTGCGTTCGATATTGTAGGGGGGATAGCCTTCCGCGGCCTTGGCAAGCCTGTCGAAGCGCTCCTCGAACGTGTCGAAGCCCAACAGAAACGGAGCGGAAAACAGCGAAACGCGAGACATAACGGGCGGTCTTTGTCCTTGATGTCCAAGCAACTTGCCGCCGGGCCCGACAATTCAGCACCACGACGGCTTGGACATGATATGGGTTCCTCCATTCTGCATTCAAGTGACCCAGGCCACCCGATCCATGCCAAGAGCCCCCGAGCCCGTCTCCATCGTCATGCCCGCTTTCAGGGCGGAAATGACAATCATCTGGGCCGTCCGTTCCGTCCTGGCCCAGACCTACAACGCCTTTGAACTGGTGATCGTTGCCGATGACGATGCCGACTATGAAGCACTGCTCGGCCGCGAAGGTCTCTCTGACCCGCGAATCGTCCATTTAAGGAGCGGGGCGGTGGGCGGCGGCGCCTCCCCAGCACGCAATATCGGGATCGAAGCCTCGCGCTACCGCTTTTCGGCCATGCTCGACGCCGACGATCGCTTCACGCCCGACAAGCTCGAAAAAATGATGCCCGCCGCCATCGAGCACGGGCTGGCCTCGAGCGCGCTCAACATCGCCCTGCCTGACGGCACGCTGCTGCGCCGCGTGGGGGAGGGCCCGGACGGGCTGCTCTCGCCGTCGGACTATAAATTCACCAATTTCTCGGGCGATTCCATGCTGGTCTATGACCGGCAGCGCGCCGACCCGCGCTTCGACCCCCAGCTCATATGGATGGCCGATCTCGATTTTCTGCTGCGGCTTTTCGCCGACATTCCGGCCTGCTTCCATTTCGGGACCGCGCTCCACGATTACGTCAAGATGCCGGTCTCCCAGTCGAACGGGCCCGATGTCGCCGCCAACATGATCGCGAGCAAGACCCTGCTGCGCGAAAGGCTGGCTACCGGATATTTCCGCGCGCCCTACGAGGGCGCCTTTGCCGGAATCGACCGCTTTCTCGAGCTTTCGCTTGAGGCCGAGCGGACATTCGCGCCCGATCCGGCCGCAGCCATAAGCCTTTTCGAGGATCATATCGAACCCCTGCTCGCACGGCGCTGAGGCTTGCCAAGCACAAAGCCCCGCTCTAAGCCGGGCGCGAGCACCAAGCGAGCGGGATTACGCCATGCGCGAGCAGATCGTCTATTTGTCACCGGCAGCAAAGATCGCCATCGCGCTTATCGTCGCCTTTGTCTTTTTGTGCTCGGCCTCCCTTGTCGCCTATCTGCTTTGGGCGCACCCCTCGGGGCGGGAGAACCTCGTTGCCGCCGGGATCGCGCTCGCCAATACCGCGGCCACCGGTTTGGGCTTTCTGGTCGTTCTCCTGATGTCGCGGCTTTCGGCCAGCGTTGAGGATCTGCGCGGCAAGACCGACAGGTTCCTGCTCGAGGAACTGCCCGGCGCCTTCCGCACCATCGACTATGATGCGCCTCAATTTTCTCCGGGCAGGGCGCCCCGGCTCGAGGAAATGACGAGGGTTACCACCGAGATCAGCTTTGTCCGCGGCACCAATTTCGGCAATTACCGCATAAAGGGGTTCGGCCTCGAACAGACGATGAATGTGATGGTCAATGTCAAGCGCATGATCGTCTCCTACGCCTTTCCTGCCGATTATCCGGTCGAGGACGAGAAGGTGAAATCCGCCTTCGGCTTTGTCATCGACGGCGCCATCCACGCCGGCTACCAGATGGAGTGGCGGGAAATGGGCGGGTCCGAGGACCGGCGCATCGAGTTGCGCGCTTTCGTCAATCTCAGGGAGGATTTCCTCTCCAATGCGCTCGAACGCCTTTTCTGGAGCACCGACGTCGCCATCATGACGCGCTCGGTCCTGAGGGCGCGCAAGATCTGCGAAAATCCTGCTCCATAAGTAGTTTCCCGCCTCTGATCTTCTACGCATGAGGCTCTAAGCCCTCTTACAAGCTTTGCCATGCAAGGCTGGCCCCGCATCGCCTCGTCTGGAAGGTATTGCGTATGGAGAGGTGGAACCATGGCAGCCAGAAAGGGCGTATTTGCCAGCCGGTTCAGCGATCAGGCGGGTGCGTCCGCCGTCGAATTTGCCCTGGTCACGCCGGTCTTCCTGCTCCTTGTGCTCGGCGCGCTGGCTTATGGCATCTATTTCGGGGCGGCGCACTCGGTCCAGCAGCTGGCCGCCGATGCGGCCCGGGTTGCGGTGGCAGGGCTCGATGACAATGAGCGCGGCGCCCTTGTGGAGGATTTCATCACCCGCAATGCCGGGACCTATGTGCTCATCGATCCCGACCGGCTGACATTTGCCGCAGCGCCCAGCCCTGCCGACGCCAGCCAGTATCTGGTCGAGATCGCTTACGACGCCTCGGCCCTGCCGATCTGGAACATCTATCCGCCCCTCCCCTTGCCGGGACAGACGATCCGCTATGTCTCGACCATCCGCAAGGGCGGGGTCTAGCCATGTTGCACCTGTTGCGGGCAATCCTTTCTTTCTGCCGGGCGGCTGGCGGCAACATCGCCATTTCAGCGGCGCTCATCTTCCCGGTGCTCTTGGCGGCGGCGGCGCTCATTGTCGATGAAGCCTCGCTCTATCACCAGAAGCGCCGGATTCAGGCCGGTGTCGATCTGGCCGCCATCCATGCCGCCGCCGATCCTGCCAACGCACTGGCGCTCGCCCATCGGACGCTCGTCGATCATTCGATCCTCGATCCGGCCATACCCCTCGCAGACCTCTCCGATCCTGCCGGGCAAAGGCTTGTCGTGACCCCGGGCCGCTATGAGGCCGAGCCTACGCTTGCCGTTCATTCCCGATTTGTCCCCGGCGCCAGCCCGCCCAATGCCGTCGAGGTGAGATTTGCCCGGCCCGGCACGCTGCATTTTGCGCGGCTCTTCGCCCCCGAACCCGATATTGGCGCACGGGCGCTGGCCAGCGCCACTCCACGTGCCGCCTTTTCCATCGGTTCGCGCCTCGCCAGCCTCGATGCAGGGCTTTTGAATGCCCTGCTCGGGCAATTGCTCGGCACACACCTTTCCTTGTCCCTGCTCGACTACCGGGCGCTGGCCGGCCTCGATGTCGAGCTCCTGGGCTTTCTCGACGCCCTGGCCGGGCGCATAGGGCTTGCGGCGGGCACCTATGGCGAGGTGCTTGGCGCAAATGTCCGGCTTTCCGACATCGCGCTTGCCCTGGCTGGCGCTGCGGGCGGCGCCGACCCCGTGGCGGTGGCGCTCATGACCGATCTTGCCGGCCTTGTCGATGACAGTATTTCCATTGGGATGGCGCGCCTTGTCGTTGCGGACGGTCTTTCAGGCCTCGCGGTGGGAACGCCCCAGGCGGGGGCGGTGGCCGGCTTGAACGCCCTCGACATGCTGATGGCTGCGGCGCGCCTTGCCGATGGCGGGCGGCAGGCAGCGCTGGCGCTCGATCTGGGGCTACCAGCCATAGCCGGGGTTGCGGTCCAACTGGTCGCGGGCGAGCCGCCCCAGGGCGCCTGGCTCACCTTGGGCGAAACCGGGCATGTGGTGCGCACCGCCCAGCTGCGGCTCAGGATCGACATATCCGTCCTCGGCAATGGCGGGCTTGGCATCGGGGCGCTGGCCATCGGGCTGCCGGTCTATGCCGAACTTGCGCCCGCCGAGGCCCGGCTTGCTGCGCTTTCCTGCCCGGCGGGCCGCCCCGATCTGGCGCAATTGAGCATTGCGGTACGGCCAGGCGTCCTGCGGCTCTTGGTTGGCGATGTGCCCGATTTTCACGATTTGGCTGCCCCGCTGGTCGCCTCGCGCAGCGCCATCGTCGATCTTGCCGGCGTTGCCCGCGTCACGGCGCGCGCCGACATCCAGTCGGCCCAGATCAATCCCCAGATCGTCCATTTCACCCACGCCGATATCGCCAATGGCACGGTGCGGACCGTCACGACGGCAAGCCCTGTTTCCTCCCTTACCGCTTCGCTGGTCGCCAATCTGGATTTGAAACTGGAGCTCTTGGGTACTGGCCTCGGCGCAAGCCTGCTCGGCGGCGTGCTCGGCACGGTCGCAGGCCTGCTCACTCCCGTGAGCGCGACGCTCGACACCGTCCTCGTCAATCTCTTGGAAACGCTTGGCATTGGGGTCGGGCAGGCCGATGTCAGGGTCCATGGTCTCGACTGCCGTGCCGCCGTTCTGGTGCAATAGGGGGTTTTCCGGCGGTCAGGCGGCGCGTGCCATCAATGCAGGACGAGCGTAGCGAACCAGAGCAAGGCCGCGACGGCGGCCCGCGCGTGCCTCGCGCGCCCCCTCGGAGCGCCAGAGAGCCGCATAGCGCGGCTTTAGCGCGTCATGCGGCGAACGGTACGGCGCGTGAGACAGAAAAATGGTGGAGCCAAGCGGGATCGAACCGCTGACCTCCTGCATGCCATGCAGGCGCTC
>CAYSBF010000006.1:0-44047 GCA_964429025.1 uncultured Pelagibacterium sp.
GTCGACAAGCCCGAAGGCAGAATAAAGCTGCAGGAAGGGCAACGCGAACACGGCCGGTGGCGCCATCCGGTTGGTCAGCAACCAGAAGAAAAGGTGCTTGTCGCCTAGGAAGCGGTAACGCGAGAACGCGTAGGCTGCCGGCAAGGCCACGGTCACCGAGATCACCGTGTTGAGCACGACATAGATGATCGAGTTGATATAGCCCGAATACCAACTCGGATCGGTGAAGATCACCATATAGTTGCGCAGGGTCGGGTTCTGCGGGAATAGTGAAAAGGTGCCCAGGATTTCCTGGTTGGTCTTGAAGCTCATATTGACCAGCCAGTAGATCGGCAGCATCAGGAAGATGATGTAGATCGTGGGCACAAGCCAAGAATATTTCGACTTCTGGCCTCTCCTGCGCATCCGGCGCGACAGTGCGGAGCCGTCCTGAGCGCGCGATTCCGGAGGCACCGCCGCTTGCGAGCGCATCATTGCGTTGGCCTTCAGGTCGCTTGTCTGCGTGGAATGGCTCATCTCACTTCCCCGCATCGTAATTGGTCATGACGGTATAGAAGACCCAGCTCAGCAGCAGGATGATCAGGAAGTAGATGATCGACATTGCCGCAGCCGGCCCGAGGTCGAACTGGCCGATCGCCATCTTGACCAGATCGATCGAAAGGAAGGTGGTGGTCGAGCCCGGGCCGCCGCCGGTCACGACGAAGGGCTCGGTGTAGATCATGAAACTGTCCATGAACCGCAGCAGCACGGCGATCAGCAACACGCGCCGCATTTTCGGCAACTGGATGTAGCGGAACACCGACCAGCGGGAGGCGCCGTCGATCTTGGCGGCCTGATAATAGGCGTCGGGAATGGAGACGAGGCCGGCATAGCACAGCAGCACGACAAGCGAAGTCCAGTGCCAGACATCCATTACGATGACCGTAACCCAGGCCGAGAAAGGATCGGTCGCATAATTGTAGTTGAACCCGAGCGCAGCGAGCGCGCGCCCCAGAAGGCCGATGTCCACGCGGCCGAAAACCTGCCAGATCGTTCCCACCACATTCCACGGAATGAGGAGCGGCAGCGCCATGAGCACAAGGCATATCGACACTCCGATTCCCCGGCGAGGCATGTTGAGCGCGATGAAAATCCCCAGCGGTATCTCGATCGCGAGGACGGTGAAGGAAAAGGCGAGATTGCGGACCAGAGCTTCATGGAAGCGGCTCGAATTGAGCACCTGCTCGAACCATGTCAGCCCAGACCAGAAAAACACATTGTTGCCGAAGGTGTCCTGAACCGAATAATTTACCACGGTCATCAGCGGGATGATCGCTGAAAACCCGACAAGCAGCACCACCGGCAACACGAAGAACCAGGCCTTGTTGTTCCAGGTCTTGTCCATGACTACGCCCCCAGCTCCACGCGCCAGCTATCGGCGTAAAGATTGATCCCCCTCGGATCGAAGCTGACCCTGGCATCGGCGGGAATTTCACCGTGTTCATCGACGATGGCGGCAAGCTCGCGGCCTTCAAGTTCGGCGCGCACGATCTTGTGGCGGCCGATATCCTCGACCTTGCGGATCGTAACCGGCAGGCCCTCGCTGCCCACCCGCACGAACTCCGGGCGCACACCAAGCTCGATCAGCTTGCCCGCACCGATATTGGCGCGCCCCGGCAGGGCTATGCTTGCCGACCCCACCCGCGCACTGGCACCGTCGAGCGTCGCCGGCATCACGTTCATGCCCGGCGACCCAATGAAATAGCCGACGAAAGTGTGCTTGGGCTTTTCGAAAAGTTCGTCGGGCTTACCGATCTGGACGATCTCGCCCTCATACATCACGACGACCGTATCAGCGAACGTAAGCGCCTCGGTCTGGTCGTGGGTGACATAGACCATCGTGTAGCCAAACTTGCGGTGAAGCTGTTTGAGCTGGCTGCGCAGAACCCACTTCATGTGCGGGTCGATGACAGTGAGCGGCTCATCGAACAGGATTGCATTGACGTCGGATCGCACGAGACCGCGGCCGAGCGAAATCTTCTGCTTCTGATCGGCGGTCAAACCCCGGGCCTTCCGCCCTGACCAGCCGGACAGATCGATCATTTCGAGGATGGTCTTAACCGCCTTGTCGACCTCGGCTTCCGGAACGCCGCGATTGCGCAAGGGGAAAGCCAGATTGTCGTAGACGGTCATGGTGTCATAGACGACCGGGAACTGGAAGACTTGTGCAATGTTGCGCTCCTGGGTCGAAAGGCCGGTCACGTCCTGCCCATCGAAAAGAATGCTGCCATGCGAGGGCTGCAAAAGCCCCGAGATGATGTTGAGCAGCGTGGTCTTGCCGCAGCCGGACGGTCCGAGCAGGGCGTAGGCTCCGCCATCTTCCCAGCTGTGGTCCACTTCCTTGAGTGCGAAATCCTCCTCCCTCACCGGATGCGGCAGGTAAGCGTGCTTGATGTGCGCGAGATCGATCTTGGCCATTGAGTTCTCCTCCCCTCTCCGGCCTATGCCGCCAATGGCGGGCTGATGACCGCATGACCGAAACGGTCGAAAACCATGAGGTTGCGCGGATCGATATAGACCTCGACGCTTGCACCCGGTTCGAAATTGTGGATGCCCGGCGTCAGCATCACCCAGGACTGGCTCCCATAGGTTAAATGAACGAAGCTCTCCGAACCGGTGATCTCGGTGATTGTCACCCTGGCGCGGACGGCGACCGCGGAGGGGCCCGTAGCCTGAAGGGACAGATGGTGGGGCTGAAACCCGATCGTATAGTCTCCGTCAGGTGCTCCGATGGCACCATCCGGGACCGGGAGATCAACCCCACCATTCAGGAGGAAGCTGTTGCCCTTCTTTGTCAGCGCGACCGTGTTGAGCGGGGGATCTGAAAAGGTTTGAGCCGTCAGGAGGTCCCTTGGGTGGCGGAAAACCTCGATCGTCGGACCGAATTGCGTAACGCGCCCCTGCGACAGGGTAGCCGTGTTCCCGCCCAGCAAAAGGGCTTCGGACGGTTCGGTCGTCGCATAGACAAAAATTGAGCCGGACTGCGCGAAGATCCTGGGCAGTTCGGTCCGCAGCTCCTCGCGCAGCTTGTAGTCGAGATTGGCCAGGGGTTCGTCGAGAAGCACGACTGCAGCATCTTTGGCGATAGCGCGGGCAAGCGCGGTGCGCTGCTGCTGGCCGCCGGATAGATTGAGCGGCAACCGGTCCAGCATGGGCGTGAGCTTTAAAAGCTCCGCCACCTTGCGCACCTTGTTGTCGATCGTCTGCCTGTCTTGGCCTGCGAGCCTGAGCGGGGAGGCGATGTTCTCATAGACACTCATCGAGGGGTAGTTGATGAACTGCTGGTGCACCATCGCGACGTCGCGCTTCTGCGGCGGAACGCCCGTCACGTCTTTACCATCGAACCACACGCTGCCCGAGCTTGGCCGGTCCAGTCCCGCCATGATGCGCATGAGTGTCGTCTTGCCCGAAAGCGTGGGACCGAGAAGCACATTCAGGCTACCCCGTTCAAGCGTCAGATCGACTGAATCAATATGGGTCTCGGCCCCAACGACTTTGGAGACTTTCCTAAGCTCGAGCATGGCTCACTCCTCCTCCCGTACCGGCGCGCTTATCCTCGCCCGCGCCCTCCGCACGTAGATTAGCGATAAAACTCTCGAGCTTGTCACGATCAATCTGGCCGGACTGCAGACCGAGCTTGGTTCGCCTCCAGAGCACGTCCTCAGCCGTTTGCGCCCATTCTTCCTCCACGAGATAGCGGACTTCGCTAGCGTGAAGGCGGGCGCCGAAATGCTCGCCCAAATCCTCGTAGGCCTTTGCCTCGCCCAGAATAGCGCGCGCACGGGTACCATAGCGGCGAACCAGCGCGGCTGCATGGGCCGCATCGAGAAACGGATAGGCTTTCATGAGCGCGCCAACCTGGGCACCGGCCTCCCCTGGGCCGAAATCGCCGCCCGGCAGATGTGAACCTGCCGTCCAGTTTCCGCCGCGCTTGCCCAGTACCGCCTCGATATGCTCCAGAGCAGCTTCGGCCAGCCGTCTATAGGTCGTGATCTTGCCCCCGATGACGCTGAGCAGCGGTGCTTCTCCCTCACCGCCCGAGCGCTTGAGAACATAGTCGCGCGTCGCCTCCTGGGCCTTGGATGCTCCATCGTCATAGAGCGGGCGGACGCCCGAATAGGTCCAAACGATATCCTCGCGCGTGACCGGGCGTGCAAAATAGGCGCTGGTCGCGTCAAGAAGATAGTCGATCTCCTTGTCGGAAATCGCCACCCCTTGCGGGTCACCCTCAAAATCCTCGTCGGTCGTTCCGATCAGGGTGAAATCGCTCTCATAGGGGATGGCAAAAAAGATGCGGCCATCGCTGTTCTGGAAAAAAAAGCAGCGCTCGTCGTCATAGAGCCGGTTAACGATGATATGACTTCCCTTGACGAGCCGCACCTTGTGCGCCTCGTTGGAGCCGATCGACCCGCTGAGCACCTGGGACACCCACGGACCTGCCGCATTGACCAGCATCCGTGCATTGACAGTCCGCGCCTCGCCGGTCTCATCGGCGACCGTCACGGCCCATACGCCCGCCTCGCGCCGGGCGGAGACGACGCGCGTATGGGTGTGGATCTCCGCGCCCCGCGATGCGGCGTCCTGCGCGTTGAGAACGACCAGGCGCGCATCGTCTACCCAGCAATCTGAATACTCGAAGGCCTTGCCATAGCCGGGCTTCAGCACGCGCCCGATCGGATCCTGCCTTAGGTCGCGCGCCGCTGTCTTTGGCAGCAGCTTTCTGCCGCCCAGATGGTCGTAGATGAACAACCCCAATCTCAACAGCCAGGCCGGACGCAGCCCTTTGTGGTGCGGGAGAATGAAGCGCAGCGGCCAGATGATGTGGGGCGCCATCGCCCAGAGCACCTCGCGCTCTCTCAGCGCCTCGCGCACCAACCGGAACTCGAAGAACTCGAGATAGCGCAGGCCGCCATGGACGAGCTTGGTGGAGCCCGACGACGTGCCGCTGGCCAAGTCGCTCATTTCAGCGAGAAAGACATCGAAGCCGCGCCCGGCAGCGTCGCGGGCTATCCCGCAACCATTGATGCCGCCGCCAACGACGAAGATGTCGTAAACCGCCTCGCTCACCGAGTCCTCCCCGCACCTTCGCCGGTTGTTTTAATTGAATGCGAAAGCGATGCGAAGTTGTAACGAAACCATACCGCGTGTCAACCGCCATTCCACGCTATTGTTTCATGAACGAACGAAAGCACCACTTAGGCAGCAGACTCGATCAGCCGCACTCCGCTTTCGATGCAGATGCGCCTCACTGCTTCGCTGGCGCAATGATCGGTAACGAAGGTATGGACCTGGCTCATATGGGCAATGCGCACGGGAGCCGTGCGCTCGAATTTGGTCGCGTCTGCAGCGAGGATCACGTGCCGCGCATTGGCAATGATCGCCTGGGCAACCTTCACCTCGCGAAAATCATAGTCGAGCAGCGCCCCGTCTGCGTCGATAGCGGAGGCACCGATAACCGCATAGTCCACCTTGAACTGGCGAAAGAAATCGACGGCCGCCTCACCCACGATACCGCCATCCGATCCGCGCACGATGCCGCCCGCGATCACGACCTCACAGTCGCGGTGCACACGCATCTTGTTGGCAACATTGATATTATTTGTGATGACCATCAAGCCCTTGTGACCGGTGAGCGCCTGGCCCACGGCCTCCGTCGTCGTCCCGATATTGATAAAGAGAGAAGCGTTGTCGGGGATCAGCGCCGCGACCGCGCGCCCCATCGCCGCCTTTTCCGCCGCAGCGATCTGGCGCCGCGCCTCATATTCCACATTCTCAATTCCCGAGGGATAGACCGCACCACCATGGATGCGCGTCAACACGCCCTTGGCACAGAGATCGTTGAGGTCCTTCCGGATCGTCTGCACGCTGACCGAAAAGCGGGTGGCGAGCGCATCGACAAGCACCCGCCCCTCCTGGCGCGCAAGCTTTACGATTTCCTCGTGACGCATTTCCATCGCGCCAGCCCCTTTCGCTCTATCGGATGTAGTGTTTCGCTTGGTTTCGCTTTTAGAACGATACCGCCCCCGACACAACTCCGGTCAGCTAGTTCCAGTTCTCTCGGGCCATTTCCCGCAAGCGCTTTTGTGAACAAGCGATCGGAAAACCTGGCCGCAAGTGAACATCGGGCTGGACCAGGTCGCGCCGCGCGTGCCATTCCTCGCCTGACGCTCAACCTTCCGGTGTGAACCAGATGCGCCTCAAGGATTGCCACAACTTCCACGACTTCCGGCGGATGGCCAGGCAGCGCCTCCCCGGCCCGATCTTCAACTATATCGACGGCGCCGCCGACGACGAAGTAACACACAGGCGAAACACCGCCGCCTTCGAGCGCGTCGACCTCGTCCCCAATGTCCTGCGCGGCGCAGCCGAAATCGACATGTCGGTGACGGTGCTGGGGCAGAAACTGGCGATGCCCGCCTATTGTTCGCCTACCGCTCTCCAGCGCCTTTTTCACCACAACGGCGAACGCGCCGTCGCCTCGGCAGCCGCGAAGTTCCGCACGATTTTCGGCGTGTCCTCGCTCGGCACGGTCAGTCTCGAGGAGGCACGAGCTCTGTCTCCCGGCCCGCAGGTTTACCAGTTCTATTTCCACAAGGACCGCGGGCTGAACCGCGAAATGATGGCCCGCGCCAAACAGGCCGGCGTCAACGCCATGATGTTGACCGTCGACTCCATCACGGGCGGCAACAGGGAGCGCGACAAGCGCACCGGCTTTGCGATCCCGTTCCGACTCAACTTTTCAGGGATTACCCAGTTCGTCCTGCGACCCGCCTGGGGAATAAATTACGTCACCCATGAGCCCTTCAAGCTCCCCCAACTCGACAGCCACGTCGATATGGGCGGCGGCGTCATGTCCATCTCGCGCTATTTCACCGAGATGCTCGACCCCACAATGAACTGGGCCGACGTCGAGGCCATGGTCGCCGAATGGGGCGGTCAGTTCTGTCTTAAAGGCGTGATGTCGGTGGACGATGCCGTGCGCGCCGCCGAGATAGGCTGCACCGGTATAGTGCTCTCGAACCACGGCGGGCGCCAACTCGACGGCTCGGCCACTGCATTCGAACAATTGGGCGCGGTGGTGGATGCCGTCGGCGACAGGATCGACGTCATGATGGATGGCGGCGTGCAGCGCGGCACCCATGTGCTCAAGGCGCTCTCGATGGGCGCCAAGGCGGTCGGCCTCGGGCGCTACTATCTATACGCGCTCGCTGCGGCAGGACAACCAGGCGTCGAGCGCGCCCTTGCCAACATGCGGACCGAGATCGAACGCGGAATGAGACTGATGGGCGTTAACGACGTCTCACAACTCTCCCGCGCCAACCTGAACATCCGCCACCTCGACCGCGAGATGCTGTAGCAGGCTAGGCCTCATTCAGAACCGGATGCCCCGCCAGCGCCAGACGGATTCGGCCGCGCCCGACCCGTTTGAGCTGGACGGGGGCGCCCTTGTCCTCGAGACGCCGCCGCAAGAGCAGTAACCTGGTTTCGAGGTTGTCCTTGTAATCAGGCAGGCGGAAATCGCCGGCAAGGCGGATTTCGCGATTGCTGAACTCGGTCCGCCCTTCGCTGAGGTAACAGCGCAGCAGGTGAACAAGCAGACGGCCAGCTACGCCCTTGATGAGGTATTCGTTTTCGATGAAGACGCTGTCGTCATAGAGATGGTGAATCACCCGGAACGGACGCCCTTCCGGCACGGTCACCAGCGCCGGATCGGGAGACGACGCGCTATCCCCTGACTCACTTTCAGCCAACGCCACCGCTGCAGCCGTCTGCGCGGCAACAATGCCAAGCGCGGTCTGATCCTCTCGGGTAAAGGCGAAGCGTTTTGGACTCTCTGCGAACAACACGCCCCTCAGAACGCCATGCGCAATCATCGGTATCGCCAATTGGCTCATCGCGTCCGGCAGCCCTGGCAATTGGATTGTGCGGGTGCGGCTTTCCTCGGCGGCGGAATTGCGGATGGCCGTGCCGAAGCGGCGCACGCGGCTCATGTCGCTGATCCTGATCGGCCGGTGCGCCGCTGCTGCTGCCCCGATCACCCCATCGGACATCGCCACCTCCGCGCCGATGCCCGAATGCCCATAACCACGGCTTCCAACGGTAACCAGTCGCTCCCCGTCCAGGTTCGCCAGCAGCACCATGCTGTTGGCGACGCCGAAGGCATCGCCCAGCCCATCGAGCACCGCATCGACGACACCACCGATTTCGGCTTGTTCGGAGACGCGGCGGACAATTGCTGCGGCTGCAGCAAGTTGTGGGCCTTCCCTGACAGACAGGTCCGGCTCGCCTCGCAGAGAGCGCACATGGCCGATTCCAACGACCCGGTAGATGTCGATCCCGCGTAGCCGCATGACGTCGGCCATACCTATCTGGGCGCTTGCCGCCTGAAGCTGGACCGCCATCTGCTCGAACAACTCGCCCTCATCTACCGATCGGTCGAACCGCACGTCGAGGCGAAACTGCTCACCATTGCGCGGATCGACTACCAGCAAGGCCGCAGCCGGGTTGGCCCGAACGTTGGTTGCCGTCTTGGAAAAGAACTGGTTGGAGAGCGCCACATGCTCTTCATCGACCACCTCCACATGGGAGAGATAGGAGATGTTCGGCGTGCCGTCGGGCGCAGCGGTTGCGATGATCGAGGGAATGACACCCTCAAAGCAAGCGGCAAGATCGCGAAGCCGGATCGTCATCGGCCGCCCTGCACTATCTGACCGGCTTTGGCGCCGGGGGTTTGCACGAACACACTCTCGACGGCAAGTCGCAACGCCACCGGATCGCGGTCAACCCGCCAGGGCGCGGAAATCTCCCGCTCGAGTCCAAGTTCCCCCAGTACGGCCGCAATGGCATCAATATAGGCCTTTGCCCTCGCCAGATGTTCACTCGTGGCCGGCACCACCTCGGCACGCCCCTTCACCTGATAGGACACATAGTCTGAGGGCCTCGCAAAGGTGACCGAAAGTCGTCCATTGGATTTGACATTGGAAACGGTGTCCGGCCACTGCCAGGCGGAAAGAACGAGTTCGATCTTGCCCTCCTCCGGCCTCACCAACGCGCCGATCGCCCTCCCGATATCCGGCTGCAAAGCATTGCTGCTCGTGCCCAGGATGATCATCACCGGGCTGGACATGAAATCTGTCAGATCCTGATCGAGCCGCACCACCGGTCCCCAACGTCTTGGCCTGAGCTTAGCAATATTTTAGCAAGCTGGGGACGCCGCTTAGGAAGGATTTAGGAAACTCGGCGCGGGCGGGAGGTGTAAGCGGCGAGCCACAACAGCAAACAGGGCTCACCTCATGACCGTTCAGCACATGCACCCCAAAGCCGTCGCCATAATCGGCGCCGGTCCCGCCGGCCTCACCACCGCCCGCTGGCTTTCCTCTTATGGCTTCCAGCCCGTACTCTTTGAAGCAGCATCCCAGCTGGGCGGACAGTGGAATGTCGCGGCACCCATGAGCGCCACCTGGCGTGGCATGCGCACCAATACCAGCCGCATCATGACGGCCTTTTCCGATCTTGCCCACGCCGATGGCACGCCTGTCTACCCGCGGCAGGAGGAGATGCTCGCCTATCTTGAAGCCTATGCAGAACTGTTCGGGCTCGGCGGACGGATACGCCTCAACACGCGCGTCGAGCGGCTGGAAAAGGCGGAGGGCGGCTATCTCATCACCTCGCGCCGCGACGGCGAGGTCTCCAGGGAGCGCTTCGCCCGCGTGGTGGTTGCGACAGGCCGCTATACCGCGCCAAGCCTGCCCCAGGTTCGCGGGCGGGACGGCTTTACGGGCGCGCTTGGCGTCTCGCACACCGCTCACTATGACGGCGCCTCGGTCTACCGCGGCATGGACGTGCTCGTCGCGGGCTGTTCGATCAGTGCGCTCGAGATCGCATCCGATCTGGCGCTTTCCGGCGCGCGCAGCGTGACGACATCCTACAGGCGCCAGCGTTATATCCTGCCCAAGCTGATCGCGGGCGTGCCGACAGATCATGTGATGTTCACCCGCGCAGCAGCCCTTATGGGTGGAGTCCTGCCGCCCGAGGCGCTGGCGGCAGGGCTGCAAGCAAAGGTGACTGCTGCAGCCGGAACGCCCGACCAATTTGGCGCCATGCGGCCGGACGAGAACATCTTTGCGGCCGGCATAACCCAGGCGCAATACTTCCTTCCGCTCGTCGCAGAAGGCCGGATCGCGGTTCGCCCATGGCGCCAGCGGATCGAGGGCCGAACGTTCGCTTTGCGGACGGCACTGCAAAGGAGTTCGATGCCATCCTATTCGGCACGGGATACCGCCTTTCCCTGCCGTTCCTGTCAGAGGACATCGCGGTCTGCCTCGGCCTTGATGAAACCCATATCGACCTTTGCGACCATACCTTCCACCCCAACCTCGACGGTCTCGCCTTCGTTGGCCTCTATGACCTCGTCGGGCCGGCTTTCCCGGTGCTCGAACTTCAGGCGCGTTGGCTTGCCTATGCCTGGTCCGGAGCGGCCCCGTCGCTTTCCAGAAAGGCCGTTGAGGACCGTCTGGCGCAAAGCCGTGCGCGGCGGAACGGCCCGCAGACAGTAGCCATGCAGGATTTGGCGCTGCTTTTCGCCGGGAATGCCGGTGTCGAGCCGGAACGCGCCCACTGGTCCGAGTTTGAGCGCGCGCTCCTTTTCGGCCCGCTGTCGCCAGTCTCTTTCCGGCTACAGGGTCCTGACCGTTTGCTGGACGCGCCCGCACGCGCGCTCTCGGCCGCGACTGAATTCCGAGCGATAAGTTCAACGGCAATGACTGACGAGGAGTGCAGACTCCGTGATCTCCTGGCCCGCGCCCCAGCCCCTGCCGCCTAACGCTATCCCGAAAAAGGAGGAGAGACGCACAAAGCAACGCGATTGACGGCCGACGTTGTGCCCTTGTAGCGTCCGCCAGTGTCTTCTCCTCCTGCCCGGGCACTGTCAACAGGACTTCCATGCGCAATCTGATGGACTTCAATGCGGGGTGGTTGTTCGAAGGCAAGGAGGCTGTTCACCTGCCGCACTCGGCGGTCGAACTGCCCTATTCCTATTTCGACGAAACCGTCTATCAGCGCCGCTTCACCTATCAAAAGCGCTTCACCGCCGACCCGTCATTGACCGGCAAGGAGGTGTCGGTCGTCTTTGACGGCGCAATGGCGGACGCGCACGTCAGCCTCAATGGTGATGAGATTGCCACTCACAGGGACGGCTATACACCTTTCGAGGCCCGATTAACCGGTAGGCTCAGACCCGGCGAGAATGTCCTCACCGTCACGATCGACGGCACCGAGAACCCTGATATCCCGCCCTTCGGTGGCCAGATCGATTATCTGACCTATGCTGGCATCTACCGCGAGGTTTGGCTGCGGGTTACCGCGCCGGTTTTTATCGCCAACTGCAAGGTCGAAACACCTGAGCCCCTGGCGGAACGGAAATCGGTGCGCGTCGCGGCAACGCTTACCAATCCGCAGGACTTGGCCGTTTCCGGTACGCTCATCGCCACCGTGCGTGACCCCCTGGGGAACGCGCTCGCAACAACCAGCACCTCTGTCCGCGGAGCCTCTGTCGAACTCGCCTTGAACGATCTCGAAGGCCTGGAGCTTTGGGATACCGAGAATCCGGTTCTCTATAGGCTCGAGCTGGCTCTCGAAACGCCCGGGGGTCGGGATTACCTGTCCACCCGCTTCGGATTTCGTGAGGCCAAATTCACGCCTGAGGGCTTCTTTCTCAATGGCAGACACCTCAAGCTCCGCGGCCTCAACCGCCATCAGAGTTTCCCCTATGCCGGTTACGCGCTGGGCCGCTCGGTCCAGGAACGGGATGCGGAAATCCTGAAGCGCGAGCTCAAGCTCAACATAGTGCGCACGTCACACTATCCGCAGTCGCGCTGGTTTCTCGACCGCTGCGATGAACTGGGCTTGCTTGTCTTTGAGGAAATCCCTGGCTGGCAGCATATCGGCGGCGAGGCGTGGAAAGACGAAGCGGTGAGCAATGTGCGCCGCATGATCGAGCGGGACTGGAACCACCCTTCCATCATCCTCTGGGGCGTAAGGATAAACGAAAGCCAGGACGACCACGATTTTTATACGCGCACCAATGCGCTGGCGCGCGAACTGGACCCGACCCGCCAGACGGGCGGCGTGCGCTACATCACCGAGAGCGAGATGCTCGAAGACGTCTTTACGATGAACGACTTCATCCTCGGCAATGAGGAACTGGGCGGCAACCGGCCCCGCACGCCGCTGCGCCCGCAAACCGAGACAACGGGGCTCGACCGGCCAGTTCCCTATCTCGTCACCGAATATAACGGCCATATGTTCCCGACCAAATCCTTCGATCAGGAGCAGCGGCAGGCAGAGCACGTGCTGCGCCATCTCGAGGTGCTGAACGCCGCCTATGGCGATCCGCAAGTCGCTGGCTGCATCGGCTGGTGCGCCTTCGACTACAACACCCACAAGGACTTCGGCTCCGGCGACCGCATCTGCCATCACGGCGTAATGGACATGTTTCGCGAGCCGAAGTTCGCCGCCTATGCCTATGCCAGCCAATGCGAGCCGGACGAGGAGGTGATCCTCAAGCCGGTGACCTTCTGGACGCGCGGAGAACGCAATATCGGGGGCGTCTTGCCGCTGATCGTGCTCACCAATTGCGACGAGGTTACCCTGCGCTATGGCGCCAACCCGCCCCGGCGCTTCACCCCGAACCGCGAACGATTCCCGCATCTTCCGCACGCTCCAGTGGTGATAGAACGGGCGCATTTTACCAGCGAGGAGCTGGGCGAGTGGGGCAAGTCCTGGCAAGCTAGCGTGATCGAAGGCTATATCGGGGGCAGGCTTGCAAAGACGGTGGAATTCGCGGCCGATCCGGTGTTCGAGCGCCTCGAACTCGATGCCGACCGGATTGAACTCGGGGCGCAAGGTGACGCGGTCCGCCTGATCGTGCGTGCGCTCGACGGCTACGGCAACAAGCTGCCATTCCTCTTCGAACCGGTGAAGATAGAGGTTGCCGGACCTGCCGAGCGCATCGGCCCGCAGCTCGTACCACTGCGGGGGGGATCGACCGGCTTCTGGCTCCGCGCAACCGGTCCGGGAGACATAACAGCAGCGGTAGAATGCGAGCGCCTGGGCAGAACGCAAGTCAAGCTCAGGGCGGTCTGAACGCAGCCACTGCTGCCCGAAGCTAGCCTTCCGTCTTCAGATGCTGTGGCTTGACCCAGACCGGAACCGATTTGGCGGCCGGGACATGGCTCCGCTCGGCGTGCTGCCAGAGCGGGATCAGTGCATTGCACTCGGGATAATAGGCGCCGATGCAGCCTTGCGGGATTTCGTAGGAGACAACGCGGAAACCGCTCATCACGCGCTTGATGCCATCATCGGCGGCCGTTTCGAGCGTGACGGTGTCGCCGGGTTTGGTTCGCAGCCGCTGGATGTCCTTGGGATTGACGAGGACAACCATGCGCGTCCCGAATATCCCGCGGAAGCGATCCCTGTAACCATAGATCGTCGTGTTGAACTGGTCGTTGCTCCGCAGCGTGATGAGCCGGAAGACGGCATTGCTTTCGCCGGTGTCGAAACTGGCGTGAAGCGCGCTGGGTATGATGAAATTGGCCTTGCCGGTTTCTGTCTTCCATTTCCGCTCGCGCGCCGGGAGAGGCCGCGCAAACCCGCCGGGCTCGAATTTGCGCCGGTTGAAGTCAGCAAACATGTCCGGCCAGGTCTTTTCCATGTCGTCGCGGATCGTATCGTAATTGTCGACCCAGCGGTCCCAGTCGATGGCTGGGTTGGGCGACAAAGTTGCCTTCGCCAATTCAGCCACGATCCTCGGCTCGGAGAGCAGATGTTGGCTCGCCGGTTCGGCATGACCGCGCGAGGCATGGAAGATCGCCGTGCTGTCTTCCATGGTGACGATCTGCTCGCCCGATTTCTGCCGGTCGATCTCGATGCGGCCAAGGCAGGGCAGCAGATAGCCGACTTCGCCGGGAAAGAGATGGCTGCGATTGAGCTTGGTGGCGATCTGGACCGTCAGCCGCATGCGTGGCCAGCTGGCCTCCATCAATTCGCGTTCAGGCACCGCGCGCAGAAAATTGCCGCCCAGGCCCACAAAAGCATCGGCCCTGCCTTCGATGATCGCTTTGCAGGACTCGACCGTGTCATAGCCCTTCTTGCGTGGCGGCTCGAAATTATACTGTTTTGCCAGCACATCCAGCGGTGCCAATTCGGGCTTTTCGGTGATGCCCACCGTGCGCTGGCCCTGCACATTGGAATGACCACGCACCGGCAGAATGCCGCCGCCGCGGATCCCCATGTTGCCGCGCATCAGCAGGAGGTTGACCAGCATCTGAACCGTTTCGACGCCCAGCTTGTGCTGCGTGAGGCCCATGCCATAGATGCCGATGACCCTGGGCGCGGTCGCATAGATGCGTCCGGCAACCTCGATCTCTTCCCGCGACAGGCCCGATTCACGCTCGATCTCCTCCCAGGACTGCGCGCGCACAAAGGCTTCGAACTCGTCGAACCCATGCGTGTGCTCGGCGATGAAACCGGGATCGAGCACACGCGGTGCGCCACGACCTTTAGCCTGGTCGTCGAGCGAAAAGACCGTCTTGCACATCCCCACGATTGCCGCGATGTCACCGCCGGCCTTCACCTGATTGTAGACGATCGAAATGCGCGTCGGCTTGCGCGACAGCATTTGCGCGGGATTCTGCGGGTCGATGAACCTCTCGAGGCCTCTCTCCTTGAGGGGGTTGAACGAGACAATGCTCACCCCGCGATCCACTGCGTCCTTGAGTTGGTGCAGCATGCGGGGGCTGTTCGATCCCACATTCTGCCCGAAAAAGAAGATCGCATCGGTATGGCTGAAATCTTCGAGCGTTACGGTGCCGACCGAGACGCCGATACTTTCGGGCAGTGCCACAGAGGTGGACTCGTGACACATATTGGAGCTGTCGGGCAGGTTGTTGTTGCCGTAGAGCCGCGCAAAGAGCTGGTACATGTAGGAGGTTTCGAGCGATGCGCGCCCGGAGGTATAAAATATGACCCGCTCGGGATCGCGCGCCCTGATCGCCGCCAACTCCCGTCCGATCTCGCGGAAGGCCTCATCCCAGCTCACCGGCACATAGCGGTTGGAGCCGGGGTCGTAGCGCAAGGGATGGGTCAACCGGCCCTCATCCTCGAGGTCGAAATCCGGCCATGCCCTGAGTTCGGTAATGGTATGCTTTTCGAAGAATTCCGGCGTTGTCCGCTTTTTGGTGGTCTCCGCAAAGGTAGCCTTGGCGCCATTCTCGCAGAATTCCGCCGCGTGCGGCGGGTTGGGTTTCGCCCACGCACAGCTCACGCACATAAAGCCGTCGGGCTTGTTCTGCTTCATGAGTTCTGGCACCGCAACCGGCAAAAGGCGTTGCCGCGTCATATGGCGTGTGACCGATTTGAGCGACCCCCATCCGCCGGCAGGTCCCTTGTAAGGTTCGATCTTTACCTTGCGAGTCATCGGCAACAGCTCTCCAATCCGGCTCCCATCCGCCAACGCGACGCTTTAGGGAGAGTTCCCCCGATCTGACTCGGCACTTCACAATGAACTTTGGACTACCGGTGCCACACCGCCAGATGGAATCCGGAAACAGAGCTCCATCCGCAACACATCGGCGACTTCGTCGACCGTGGCGGTTGCTTCAGGATGCAGCGCCAGCAATTCGCGTGCGCGTGACGGAACGTCGACGGCTTCGCCCTTCTCTTGGGCTTCGAGCACGGCATCAGCGATATCGGCTGCGAGATGGATTTTCATGGCTCGATCTCCCGGAACTCCGTCCCCTACGCTCTGGCTGCTGACTTGGTTCCCGAACCCGTCCTTGCAAGACGCACAAGCAACCGGAACGCCGCCCATCGCTCCACGTTGAATCAGCATCAATGGAGGGACAGATGGTGCCACAGGAAATGGATGAGGTTCTCAGGCATCTTCCGCTGAGGATAGGTGCCTATGTTCCGGACGACCTTCTTGAAGATTGGTTCGCTCCGGGAACAGGCATGAAGCCGGTCAGCAGCCAGGCGATTGAGGCAGCCACGGCATATGGCCGCAAATTCGAGTGCGAGTTCAAATATTACCCCGAGCGGCTGGAGGGCGTTTTCTGGAAGTGGGTCCCCGCGATCTGAGAAAGGACACGCCCATGATCGAAGAACAGGTACGCAAGGCGCTCATCGCCGAACTGGAACGCCAGGCCGAGGTCCAGCCCGACAAGCTCAGGATCGAAGAGACCGGCGAGAAACTTGTGGCACACGGTTCGATCGACATCGACGAGCTTGTGATGGCCATTGTCGGCTCGCTGGCGGGCGGACCCTGACGGCATCGATAGATACAGAACAGCGCGCGGGGCAGAGCTTTACCCGCGCCGCCAGAACAGATGGAGGCCCAATTGGTGGGCATGTTCCTCGTTCACGTCACATCCGGGATCGCTGGCATCATCGACGCCGTTGCCATCGACCCATCCGGCCGCTCCATGTGCCGGATCGAGGACCACTGGTTCTTCGTCGATGAGTGCCGGGCGCTAAGCTGAATGGCATTATCCTCGGTTAAGTCTGCGGCAAGGGGCCGCCCCTGCCGTTGTTGACCGCCAAACCCTGAACATAAATCCGTACAATGAGGCAGGAAATCCGGTGAGAGCTTGGCTGTCACCGCGGAATTACCCTGTTTCTGCCCTGTCCCCTGCCCTTTGGAGCCACATCCGTCCGCTTAAAGCGGTGCCGCAACGCAACAAACGGATTTTGGTTCCAAACACCAATGCAGAAATTTTCCAAACTCTTCCTCAGCACCCTCCTCACCGCCGCCCTGGCCCTCACCGCAATCCTTCCCCAGGCCCTCGCTTCCGAAGGCACCCTGTCGGGTGTGGCTTCCTGGTATGGTCCGGGCTTTCACGGCAGGACCACCGCGAACGGCGAGCGCTACGACATGCACGCCATGACCGCAGCTCATAAATCACTCAAATTCGGCACCAAGGTGAAGGTCACCAACCAGCGCAACGGGAAGTCCGTCACCGTGCGCATCAACGACCGCGGCCCCTTCGTTGGCGGTCGCGTCATCGACCTTTCCCGGGGCGCCGCTTCCGCCATCGATATGATCGGCCCCGGCACCGCACCGGTGACCATCGAGATCGTGGGATAATCCCGCAAGC
This sequence comes from uncultured Pelagibacterium sp., assembly GCA_964429025.1. Classification (GTDB taxonomy): domain Bacteria; phylum Pseudomonadota; class Alphaproteobacteria; order Rhizobiales; family Devosiaceae; genus Pelagibacterium. The sequence continues at coordinate 17,190 of CAYSBF010000006.1, forward strand.
ACCGCCTGTCGACGTTTGGCGGACCTGACGAGAATCGGCACCGGCACACCAGCCGGTGCCTTTTTTTGTTCAGCCGGCGTGAACCCTGAACCTTTCGAGGACGATTTCGCAGCACCGTCACACGATCTTGAGGAACAGCGCGTAGGGGGTTGGCGTTAATTTGGATGGCCACCACTCCGGTGGCACGATTCTTTCTCACGCGACATTCAGACAGGAGATTGCTCATGGCGACGCGACAGACCTCAGGCGCGGGCCGGACCGCCGTTACGCGGCTTGTGGTGGCAAGCACCATCGCCGCTCCCCTCATGCTGTCCACCAGCCTTGCAACGGCGCAGGTGACGCCGGTCGACGTACCGCAGGGAGAGAACGAGCTGTTCTCCTCGCGGGTTCTGACCGCCGGGCTTTCCAATCCATGGGCCATGCGCTGGGCTCCGGACGGTATGATCTGGGTTACAGAACGCACCAGTGGCGAAGTCACCCGCGTCGACCCGGTGAGCGGCGCACAACAGCTCCTGCTTAGCCTCGATGACGTCTATACCGGCCAGCAGCATGAAGGCCTTCTTGGTCTGGCGCTGCACCCCGAACTGATGCAGGGCACCGGCAACGACTATGTGTATCTCTCCTATACGATCAACAACGGGTCGGAACAGGAACCCGATCCTTCGGCACAGATTGTGCGCTACACTTGGGATGAAAACGCCCAGCAGCTCGTCGAGCCGACGATCGTGCTCTCCGGCCTTCCGGCATGGAACGACCACAATGCCGGCCGTGTCGTGATCGGGCCCGACCTCAAACTCTATTATTCGATCGGTGAGCAGGGCGCCAATTTCGGTCGCAACCTGCGCCGCCCCAACCTGGCCCGGGCGTTGCCGACGCAGGAAGAGGTGGATGCCGAAGACTGGCGCACCTATTCCGGGAAGATTCTGCGCATGGAGCTCGATGGTTCGATCCCTGACGATAATCCCGAGATTGAAGGCGTTCGTAGCCACGTCTATTCCTACGGCCACCGCAATCCGCAGGGCCTTGCCTTTGGCCCCGACGGAACCCTCTATGAAAGCGAGCACGGCCCTGCCTCCGACGACGAACTCAATATAATCGTCCCGGGCGGCGACTATGGTTGGCCCGACGTCGCCGGCTATATCGACGATCAGGCCTATCTCTATATCAACTGGAGCGAGGCCCCCGAGGGCGTGGACCGGAATACCAACCCGCTGCCCGACACGGTCCCGCAGCACCCCGAAAGCGAATTCGAAGGGAACATGGTCGACCCCATTGCGACCTATTTCACTGTCGAGGATGATTACCCGATCGGCCAGATCTGCGGCTATATCTGCGACCCGACGATCGCGCCCTCGTCTCTGTATTTTTACGAGGCGGGCGAAAACGGCATCGCTGAGTGGGACAATGCGATTCTGATCCCGACGCTCAAGCACGGCGTTCTTTACGTGCAGCATTTGTCCGAGGACGGGCAGCAGGCCGACGGCCTGCCAGAGGCCTGGCTCTCGACCCAGAACCGGTATCGCGATGTGGTCGTCTCCCCGGATGGACGAACCGTCTTCATTGCGACCGACGCCTTCGGTTCGGCGGCCCAGAAATTCGGCGAAGACCTTTCAACGAGCGTACTGCACAACCCCGGCGCGATCCTGATGTTTACCTATGGCGAAGAAGGTGGCGGCAATCTGGGTGTGGTCTCTGGGAACCAGCATGACGCCGCTCCCACCGCCGAGGGCAGCGCCGGCCCTGCCGAATGGGAAGATCCCAATACAGGTAACACCGCTCCCGAGGAAGATGCCGCTGAAGACGAGGCCGCCACCGGAGAGGAAGCTGCGACCGGTGACGAGGCTGCGGCGCCTGCCGTGACCGCTGAATCGGACGTGACTGAAGTGGCCCGCCTCGGTCAGCCTAAATATGCCGCCAATTGCGCCATGTGCCACGGACCGGCTGGCGAGGGCGGCGCTGGCGCGGTGCTGGCTGGCAATGATCGGCTGGCCGACGAGCAGTTCGTTGCCAACACCATTGTCCACGGCTTCGGCTACATGCCTCCCTTCGGCGACCAGCTCAGCGACGATGACATCGCCCAGATCGGCACCTATATCCGAAATTCCTGGGGTAATGATTTCGGCCTGCTGACCACCGAACAGGTGACCGAGGTCCGCTAGCCGTCGCGAAGAAGAAAAGGCTCCAGCCGCGGCTGGAGCCTTTTCTCATCGACCGACCCGAAAGCAGTGGTCCCGTCCCACAGGCTTAGGCAGATCGCCTGAGCAGCGCCATCAGCGGACCAGCGCCGCTTGTACCGAGAGCTTCGACACCGCCAAGAAAAGCTGCCGTGTCAACGGGTTGGTGGGCAACTCCCAGGCATTCCGTCACCTTTGCTGCCAGATCGCCGAGCGCAATCTCCCGTGCGCACCAGACCGGCACCACCTCGACGATTTTCTTGATTGTGTCCCCATTGGCCAGAGTGACAGTATAGGCGGCTTCATGCCCGCCGCGTGGCAGCATCCCGTCGAGATGGACGCGGCGCGCAAGGGCCAGCACCGGTTCGTGCGCAAGACGGGCGGCAGAAAAGCTCGCGAGGGTGACATCGCCCTCAGCCAGAGCCGCAGCGAATACGAAGGGAATCGAAAATTTGCCGTCGATTGCCGTCTGCGGCGCAACGCGCTGGTCGCGCGGCACGAACAGCATGTCGTTGGGAGGGATCGCCTCGACGCCAACCCGCACGATGTCATCAGGCCGGACACCCTGCTCGCGCAGATTTTGTGCCGCCGCGATCGCGCTATGGGTACCCCGGCAGGCCGGCCAACGCTTGACGCCCACCTCCGGTCCCAGGAACCGCTCACCAATGCCCTCGAAGACCTCTGCCTTGGCATCATTGCCAGTCAAAAGCCGGAAAACCCCGCTCGGCCCTTCCAGCGGCTGCTCGACCGCCTCGACCCCGGCGCGCGCCAGCAGCACCGATTCCACCGCCGCCCGCGCCGCCAGCCCCTCGCGCACCGCGCGCAGGTCGGAGTGCGGACTGCGCTTGAGTTCGTCGCCGAGCATGAACTGCACTGCAAACAGCCCGAGCGCGTTGCGCGACTTGTCCGCGTCGAGGCCCAGGAGAACCGCACATCCCAATGTCGCACCCAGCCCCGAAAGGATCGGCGGATGATACCAGCCGCGTTGCGCCGGATCGCCATCGAGCGCCAGAGATAAGCGGCAGGCAAAATCGCACCCGAGCGCCAGCGCCGAAAGGACAGCCTCTCCGTCCGAGCCCTCGCTTTCCGCCAGCGCCAGAACCGCCGGGATCAGCGAGGCATTGGGATGGATCATCCCCTCCTCGAACGTATCCTCGAAATCGATCGCATGGGCCAGCGCGCCATTGGCCAGTGCCGCCTGTACGGGCGAAACCTTGCGGCCCTCGCCGATCAGTGTCGACGGCCCCACTCCTGAAGCCGCCGCAAAATCTATGAACGGCCGAACGGCGGACTCCAGCCCCGTCGCCGCCACCATCACCGCCAGCCCGTCGGCGAGCGCTATGTGCGCGGCACGTATCGCGATCTCGTCGATGCGCCCCCGGTCGAGCGCAAGATACTGCCCCAGAACGTCCCGGGTCAGCGTCATGGCCGGGGCGACACGCGCAGCACATCGCCATCTGCCGTGATGGTGCTGCCCAGTTCCGCCCTGTCGGAAATGTCCTGCAGGTAGTCGTGAATGCGATTGAAATCGGGGTCATCGGGCGCAACGATCTTGGGGTCGGCATCCCTGCCGATCATAACCGGGACAAAGCGCACATCGTTCACCCCGTCGCGCCCGAGCTTTGCCTCGAGCATCATGCTCATTTCCGAGCCGGGCGGGAAATTGTAGCGGCTGGAGAAATCGGGCACCCAATCGGGGTTGAGCTTCTGGATTTCCCGGAACCCCTTGGATTTCGCATGGGCCTCATCCATCCGAAGGTCGATGGCGAAATTGGCAAGGCTATAGGCGATGGTCTTACCCTTGTAGACCTCAATGCCCTTGAGGATATGCGCATGGTGCCCCAGCACCAGATCCGCCCCGGCATCGATCGCGGCATGGGCCACCTCGCGCTGGTAATCCGGGATCACCGCAGGCACGAAGTGAATACCCGCATGGTGCGAGAGGATCACGACATCGGCCTTTGCGCGCACCTCGCGGATCGTCGAAATCAGCGCGTCGAGGTCATCGCGGAAGCTGTAGGTATGGATGCGCGCCGGGGTGCCGGGCTGGTCGTGCTCGATCTGCTCATAGATCGTGTGCGCCCGCAGCGGCGCGCAGCCCGCCCGGTTTTCCTCAGCCCAATAGTTCATGGGCAGGATCGAATTGACCGAGATGAACCCGACGGTCACCCCGTTGCGCGTCACATAGGCAGGCCGGCGCGCCTCTTCGATATTCCTGCCGGTCCCCACCTGGATGGCGCCGGCGCGATCGAGATTGTCGAGCGTATCGAACAGCCCTTCTGGGCCCCAGTCCATGCAGTGATTGCCCGCAAACGAGACCACTTCGAGCCCAGCTTCCACAAGGGAATCGGCAATCGCCGGGTTGCCCCGCATCGTATGCCGCGCCTGCGGAAGCCGTACGCCGCGCGTTGTCAGGTTCACCTCGAGCTGACAGAAGCCCAGCTCGGCGCGTCTGATCCGATCACGCACGAAATTGAAGATGGTGCGGGGATCGTCCCGATCCTGCGCGACATCCCCCACTGCGACGAAATCGAGACTCATGGGCGAACTTCCGGATCAAGCAGATGACAGGCTGCGGTCCCGCCATGCGCCGCCGCATACATGGGCGGCCGCTCGACCGTACAACGCTCGAATCTGAGGGGACAGCGGGTGTGATAGGGGCAGCCGGAGGGCGGATCGAGCGGGCTCGGAATCTCGCCCTGCGGCGGCAATTCGGGCCTCGGCGCATCCGGATCGGGCGGCAGCGCAGCAGCCAGCAACGCCTTAGTATAGGGATGGGCGGGCGTCGTGCAGATCGCCTGCGCCGTCCCGCGCTCGATCACCCGCCCCAGATACATCACGATCACGTCGTCGGCCATGAACCGCACGGTCGCCAGATCATGCGAAATGAAAACGCATCCCAGTCCATATTCATCCTGCAAATCCTTGAGGATATTAAGGATTTGCGCCCGGATCGAGATGTCCTGGGAGGAAACCGGCTCATCGAGCATCAGCACCTGCGGCTTGGAGGCGATGGCGCGCGCAATGGCAATACGCTGGCGCTGCCCGCCGGAGAATTCGTTGGGAAACCGCCGCGCATCCGCCGCCTGCAGCCCCACGGCCTCCAGCACCTCCCCGACACGCTTCTCGATATCGGCCTTGCTCATCCCGGGAATGGTCGAGAGCGGCTCGGCGATGATCTTGCCCACTCGCATGCGCGGGTCGAGCGAGGAAAAGGGGTTCTGGAACACCGGCTGCACCGCCCGTCTGAATTCCCGCCTGGCTTCGGGCGAGAGCGAGGCAAAGGCCTGGCCCTTGAATTTCACCTCGCCGGTCGTCGGGGTGTCGAGCAGCAGCAACATGCGGTTGAGCGTCGTCTTTCCGCATCCGGACTCGCCCACGACCCCGAGCGTGCGCCCCGCATGCAGGTCGAGATCGAGATCGCTGACGGCATGGAGGTCCTGCTTGCGCCCGTGGTGCTTTACCTTGAAGACGCGCCCCAGCCCGCGCGCGGAAAGAATGGCCTCGCTCATGCCGCGCCCCTCTGGCCTTGCAGCGGAAACCAGCACCGCGCGCTGTGCCCATTGCCCACATCGAAGGTCTCCGGAGGCTCGGCGCACTTAGCCTGGGCGTTCGCGCAACGCGGATGAAAACGGCACCCTTGCGGCCGCGCCGAGACGGTCGGGGGCGAACCGGGAATGGTCGGCAGGCGGTCGGGAGCGTGATCCACCGTCGGCACGCTGTCGAGTAGTGCCCGCGTGTAACTGTGAGCCGGGCGGTTGAATATCTCCCTCACCGGGCCTTCCTCTACGATCTGCCCCGCATACATCACCACAACCCGGTCGCACATCTTGGCGACGACGCCGAAATCATGGGTGATGAACAGCATCGCCATGCCCATGCGCCTTTGCAGGTCCTTGAGTAGTTCGAGGAACTGGTACTGGATGGTGACATCGAGCGAAGTGGTCGGTTCATCGGCAATCAACAGCTTTGGCGCGCGCGTTAGCGAAATCGCCCCGACCACGCGCTGCCGCATGCCCCCGCTCATCTGATGCGGATGGTTGGAAAGCCGCGCCTGGGGCGAAGGGATACGCACGCTTTCGAGCGCCGCGATTGCCCGCTCCTCGAGGCTCCCCGCCCCCGTAGCATGAAGCCTCAGCCCTTCCTTGAGCTGATTGCCGATTGTGAAGATCGGGTTGAGCGAGGCCATCGGGTCCTGGAGGATCATCGAGATTTCACCGCCCCTGATCCGCGTCAACTCGGACGGTTTCAACTTTGCGAGGTCCTCCCCCTCATAGAGGACTTCGCCCGAAAGCCCCTGGTCCAGCAATGGCGGCAACAGCCGCATCAGCGCCATGCCGAGTGTGGTCTTGCCCGACCCGCTCTCGCCCACCAGCCCCACAGTTTCGCCGGGGCGTATCTTAAGGTCGATATTCTCGATCAGCGCCGGCGCATCGGCGGCGCGGCCAAGCCGCACGCTGACATTCCGCATTTCGAGCAAGGGTGTGCCGGGGGACAGGGTCATCAGATATTGCGCCCCCTGAGCGCGGGGTTGATGCGGTCGGCAAGCGCGTCGCCGACGAGATTGACCGACATCACCGTCAGAAGGATCGCCATGCCCGGCACCATGCACAGCCACCAGGCGGAGGTGATGTAGGAGCGGCCATCGGCAACCATCGATCCCCAGGACGGGGCCGGCGGCGGCACGCCGACGCCAAGAAAGCTCAGCGAAGCCTCGAGCACAATCACGATCCCCACCTGCAATGTCGCCACCACGATCAGCGCCGGGGCGATGTTGGGCAGGATGTGCCGCCAGATGATCCGCATATCCGAAAGCCCCGATGTGCGCGCAAGGTCCACATAGTCCTCATTGCGGATCTTGAGCGTTTCACCGCGCGCCATGCGCGCATACTGGCTCCACAGGACCAGCGAGATCACGATGATGATATTGGTGAAGCTCGGCCCGGAAATCGCACCGAGCAGCAGCGCCAGCAGGATCACCGGGAAGGATAGCGCGAGATCGACGAGGCGCATCAGCACGCGGTCGGTCCATCCGCCGAAATAGCCCGCGATCGTGCCGACAGCGGTCCCGATCGCACCCGAAATCGCGATTACGAGCACGCAGACGGTGAGCGAGATTCGCGCGCCTGCAATGATGCGGGAGAGTATGTCGCGCCCCAACCGGTCGGTGCCGAAGACATGCTCCCAGCTCCCGCCCTCCTGCCAAACCGGCGGCACGAGCCGCGCGCGCAGCGAACCCTTGAGCGGGTCGTAGGGTGAAATCCAGGGGCCGAATAAGGCGACGAACACAAAGACGATCAGCATTGCGAGCGCCAGCCGCAGCGGCCAGTCGAGCTGCCGCCAGAAGGCGCCCAGCCGCCTGATGAACCCGCCGCCCCGGCTCTTTGATGGCATGGAAATCTCAGCCATCAGCCACGGCTCCGCATGCGGGGATCGACCACGATGTAAAGGACGTCGACCAGGAGATTGGCGATGATGAACAGCGCCGTGATCACCAGCACAACGGTCTGAACCACCGGAAAATCGCGTGAAAGGATCGATTCATAGGCAAGCCGCCCGATGCCGGGCCAGGAGAACACTGTCTCGACGATCACAGCGCCCGTGATCATCACCGCAAAGAACGTGCCCATGAAGGTGATGACAGGGATGAGGCTGTTTGCCAGCGCATGCTTCCAAACGACGACTGTCTCCGAAAGCCCTTTAACGCGGGCGAGCTTGATATATTCGCTCCCCAGCGCCTCGAGCATCGAGGACCGCACGAGCCGCGTGATCGCCGCCAGTGTAAACAGCCCCAGCGTCGCGGCCGGCAGGATATAGTGCTGCCATTGGCCATAGCCGGACGTCGGCAGCAGGCGAAGCTGCACCGCGAAAATGTACATGAGGACGATCCCGAGCCAGAAGCTGGGTACCGATTGCCCGATCAGCGCGATAAGCCGCGCCGCAATGTCGATGGGCGAGTTGCGTGTCACCGCGGCGAGCACACCGAAGAAAATCCCGACGATCAGTGTGAAGACCAGCGCCACACCGGCAAGGCTAAGCGAGGCCGGCAGGCGCGAAAGCACGAGATCGAGCGCGGGCTGGTTGCCCGCCGTGACCGACCGCCCGAAATCGCCGGTCAGCGCATCGGTAAGAAATGCGAGATACTGCACCGGAAGGGGCTGATCGAGACCTAACTGGGCCGCGAGCGCCGCCTTGTCGGCCTCGGTTGCGCCATCACCCAACAGCAGCGCCACAGGGTCGCCCGTCAGGCGGCTCAGAAGAAAGATCACAAGGCTCATCAGAAGCAAAGCGATCAGCGCCTCAATGACGCGCGTGGCGATGATCTTGAGCATTGGTGCCTGACACCCCTCGGTAAAAGGTTCCTGCCCCGATGCCGCCAGGAAAAGCGGCACCGGGATCGGGGGGAGGAATTACTCGGCGCGTTCGACCTGGTCGAAGTTCCACACATAGGCAGTGGTGATGTCCCACTCGCCGACCTTGTCGCTGACGCCATAGGGCTCATTGGCGAGTGCAATGAACACTGCGGCCGCCTCGTCGCGCAGATACTGCCCGATCTCAGTGAAGAGTTGCGAGCGCGCCTCCGCGTCCTCTTCGATCGAGAACCTCTGGATCATCCCTTCGAGTTCAGGCGAGGTAAAGCTTGCAAACAGGCTGTCTGCCATGAACCCGGCCTCGAGGCCGTTTGCCGCGCTGGCAAAGGGGAAGCCGCGATGGGTCCAGACATAGTCGTTCGCCCGGCCCTCGGTCCATTCAGAGCGCAGCGACGGCCAGTCGACGGGCTCGATCGAAGCGTTCACCCCGATATCCTGCCAGTAGAGCGCAACCGCCTCGGCCATCAATGGAAGCTCGGCGCCCGGCGCGGTCGTGAAGGTGCGGATGGTGATGTCGAACCCGTTGGGATACCCCGCCTCGGCCAGCAGCTCGCGGGCGCGTTCGGGATCGTAGGGGTACGGTTCCACATCGGACCAGGCCGGAACCGGCGTATCGCTCGATGCCACCGTTGCTTCGCCGTGGAACAGCTCGTCGATGATGGTCTGCTTGTCCACCGCATAGTTGAGCGCCTGGCGCACTTCGCGCTTTGCCCAGGGATTGTCGGGATTGTAGCGGTTGTCCGAAGTCTGGATCAGGCCGCCGAACCGCACAACCGGTGACCATGTCGCTTCGGCCGAAACGATATCGAGCCCGGCGTCGCGAACCGTCGGGATCGAGTCGAACCCGATCGGAGCGATGTCCGCCTCACCCGTCTGCAGCATGGCGACGCGTGTCGATTCTTCCGGCACCACCTTGAAGACGATGTTTTCGAAATCGGGAGAAACGCGCCAGTGGTTTTCGACATCGTCGCGCAGCGTCATGACGATTTCCGAACCCGGCGTGATGGACGCAAGCTCATAGGCGCCGGTGCCGATCGGCGTTGCTTCGGCCTCGGCCTCGCCAAGTGTGTCGAAGTGCTTCTTGGACACGATGCCCAGCTGCTGAGCCGACCCAAAATAGCCCTCTGCCAGCTCGAAATCGGGGAAATTGAGATGAACGACGACCGTATCGGCATCGGGCGTTTCGACCGACGAGATCAGGCGCCGCATTGGCGAGGCCGGCCCTGCGCGCGAATCCTCGCGGATGATCCGGGCGATGGAATAGGCCACGTCTTCGGACGTCATCTCGCCATAGCCGCCAGAGAATTCCACGCCCTGGCGCAGATTGAAGGTCCAGGTCCGCCCATCCGGGCTCATTTCCCAGGATTCGGCAAGACCGGGCACCGGCTCAAGCGTCTCTGGGTCCAGATAGACGAGATACTCGTAGACGACGTCGAGATAGGTCTTGCGCTGACCGCTGCCGCCCCACGGCGTCATGGTCTCTTCGGAAAAGGTCGACAGCGCCACGATCAGATCGTCCGACTGCGCCCATGCCGGCACAACAGGGGCCAGCGTCAACGCGGCGCCGCACAAAAGCGCTACGGCCGTGCCACGCACGGTTCCAGATATTGGTTTATTCATGGTTCTCCTCCCATAGGCATAAGCCACGCCAAGATAGTTATAAAACAGAACTAATAAGTCAACAAAATTGTCGACTATCCCGATGAACGTTTGACAGCCGCCGCCGGTCCTCCATATTTTGCGGCAGGGCTGCGCGTGCACCCGATACGGACCGGCAGGTGAAAAGAATGGACGGCGCGATGGTGGCGGAACCCCTTTCTGCAACGGCAATTGCGGACGGCATCAAAACCCGCATTCATCGCGGCGCCTACGCGCCCGGCCAGCGGCTCATCGAAGTGGACCTTGCCGAAGAGTTTTCGGTCGGCCGCGGCCGCATCCGCGAGGTTTTCAAGACCCTTGTCGGCGAAGGCTATCTCGAGTTCATCGAGAACCGGGGTGTCTATGTCCGCCGCTTCACTCGTGCCGAAATCCTCGACATGGGCCGCGTCCGCGAGGTTCTGGAAGGCCTCTCGGCCCGCCTTGCCGCCGAAAAGGAGTTGACAGCCGACGAACGTGAGACACTCCGCAGCCTCCAGGACAGGCTCAACGCCGCTGAGGCGGCCAACGCCGTTGACGTCTACAACAACGAAAACTTCGAGTACCACAGCATGATCTGCCGCATTGCCGGCAACCATCACCTCGAGCAATCCTTGGCGCGCGTCCGCCTTCCGCTTTACCGGCTGCAACTGCCGCGCAGCTTCACCAACGATTCCATGGCGAATTCCAACCGCGACCATCAGGTCGTCACCAGCTGCATTCTCGCCGGCAAGCCCGACGCGGCCGAAGCCGCGATGCGGGCCCATGTCCGGGCAGGAAACCAGCACGTCCTGCGCTTGGCCGAGGAGCATTTCCGCTAGCCCTTTGCACCCGGTTCGAGAAAGCGCACCGGCACGCTCAGCGGGCCGTATTCTGGCCAGGTCGTCATCGGAACCGCGCCGGTGATTTCCCAACCATTGGTCCGTCCGACCAGCTCTTCGAGCGTGATCCGGAGCATCAGGCGCGCCAGCGGCGCACCCGCGCACTGATGCGGTCCGCGCCCGAAGGCCATGTGCTTCTTGTCACCCTTGCGATCGAGCCGGAACATATCCGGGTCCTCGAAGGCGTCCGGATCCCGGTTGGCCGAAGTGAAGGCCAGCGCGATCGGCTCGTCCTTCCTGATCTGCCGCCCCCCGATTTCCATGTCGCGCTTGGCCGTGCGCGCAAAGCCGCGATAGGGCGTATAGAGCCGCAGCAATTCCTCGAGCGCGTCGGGGATGAGCGAGGGATCGGCCTTGAGCATTTGGAAATGCTCGGGATGCCGCGCAAGATGGATGGCCATTGAGCCCGTGAAGGTCGTGGGCGCAATAATTCCCACCACAAGCAGCTGCCGGATCGTCCCCAGCACCATATCCTCGGGCAGCGGATTTCCCTCATCATCGCGCGCCGCAAGCATGGCGCTCGTGGGATCAACGCCTGGATCGAGCGGCTCCTTCTTGCGCAATTCGATGATGTCGCGCGCCACCTCGTAGAGAAACAGGCTCGTTTTTTCGAGCATGGCGTTGTCGCGTACCTGCAGAGCACGGTTGAAATCCGCGCCGATATTGCGGATCTTCTCGGCCTGTTCGGCCGGGATATGGAAGAACTGCGCCAGCACGAAAATCGGCAGCCGGTAGGAAAAATCCACGCAGATGTCGCATTCGCCGCGCTCCACGAGCGGCGAGAGCAGATCGACGACGATCCTGCGCACGATCGGCTCCCAATGCGCCATGCGCTCGGGGTAGAAAAGCGGCGTGATGGCACGCCGATAGGGCGTGTGTTCAGGCGGATCGAGATGGAGCGGCGGCCGGCGGCCCGACGTTGCGACCCGCGGCACGACATTCTGATAGGCCGTCGAGAAATTCTCGTAATCGGCCAGCGCGCGGACCACGTCGTCATATTTGGTCAGGACCCAGAAGCCCTCGAAATCCGCGCTATGCGCCACCGGACAGCGTCCCCGCAGATCCTTGAACAGTGCATGCGCGTCATCGAATGACTCGACGACATCGGCGCTGAATTCGTGCAGGTCGTTCTGCGGCGGCACGAAGGTTTTCGGGACTGGGCGGATTTCGGTGCTCAACGCATCCTCCTCACATGCCGCAGCTTTGGCGGCCATGTCATTTTCAACATTTTGTCGACAATAACGTCGACTATCCTCTGTTGACAAGAGCCTGTGCTATCTCTCAAGCCGAAAGCACGATGGCGTCGCCTTCGGGAGCGAAATGTGTGGAAAGGCCTTCGGCCCGCGAGATCCGTTCGAGATATCCGCAAATCTCTCCGAACAGCGGATCGTCCGCCCCGGTCATGCGCGGCACGCTGTCGTCCCCGATGAAGGCGGGCAGGAACTCGGCTCGCGTAACCGCCCCTGCCTCCAGCGACAGCCTGGCCACGCCGGTATACCGGGTCTCGTGGGGGAGCATGTAGAACCGGCTTGGATCGAAGCCGGGATTGAGGCTGGCAAGATGCCGGAAGCTCTCGGTCTCAACAATCGCCGGGTCCCAGACGTGCGGCTGCTCGATGGCGAAATTGCCAAGGCTGTAGAAGATCGGCGCGCCGCGATAAAATTCTACGCCCTTGAGGATATGCGCGTGATGCCCGATGACCGCCGCCGCACCCGCATCGATCGCCGCGTGCGCGGCCTCCCGCTGGTAGTCGGCCAGCACCGCCTCGGTCATGTGGATTCCCCAATGCATCGAAACCACGACCGTTTCGGCTTCTTCCCGCGCGCTCGCGATGTCCGATTCCAATGCCGCCAGCTCTTGCGGATCGCAAAAGCTCATCGTCCGCGCGCCGGTACCCGGCTGGTCCGGCTCGATCTGGGAGTAAAGCGTGTGCGCCCTTAACGGCGCGCAGCCCGCGCGGTCCCTGGTGGCCGCATAGCCTTCCGGGAGAATGGAATTATAGGCGAGAATTGCCACCCGTTCCCCATTGGCGCGAAGAATGGCCGGCCGCCTGGCGCCTTCGATGTCCTGCCCCGCTCCGCAGATCGCCACCCGTACCTTGCGCATTGCGTTGAGCGTGTCGCAAAAGCCTTCATAACCCCAGTCGAGGCAGTGATTTCCAGCAAAGCTCATGACATTGAACCCCGCGCGCCAGAGCGCTGGCGCGAGGTCCGGCCCGGCCCGCATGGCCAGCCGCGCATTGGGGCTCATCGCGCCGCGATCCGTGATGACGGTCTCGAGCTGACCGAAGCGGACATCGCCGCTCTTGATGACCTCGCTGACGCCGGCGAACATTTCGTCGGGATCGTCCCGCTTCGCCCCCACATCACCGACCGCTGTCAAAACAATCATCGCGCACCTCCCGTTCGTCGACAATTTAGTCGACTAAACCCGCGCCGCAAGCATCAGGATGCGGGCGTGGAAAGGTCCAGCTCGCGCAGCACCTCCTCGGTGTGCTCGCCCAGTTGCGGCGGCGGAGCGGAAACGCCAGGGCCGTCATGGGCAAAGCGGAAGCCGGCATTGAGGATTGTGGTATGGGATACGGCCGGGTTCGGCACATCGATCTCGAGCTTGAGGTCCCGTCCCTCGAGCTGGGGGAGGTTCAGCACGTCGCGAACCGGCCGCACCGCACCTGCGGGCACACCGGCCTCTGAAAGGATCGCTTCCCATTCGAGAGCGGTTTTCGTTGCGAAGGTTCTGGCGAGTTCCGCCTGAAGCTCCTTGTCATGGGCCATGCGCGCATCGGGATCGGCAAACCGCGAATCGCTCAAAAGGTCCGGCCGATCCAGCGCCGCGCATAGCCGCTCATACTGGTTCTGCTGCACCGCCCCGATGGTGATCTGGTCCTTGAGCGTCTCGAAAGTGTCTGCCGTGGGCGCCAGCGAAAAGCCGCGATTGCCCGTACGCTTCGGCTCGATATCGGAGATAACCAGCGGATTGATAACCGATGCCATCATCACCAGCGACGCATCGAGCATCGACATGTCGATATATTGCCCGCGCCGCTCCGGATCGCGTTCACGCTGGATGTAGGCGGATTGGATCGCAAAGGCAGCCAGCAGCGCGCTGTAGGTATCAACGATGGGGAACCCCACGCGCATCGGTCCGCTGTCCGGCTCCCCGGAAAGCCCCATCAGTCCGGACACGCTCTGGATGATCTGGTCGATGGCCGGATAATCCCGCATCGGGCCGGACTGGCCATAGCCCGATATAGAACAGAAGATGAGGCCCGAATTGCTTTCGCGCACAGTCTCATAGCCGAGGCCGAGCCGGTCGATCACGCCAGGCCGGAAATTTTCGACCATGATATCGGATTTCGCGATCAGCCGACGCGCCGCTTCCTGCCCGAACTCGCTCTTGAGGTCGAGCACGATGGATTTCTTGCCGGCATTGGCACCGATAAAGGGCTCGGCCATCCCGCGCAGTTCCTTGCGCTGGGTATAATTGCGCAGCACATCGCCCGTGGGAGGTTCGACCTTGATGACCTCGGCACCGAGCAGGCACAGAAAATACGTCGCAAGCGGCCCTGCGATGACGTGGCTGAAATCGGCGATGCGGACGCCGGCAAGCGGTTGTGCCAAATCCTGCTCCTCCTTTTAGTTCATTGAATGAACTATCAGGAGCGAGCCTGTCAAGCCATCAGTCGTCGCTGGACCCGGCAATGGCCGCAGAAAGCCCCGTGCGCTGCGCGTGCCGCTCGCCGAGATGTGCGTATAGCCGGTTGAGATAGGAAAAGAACTGCCTGCGTTCCTCATCGGTGAACGGCTCTAGGAAGGCCGCGTGCTGGGTCGTCATGCGCTCGAAAATCTTTTCGTAGCGGATCTGCCCTTCCGCCGTCAGCTCCAGCGCATTGAACCGCTTGTCCGAGGCAACCTTGGCTCGCTCCACGAGCCCGCGCGCCTCGAGTTCCTTGACCAGCTTGGTAATGGCCGATTTCTTGAACACCAGCGTCGCCGCGAGGTCGTTCTGGGAAATGCCGGGGTTGAGCCCGATCACGCTCAGAATGGCGATCTCCCCCTGCTCTGCGGCAAAATCGGCGAAGAAGTCTGCGTTCTCGGCGCGGATATAGGCGCGCAACGCCCGCGTGAGGAACGGGAGATTCTCGCGCAGCGGCCCCAGAACTACCCCTTCCTGGCGCCCCTCCTGCGTGCCGTCCACCATTGCTTTCCCCTCACTCCGAGCCTGAAGCTGACTATCGCGCGCACCCTGCCCTGTCAAACCATCCACCACACGCTTGACGCCCTTGCATACAGTTCATAAAGTGAACTATCAAACAGGGAGGACGGCGTGACCAATATAGCGCCTCGATCCGGCGCTTCCGCCGGAGCAGTGCTCGATAAGGCATTTGAGCGGCGCGACAGCTTTCGGCCCGACGCGCCCCTGCCGCGTATCGGAATCTTTGGAAACGGCGTGCCCGAGACACTGATCGCCGCGGCCGGCGCCCTGCCCGTCCACCTCTCTATGGGCCGCCCCGACGAAGGCTCCGGCATCGACGCCGTCATCGAGCCCTTCGTCGACGAGGAAGTGCGCATCTTCCTTAACCGCCTGATGAACGGCGCCTTCGCCGATTGCCGGGGCATTGTCTTTGCCCGCGACGACGCCCCCGCCCTCATCGCCTATCAATACGCGACCGAGTGGGTGCGGCAGGGCCGCGCCGGGGAAGGGGTGCCGCCGCTCTTTCTCTGGAATCTGGTTCACACGGCGACCCCCGCCGTCGAGCGCTTCAACGCTATTCAGGCCGAAAAGCTCTTTGACTTTCTTGAGGCAGCCGGCCTATCGCGTCCCACCCCACAAGCCATTGCGGAAGCGGCACAGGCCGAGTGCGCACGCCGGGACGCCCTGACGCGCCTTCACGCCAAGACCGGGACAGCCCTCTCCGGCCTGACAGCCCTGCGCTGGCGCAACGCCGGCCGCTTCATGCCCGCCATGGAACACGCGCAATTGCTCGACGCAGCCCTTTCCAGGACTGACGGCACATCACCGGGAGGGCTCCGCCTCGGGGTCGTGGGCTCCCCTCTCGCCTGCACCGCGACCTACGCCATGCTGGAGAAATTCGGCCCCATCGTCTGCGATTTGCAGCCTTGGGGGTCCGTCTGGCCCGGACCGGGCAATGCCGAAAGCACCATGGCCGGCATCCTTCGTGCAACCGCTGCCGATCCCTCGTGCCCGCGCATCACGCCCTCCACCGCCCATCGCGCCGCCATGGTCGCCGCGCTGGCTGAGGCTGGCTGCGAGCTGGTCGTCTGCCAGCTCGCCCAGACCGATGACACATTCGGATGGGAAATCCCCGCTCTTGCTGCCGATCTCGCCGCGAAGGGCATCGGTTTCGTCAATCTCGGCTTCCGCGATGCCGAACCCGATGAGACCTGGCGCGGCCGCGCCGAAAGGCTCATCGCCACCGCGGTGGAGAACCGCGCATGACCAGCGAATACGCCCCCCTCGAATCCACCCGCGTCGCGAGCGAATACCAGCGCGACTGGGCAAAGGGCCTGCGCGCGCAGATCACCTCGGGCGCGCAATATGCCTTCGTCAACGCCGACACGCCGCACGAGCTTTTCCACCATATCGGCCTGCCCATCGTCACCAATCAATGGTGGTCGGCCATCATCGCCGCCAAGCAGCTATCAGAATTCTATTTCGACCACATGGAAACCCTCGGCTTCCACGACAGGCTCGCGCGCTATTCGAGCCTGCCGCTGATCGCCGAACTCGAGGGCGACTCCGAACGCCAGCCCTGGGGCGGGCTGCCGACGCCCTCCATCCTTTGTGCCCGCCAAAGCGCCGACGATCATCAGAAGATCTTCTCGCTCTGGGCAGAAAAGACCGGCGCGCCGCTTGCCCTCATCTCCTCGCCTGCCGTGCCCGATCCGCATCCGGACTGGTGGCGGCTGGCGCGCAGCGACTGGGAAACCCTTTATGGAACCGACCGTCTTGACCTGATGGTTGCCGAGTTCGAGGATTTGATCGCCCAATTGGAAGACCTGTCGGGCCGCAAATTCGACCATGAAGGCTTCGCCCGCTATATGGAGGCCATCAATGCCCAGGAGCGCGTCTACGAGGAGGTCTCGGACCTCATCGCCAATGCTCCGCGCTGCCCGATCCGCATTTCCGAGCAGATTCCCAATGTCATGATCCCACAATGGCATCGCGGCTCGGATTGGGCCATTGCCCACGCCACCCGTTTCCGCGACGAAGTTGCCGCCCGCGTCGCGACAGGCAACCCGGTTGTCGAGAACGAGCGGATCCGCATGATGTGGATCGGCGCGGGCCTGTGGTTCGATACCAGCTTTTATTCCGCCTTCGAGGAAAGCCATGGCGCGGTCTTCGCCTGGTCGATGTACCTGCCCTTCGCCGCCGACGGCTATATCCGCGAGAGCAATGGCAACCCCCTTCGGGCGCTCGCGGCGCGCGTCTCGGCCATGAACGAGCAGTTGCACCAGCCACCCTGGATCAACAGCTGGATGGTCGATCAGGCAAAAAAGTACCGCATCGATGTTGCGCTGATGCTCATCCCCGAGCACGACCGCTTCTCGGGGCACGGTTCGCTTTTTGCCAAGCAGGCGCTGGAAGAGGCCGGTATTCGCGTAATCGAGGTGTGGTCCGACATGGTCGACAAACGCCAGTGGAACCGGGAGGCAATGGTCGATCGCATCACCCCCGTTCTCGATGCCGTGCTTGCCGAAAGGGATTTGACGTAGTTCATTTACTGAACTATTATCGCGAATAACAAGATCGGCGCATAACGCTGACAGGACTATGGGAGGCGCGCAGTGGGCGCATTGGATGGGCTGAAAATCGCCGATTTCTCTTGGGTTGGAGCCGGTCCGCGCGCCACCAAGGACCTCGCGGACAACGGCGCGACCGTCATCAAGATCGAATCCCGCAAGCGCCTCGACCTTGGCCGCATGTCGCCCCCATTTGCGGGCGATCCCAAGGACTTCGACGGTTCAGCGTTCTTTGCCCAGACCAATACGTCCAAGAAAAGCGTCACCATCAATCTCTCCGACCCGCGTGGCATCGAGATTGCCAAAAAGCTCGTCGCCTGGGCCGATGTCGTGGTCGAGAATTTCGGTCCTGGCTTCATGGAGCGCATCGGGCTGGGCTATTTAACGCTCAAGGAGATCAAGCCCGACATCATTCTCGCCAGCGTCTCGGTCGCAGGTAAGACCGGACCCATGGCTGGCTTCCGTGGCTACGGGAATTCCGCCGCCGCCCATTCCGGCCATGCCTGGTTGACTGGTGAAGCCGGCCAGCCCCCGCACATGCCCCCGCTCGCCTATGGTGACGTGGTGGCGCCGATGTTCCTCACCGTCGCCATTCTCGCCGCGCTCGAGCACCGCGCCAAAACCGGCGAGGGCCAGCATGTTGATGTATCCCAGATCGAACCCATGGTGCAGGTCATCGCCGATCTCTACGCACAGGACGAAGCGCAAAAGACCGGCAATGACGATCCGGGCTTCCTGCTGCACGGCGTCTTCCCCACCAGCGGCGAAGATCAGTGGATCGCGATAGCCATCGAGAACGAGACCCAGGCCGCCGCGCTCCAGCGCGAACTGGTCATCGACAGTCTCGATCATGCTGCCGTCGGCGCGGCGACGGCGCGCGATGATAAATTCGCCCTCTTCGATCGGCTCAGCGCCGCCGGCATTCCAGCCGGTCCGGTTCTCGATGGCAAGGATGTCTCGGAAAACCCCGAGCTTGCCGCTGCAAACCATTTTGTGAAGCTGGACCATCCGGTGCTGGGGCCTTCCAACATGCCCGCCCCGCCCTATGCGCTCCACGGCACCCCGGCCAATGTCACCCGTTCCCCCCTTCTGGGTGAACACAACCACGACGTCTTTGTCGAAACGCTAGGCATTGACCAAGCCGAAATCGAAACCCTCGTCAGCGAAGGGAGCCTGACTTGAGCATGCTCTCGGGAATTCGCGTCCTTGAAATCGCCGATGGCCTCACCGATTTCGGCGGCCGCATGCTGGCCGAGCTCGGCGCTGATGTTGCCGTTATTCTGTCCCAGACCCCGCGCGACACCTCCCGCAATCTCGCCTGGCACCACGGCAAGACGGTGATTTCCGCCGACGATGTCCAAGCCATCGCGCGGCTCGCCGCCAAGGCGGACATCGTCCTTGATGGCCAGCGCGAGGGAGATCGGTTTGGCCTTTCGCAGACCGTATCTCGCGATACGATCTATATTCGCGTCACGCCCTTCAGCGCCAAGGGCCCCTATGCGGGAAGACCCGCGACGGACCTGACGCTCTTTGCGCTTTCGGGCCTCATGCACGTCACCGGCGAGCCGGACCGCCCGCCGCTCAAATTCCCCGGCCAGCAGGCCTATGCCTTGACCGGCATTCAGGCCGCGACTGCCGCCCTGCTCGGTCTTTATGCCCGCCGCCGCACCGGCGCAGGCCAGAAAATCGACCTCTCGGCCTTCCAGAGCACCACGCTTTCCAATTACCGCGAGGCGGTGATGTATGAGTGGACAGGGCGGATCGGCCGGCGCCGCGGCAATATGCTGGTGCGCGGCAAATCCGGCGTGCGCCAGATTTGGCCCTGCAAGGACGGTTTCGTCACCTGGTCGATGATCGACAATCCCGCCATGATGCGAGCGATGGTTACGGTCATGGAGGAAAAGGGAGCAGCGGGCGAGTTGAGCGAGATCGACTGGAACAACACGCTTGTCGCCGACACCGCCCAGGAAACGATCGAGCGCTGGCAGTCAATCGTTGCGAACTTCTTTGCCGCCCATACCCGTGAGGAACTCGGCACCTGGTCGCTCGAAAAAGGGTGGGGCCTCTCGGTCATCTACAGCCCCGAGGAAGTGCGCCAGAGCGAGCACCTCAGGGCACGGGGCCTCTTCGTCACGGTCACCGACGAGAACTCGGGCAAGACCGCAAGAGTCCCCGGACCGCTGTTTCACTCGGCGCAAATGGCCGCGCCACCGCGCACCCTGCCAAAGCCTGTCCTCGCTTCAAGTGTGGAATGGGGGAGTCAATGAGCGCGCTCGAAGGCATCCGGATCGTCGACTTCTCGAAATTCCTGCCCGGCCCCTATTGCACATGGCTGCTCGCCGATATGGGCGCCGAGGTCATCCGCATCGAGAATCCGCGCGAGATCGCCAAGCAGGCCAAGGTCTTCGGCTGGGACAAACTCTCGGACGACGACCGCAAGGCATTGCGGGAAACCGATATCCTCGCCCGCAACAAGCGTTCGGTCATGCTCGATATTGGCGATGAGACCGCGCAGGCCGCCATCAAGGCTCTTGTCGCGACCGCCGATATCGTCGTCGAAGACTACCGCCCCGGAGTCCTCGAAGGGATAGGGCTCGGCTATGAAGCGCTGAGCGCGGTCAAGCCTGACCTCATCTATACGAGCCTCACCCTTTGCGGGCAGACTGGTCCTTATCGTGACAAGCCTGGCCACGACCCCGTCGCACTCGCCATTGCCGGTGTTCTCTCGCGCGTCGGCGAAAACCCCGAGGCACCCAGCTTTTCCGGCATTCCGGCCGCCGATGTCATAACCGGTACCCATGCCGCCTTTGCCATTCTCGCCGCCCTGCACGAGCGCCAGCGCACCGGCCGCGGCCAGCATGTCGACGTGGCGATGAGCGATTGTGCCATGAGTCTGCTGGTCAATGTGCTCTCGCGCCACCCCGATGTCTCGACCATCCCCCCGCGCGGCACAAGGCGCGCCGACATGGGGCTTTGGCGCACAAAGGACGGCGCCTTCATCTGCACCACCGACATGGAGCCGCGCTACTGGCGTACCTTCTGCGAGGTCGTCGGCCGCCCCGACTTCATCGAAAGCCAGAACGACGTTACACGCCGCCCCGAAATCCGCGCCGCCCTCGAAAAAATCTTTGCTTCGCGGACGCGTGAAGAATGGCTCGAAATTCTGGGCGAGGCAGGCACGCAGTTCGCCCCGGTCTACGATATTCCCGAGGCCCTTGCTGACCCCCACAACCGGGCGCGCGGCATGGTGGTCGAACTGCCGACACCTTCAGGCCGCACCGTACGCCAGATCGGGCAACCGGTCCGTCTCGGTGGGCAAACACCAATTCGCAATCTTGGCCACGCGCCCGGCACCGACACCCAGGAGGTACTGGCCGAACTGGGACTGGACCGCAGCCAGATCGATCGACTTTTGCGGCAGATTGCCTGATCCGCAAAATAGGCTCTTGAAAGGGAGGAGAGACCAATGACTATCAAATCACTAACCGTCGCACTGCTCGCTGCCACCAGCTTCGGACTTGCATCCGGCGCTGTCGTCGCAGCCGAGTTCGAGCTGACCTATTCGACCACCTATTCCCCCACCCACCCCTATGGGCAGGCGGACGAGCAGTGGATCGAACGCATCCATGAACAGACCGATGGCCGCGTACAGATCACCCCCTTCTGGGGCGGCGCGCTCATCAACAGCCGCGAAGGCATTGACGAACTCAACGCCGGCGTCGCCGACATGGCCTATATCGCGCCGATCTATGCAAGCTCGGGCTATGACCTCAATCGCCTGACGCCGCAGTTCTTCTACGGCTATGACGACGCGCTCGAGGTGCTTGAGGTCTATATGGACCTCTGGGACGAATATCCCCAGTACGCCGAGGAACTCGGCGGCGCCCAGGTTCTGGGCTACAATGTCGGAACGCCGATGCACCTGATGCTGCGCGACAAGCCGTTCACGCAGCTTTCGGACCTCCAGGGCCTGCGCATCCGCTCGGCCGTCGACTATATCGGAGCGCTGACCGCTGCGGGTGCCGAAGGCGTCACCATGCCCATGACCGACACCTATCCCTCGCTCCAGCGTGGCGTTCTCGACGGCGTGATCGCGCCCTATGAAGCCCTGCGCTCGCTGAGCTTTGCCGAAGTCATCAACTACTACTCCGAACTGCCGCACAGCCGTGGCGCCTATCCCTCGCGCGCCATGAATGCCGAGGCATGGGCCAGCCTGCCCGAGGACATCCAGCAGGTCTTCCTCGACAATATCGAATGGCTGACCCAGACGACCTTCGACCTCGCGCAGGAAGCCGAGGACGATGGCCGCGCCTATGGCGAGGAGCTGGGGGTCGAATTCAACACCGTCGATCCCGCAGTGATCGCCGAATATTCGGCTGCCTTCGAGCCTGCCGCCCGGCAGACCGCAGAACAGCTCGACGCAATGGGCTTGCCGGGAACCGAGGTTCTGGACAGGATCCGCGCAGCTGCCGGAGAGTAACGGCATCTAGCCGTCAAACGATTCGCCGCCATGGCTGTTCTGCCATGGCGGCGGCCGTAAAATGGGGCCCGCCATGCAATCTATCGACACTTTACTGCGGCGCATCTGCGCCGGAGCCGGAATTATCGGCGTCGCCGCCATTCTCAGCCTGATGGCGCTTACGGTGATAACCGTCATATTCCGCGCCCTGCACATTGCATTCCCAGGCACCTATTCCCTGTCCGAACTCCTGCTCATTCCCGCCGTCAGCATCTCGATCGCATATGCGGCCATGCACAATGAGCACACCCGTGCCGTGCTCATCGTCGACCGCATCGCCAATCCGCGCCTTCGGCACGCGCTCCATGGTGCGATGCTGATCCTGGGTTCTCTTTTCTGGGTCGCCGTCGCCTGGGCCACGATCCGCGAGGCCATCCGCCGCGGCGCGCAGAACGAACTTTCTCCCATCATCAACGTCCCCGTGGCGCCCTTCCGCTGGGCTATGGCCGCGGCAATCGTGCTTTGCGTGATCGTGCTCCTCTGGCAGGGCTTCAAGCTCCTGCAGGGCAAGGCGGTCGAGGACGAGACCCACCAGCAGGATACCCATCAATGACTGCGGTTACCGTCGGCTTCATCGGCCTCGCCATTCTTTTTTCGCTGATCGGGTTCGGCATGCCCATCGGCTTTGCCATGGGCCTTGTCGGATTTACGGGATTTGCGTTTCTGGTCAGCTTCGATGCGGCCATCGTGCGCATCGGGGTCACCACCTACAGCTTAGCCACCAACCATGCCATCGGCACGGTGCCGCTGTTCCTGTTCATGGCGCATCTCCTGTTTGCCGCCGGTATAGGCAAGGATCTTTTCGACTTCGCCGCCAAATGGGTGGGCCGCAGGCGGGGTGGATTGGGCATGGCCACCATTGGCGCATCGGCCGGTTTTGCCTCGGTCAATGCTTCGAGCCTTGCGACCACGGCAACCATGGGCCTTATCGCCCTGCCCGAGATGCGCAAGCACAATTACAGCCTGTCGCTCGCATCGGGCAGCGTCGTCGCCGGCGGCACCATCGGCTCGCTCATCCCGCCCAGCGGCATGTTCATCATCTACGGCATCCTGACCGAGACCTCGATCGGCAAGATGTTCGCCGCCGGCATCATACCGGGCATCCTGCTCGCGCTGTTCTACATGGCCGCGATCGCGATCTGGTGCCGCCTCGATCCCTCCGCCGGACCGCGCGGCCCGCAATATAGCTGGCGCGAAAAGCTGTTGAGCTTTACCAAAATCGGAGAGGTGGTGGCCCTTTTTGCACTCGTCATGGGGGGCATCATCCTGGGCTGGTTCACCCCCACCGAAGCCGGTGCAGTCGGCGCCATGGGCGCGATCGTCATCGCCCTGGTCCGCAAGCGGCTCACCTTTGAAAGCGCGAAGCTGGCAATTTATTCGACGCTCAAGACCACCGGCATGATCTTCGGGATTCTGTTCGGCGCCATGGTGTTCAATAGCTTCGTCACCGCCACCACCATCCCCATGCACATCGTCAACTTCGTGACCGATGGCGGCTTTTCGCCCATGGTCGTGCTGCTGCTCATCCTCGTCGTCTATTTCATTCTCGGGATGGTGCTCGACGCCTCGGCCATGATGACCCTGACCATCCCCCTGTTCTTCCCGCTCGTCACCTCGCTGGGGTTCGATGCCGTGCTGTTCGGGGTTCTTGTCGTGCGCATGACGGAGATCGCGCTCATAACGCCGCCGGTGGGGATGAATGTCTATGTGCTTTCCGGCGTCGCCAAGGACGTGCCGCTGGCCACCATGTTCCGGGGCGCCCTCCCCTTTGTCGGGGCGGACCTGTTGCACGTGGCGCTGCTCATCGCCTTCCCCATCCTGGTTCTTTGGCTGCCCAATCTATGACGGAACGACCCAGGACGCGCTGGGGGCTGGTCTCGACCACCGGCGTGCTCACCGGCTTCGGCCACGGCTTTGCCGCCTTCGCCGTCTCCGCCCTGCTCAAGCCCCTCGCGCTCGACCTCGACACCGGCCGAGGGGCCATTTCGACGGCAATCGGTCTGGGGCGTCTGGTGGCGGGGATGGTTTCTCCCCTCGTCGGACGCATCACCGATGCCTGGGGGCCTCGCCTCATCGTCGCGGGGGGCATGTTGCTCTCCGCCATCGGCCTGTTCGCCCTCGGCTTTATCCGCTCTGAATTCGAGCTCTATATCGCCTGGTCGCTGCTGTTCTCGGCAGGCGTTGCGGCAGGGTTCACCGTGGCGCTCGACAAGCTGGTCGTTGCGAGCGTGAGCGAGAAGCGCGGCATGGCGCTCGCCATCCGCTTTTCCATCGCCGCGATCGTCTCCACCCTGCTCGTACCGATTGTCACGGTCATGGTCGAACATATCGGCTGGCGGCACACATGTTTTGCCTGGGGCGCAATCCTCCTCTTGCTGATCCCGGTGCCGATGATCTGGTTCCGAGCGGAAAGGATTGCTCCACCTCCCGCCCCCGAACCGGCATCCGATGTTGAAGCCGCACCCCTGCCCGACCCCAAGGGCTTTCGCGCCGTGATCCGTCAGCCGGCATTCTGGATCATCGCCGCAGCCTTCACCGCACAGGCGGCGGTCACGACCGGGCTTTCGGTCCATCTTGTGCCGCTGATGACCGACTACGGCCTCGATGCCGTTCTCGCAGGGACCCTGTTCGGGGGTATGATCCTGCTCTCGATCCCGGTACGCCTGCTCTCGGGCTATCTGGCCGACCGTCTCGAGCCGCGCTTCCTGCCGCTCGTTCTCGGGGGCCTGCTGGTGCTCGAGGGCTTGGCCATCGGCAGCTTCGCCATCGCGCCGGGCTTTGCGACCATGCTGGTGGTCATCTGCGCCCTAGGAATCGCGGCGGGCGCCCCGACCCTGCTTGTCCTGATCCTCTGCAACGAGCTTTTCGGCCAGAGCGGGTTTGCAACCGTTCAGGGCAGCCTGATGATGCTCCAGGTGCCCGGTACAATGCTGGCGCCCATCATTGCCGGCTATGCCTATGACTTCAGCGGCTCCTACGTCGCCGTCATCGCCGGGTTTTCGCTGCTGTTGATCGCGGGCGGCGCCATCCTGACCCGCCTGCGCATGCCGCGTTAGGGACGGCTCGGCTCTGAGCCGTCCGCAACCGCGTCTTCCGACGGCCCCTAGCCGATCAGCCACCGGAATGCCCGGCGGAGCTCGGCCAAGCCATTGGCCTCATACCACCGCCCATGCGCCAGAATGATCCGTTCGGGGGCCCAGGCAATCATCTGCTCGACGGCCTTCCTGAGCTCCTGTTTCTGGCCCCTGAACGTGAGCCGCATGTCGCGCGGCATTTGCCCGTCGGGGTCGGACACGCCGCCGAATCTGGTCAACAGCCGCTCCCACAGGCCCAGCTTCCGCGGCTCGAAATTCTCGATCAGGTCCGTGAGGACCAGCGTCTTGCTCGGTCGGTGGAAGAACACCACCTCGGTCATGAAGCTGCCCGCGACCGGCAGCGTGTCGATCACCGGGTCCCACGGATAGCCCGACCGCTCCACAAGCGGGTGGTGGTCGAATTTGATCCGGCCCCCCGCCCGTTCCCGAATACCCGGCGCAAGATGGACCAGGGCGTCGGGAAACGCCTCTCGCCATTCCGGTATCCACCAGTAGTGGATTTTGTTCGGCCCGATGATCCACCGGGGCTCGCCGATCGACTCCACCTCGGCGCGCAGGCCGGCAACAAGCGGCGTCGGCGAATGGACCAGCAGATCACCCCCACCCACCTCAATGATTGTCATGCGTGTGGGAAACTTTAGCCTTGCAAGCGCCGGCCCGAACTCGATTGGCGGACCATCGACGATCCAGACGCCATTGCAGACGGGCTTCAGCGTGTTGAGCGGCGGATAGGTGTTGGTGTCGGACATGAAGCGAGGCTAGCCGCCGGCGCAACGCCTGTCCATCGCTCAAGGAGCGGCGATTGTTCGTGTAACCCGGTGCAGATGTTCAGGCGCAGTTCAGACTGCCGGTCGTACTGCTTGGTCCAAACAGGGAGCCGAAAAATGTTCAAGTTGCATATCCTGCCACTCGCTTGCCTCTTTGCCCTCTCGCTGCTCGGCAGCATGGCACCGGCGTCCGCCCAGGTGGTCCCGGGCGAGGAACATTGTGTGGTGAACGTGAGAACCGACGACGTCCTCAACGTCCGAACGCGGGGCAGTGTCCACAGCCCGGTCGTGGCGACCCTGCGCTATGGTGAGTGCGGCGTACTCGTGGTTGGCGCCTGCCAGAGCTCATGGTGTCCGATCGAGGACGGCCACAACTCGGGCTGGG
Source organism: uncultured Pelagibacterium sp. (assembly GCA_964429025.1). GTDB lineage: Bacteria > Pseudomonadota > Alphaproteobacteria > Rhizobiales > Devosiaceae > Pelagibacterium. Next base: position 43,781 of record CAYSBF010000006.1, read on the forward strand.
TCCACAGCCACTATATTTCGATGGTTTCGCCCGCGAGATACTGCGTCGCCAATGTCCGTCCCGGCGACCATCTTAACCTCCGGGCCTGGCCTTCCCCCTCCTCCCGTATCCTTACAAGGCTGCACCGGCACCAATGCGACATCGCATTCCTACCCTACACCGTCGGCAACTGGCAGAAGGTCCGCGTCATAGGCTACGAAGGATGGGTGAACAGCCGCTACATCTCGGGGCAATAGCACTCTGCGGAGAGGCATCGCCGCTCTGGAG
>CAYSBF010000006.1:44147-52194 GCA_964429025.1 uncultured Pelagibacterium sp.
AGCCGCTACATCTCGGGGCAATAGCACTCTGCGGAGAGGCATCGCCGCTCTGGAGGGACGTCGAGCTTTTGAGTGGTGATAAACGATGGTAGCGGAGGAGGGAGGCGCTACCCCGTGGCTCCAAATCCCCGGAAACCCGACATTTTTAGCGTGGTAGCGCCGCATCCGGACACGTATCCCTGTCACATTCCATCAGCAAACGCAACAAGCCAAAGCATCGTAGTCAAGTATCAAAATAGACGTGCTGCGTCTGGAGCATACAAAACAAAGGGCAAAAGCTCGCCGAAAACCACCGAAGTTTCGGACCTTGGCGGGAAGCCAAAATGCCCAAAACGATAGTCAGCTTTGCGCCCCCATTCCGGTCATTCCGGTGGGCTTGAAATTTGCCAAGACCTGACGGTCCGCTCAGGTTCCGCAATGTCCACGGAGTGGTGAGTGCCAACTACGCCCCTTGCCCGGTATGACCCGCTATAGTGGACAGAGCGGACGCGTCAGGTCATGCGGCGCGAGTAAGACTGGCGAAACGTAGACCAATGATCTGGAAGAACCGCAGCAAAAGCGCTGTTGTCAGCTTGTAGAACGCTCTAAGACGGCCAACAGTTGAAATCCGCGTCATGCATCACTCACGCCGCATGTTTTTCAACGTCTTCAGCGCGCAAGGTATATCCAACGGCCGCCAGAGAGGTCGACGCGGTCTCCACCGTGAGTCGTCCCGTAACCCTCACTGGCTGCATCATTCCGAAAAATGGCACTGCAGTCTCGGATGTAGCGTACACAATCTGATTGGGTGGCGGCGGGACGTGGATGCAAGCGCCGGCAAACGGCGCGAGCAGGAAAGACCGGGTTCCCTCGGACGTGAAATCAAGCGGCACCATGAAACCAGCAAGCTTGATGAACTGGCCATCGAGCGATTGCTCGACGGCATTGGCACCCTCACCGAACTTGGGTCGCCAAATGTCGTTGGCTTCGTCGCGATGCCCAACAGCAACGATGGGCGCATAGCCAATGCCCTCAGGCAAAAGGTCAGCCCATTCGATGTCGCGCGGGTCGGCTGCCCATGCGGTCCTACCCAAAAACGGGAACCCAACAAGGGCAGCGATGAAGGCTCTGCGTCCAATCATGAAACGTAAGCGCCAAGCCCGTCCCGTCTGGTGACGGCCGCTATAGGGGGATATCGACATCCCAGTGTTGGTGATGGGTGTCATGTTCTATGTCTGCGACTATGCCTGGAGATAGAAGCTTCCACCTGATCGAGGCGGTGCCCGATCGGCTGGAGGGCGCTCCCGTTGCGCGGCGGCGTCGATGGTCCGATGCGTTCAAGGCCGAGATGGTGGCGCGGAGTTTTGAGCCGGGCGCGAATGTGTCGGCCTTGGCGCGCGAGATCGGGGTACACGCTTCGCAACTCTTTGGCTGGCGCGCGGAAGCCCTCAGGCAGGGTGAGGTCGAACTCGACAATGGCGACCCGAAGGCGAGGACCGGTTCGCGATCGGCCCGGGACGTGATCGAGATCGAGGTCAAAGACATAGTGATCCGGGTCGGCATCGATTTCGGAGAAGACCATCTGCGGCGCGTGATCCGCGCTGTGCGGTCAGCATGATCCCTGCGGGTGTAAAGGTCTATCTGGCCAGCCAGCCCGTGGACTTTCGCAAAGGTCCAGACGGCCTTGTAGGCTTGGTGCGTGACGCTGGGGCAGATCCGTTCAATGGCGCGCTCTATGTCTTTCGGGCCAAGCGGGCCGACCGGGTCAAAATCGTGTGGTGGGATGGCACCGGGCTATGCCTTTATGCCAAGCGGTTGGAGAAGGCGGCGTTCTGCTGGCCACCGATTGGCAATACTCGGGTCAAGATGAGCTACGCACAACTGCTGGCACTGATCGAGGGGATGGACTGGAAGCGGGTGCAAACAGTGCCGGTGAACCGCCCGCAATCTGCCGGGTAAAAGCTGCGGCAGACTGACTCAGGGAACGCAAAAGGTCAGGCATTCTGGGGCGTTTTGTGCCATGATCATGGCACAAAACCGGCCGATTTGCACGAGCTCCCAGACGATGTCGACGCCCTCAAGGCGATGATCGTGGCTGCCCAGGCCAAGGTGGCTTCAGCCGAGCAAAGGCGCCAGACACTGGAAGCCGAAATCGCCGCGCATGAAGCCGAGATTGCCCAGATGAAGGCGGACAAGGCTGCCGATGCCGACAGGATCGGCCGGCTCGAATCCATCATCGCCATGCTGCAGCGGGCTCAATACGGAACCCGATCGGAAAAGCTGCGGATCGATCCGCTCGATGACGAGCAGATGGCTTTTGCCTTTGATGAGCTGCGGACCGGTCTTGGCGAGATCGAGGCCAAGCGCGAAAAGCAGTCCGGACAAAACGCGTCCCGTCCTTCACGTCCCCGGAAGGCGTTCGCACCGCACCTGGAGCGGATCGAAGAGGTGATCGAGCCCGAGGTGCCGGCCGACTGCGAGGGCCTTGAGGCTGTACGGATCGGCGAGGACGTCACCGAGCGCCTTGATGTGACACCGGCCAAGTTCCGCGTCATCGTCACCCGTCGTCCCAAATACGCCTATCGCCTGGCCGACGGCCAGGATCGCATCGTGCAGGCTCCGGCACCCAACCATCTCATTGCCGGCGGCATTCCCACCGAGGCGGTGCTCGCCCAGGTTGCGGTCAGCAAATACGCCGATGGGCTTCCGCTTTATCGCCAGGAAGAGATCTATGCCCGTGATGGGGTGGAGCTGGACCGGTCGCTGATGGCGCAATGGATGGGGCGGCTCAGCTTCGAGCTCGAACCACTCGCCCACCATGTTCTCAAGACCATTAAGCGCGGTGAGCGGATCTTTGCCGACGAGACCCGGCTGCCGACCCTGGCGCCCGGCACTGGCAAGGTGAAGACGGCCTGGCTTTGGGCTTATGCCCGGGACGACCGGACCTTTGGAGGATCAAGTCCGCCGATGGTGGCCTATCGCTTCGAAGACAGCCGGTCAGGCGAATGCGTCGCCCGGCATCTGGATGGCCATTGCGGGATCCTGCAAGTCGACGGCTATGCCGCCTACAATCGGCTGGGCAAGGCGAGTGGCGCCAATGACGCCATGACGCTTGCCGGGTGCTGGGCGCATGCACGGCGCAAATTCTTCGATCTCCACGCCAGCGATGGTTCGCCCTTCGCCGGCGCCGTGGTGACGGCCATGACGCCGCTCTGGGCCATCGAAGACGACCTTCGTGGTCACGCCCCCGATCTGCGCGCTGCCATCAGAGCCGAGAAGTCCGCGCCGATCGTGAGCAATTTGCTCGCCATGCTGGATCGGGAATTGCCTCGCATCTCGGGGAAATCGAAACTGGCCGAAGCCATTCGCTATACGCTCGCCCGGCGTACCGTGCTCGAACGCTTCCTTGTCGACGGTCGTATCGAGATCGACTCCAACATCGTCGAGCGGGCCATCAGACCTCAGACCATTACGCGCAAGAACAGTCTCTTTGCCGGCAGTGACGGGGGTGGCCGTTCATGGGCAACCATCGCAACGTTGCTTACCACAGCAAAGATGAACGGCACCGATCCGCACGCATGGCTCACCCAGACCCTTGAGCGCATCGCCAATGGCTGGCCCAACAGCGACATCGACGCCCTCGTGCCGTGGAACTACGCCGGCTGAACGGTCCTGGCTTCGCGCTTACCATGAAACATCTTCCTTTCAAATCCTTATGGCCATGCCATCGGCCACCGAAAGCCGGTAGGCTCTGATTGCCGGAACGAGCGTGACCACCATGCCAGCCAAAACAATAGTGACAAAAACCGTCATTTCTTGGGGCGTAGGGAGCGAAACGCGAAGATAAAGGCCCGTGCTCTGATCGATCCAGCCTTGACCCAAGGCCAAACCAAGATTGGCTGCTACAGCGCCCAGACTTACACCGCCCATCGAGATCATGCAGGCTTCCAGCGTGCTGGCACTAGGCCATTTGAAGGGACCGATGACATGAGCTCAGGCAATGTGGTGCCGATTGGTTTCAAGACCCGCATTGACGATCGCCTCCGCGTAGCGCTCAACGCGATGCCGGTGGCGGTTTCATGGAACCGTCTTGATGATGCAAGGGTCGAATTTATCAATCGTCATTTCACAACTCTTTTCGGCTATACGCTGGATGATGTGAGTGACGTATATCAATTGATGAAGATGATGTTTGCCGACCGTGACCAGGTTGAGCACGCGGTTCGCGGCACTCAAGAGATTCTTGCCAGCGGTTTGACTGAAGAGCTCGCCTTCCCCGCAAAAGAAGTGGAGATTATCTGCAAGAACGGGTCGCGCCTGACGACCTTATTTAGTGGCGTGATGTTGCCTGAGGCCAATATGAGCCTTGCGACGTTTGTCGATATTACCGAGGCCAAGCAACTCCAGGCAAACCTTGCGTCGCTGGCAAACCAAGATCAGCTTACCGGGCTTGTTAACCGTCGGTCGTTCGACGCAGAGCTTGCCCATGTTATTGGTCAGTCTCCCGCTGACCAACCGTTTGGCCTTGTCGTGATGGACCTTGATGGGATGAAGGAGGTGAACGATACTTACGGACATCAGGCAGGCGATGTCGTGCTGAAACATTTTGCTGACCTGATGCGCAAGACGTTCCGCGCCACTGATTGCGTCTCGCGCTGGGGAGGTGACGAGTTCGCGGCCATTATGAGGCACCCTGCATCGCGAGCCGACGTTGATGCGGCGGCCGTTCGGTTGGAGCAGGCTCTTGCTCGTCCAGCGCTGGTCGGAGCGACATCGGTTCCGGTGCGGGTAAGCATGGGGAGCGCCTATTTTCCCGAGGATGCCAATGAAATCACCGCCCTTTACGATGTTGCCGATGCTCGTATGTATGAGGCAAAGCGGCGGCACAAAGACGCATCTTAATTCAAGAAATACGTCCTTGCCGGTGTCGGGCCACGCGCTTCACTCGCTTTTGGAGCGGGTGGATGGGCTGACAGCTGGTTTTCGTTTGCCTCCTCAGGGGCTAATCGATAGCCTCACCTTATTGTCGTTAAAAAGATCAGACCATGAGCGTTTCGTCCCAGGATCAAGTGCGGGAATTCCCTTTGTTTCGGCGATTGGATGCCCAAGCCTTTTCACAAATCATGGCGGCGGCAAGTACCCGTCATTACCCAGCTGGACAGCCCGTGTTTGCACAAGGCGGGGACGCGCGCGAATTCTATGTCCTTTTGAAGGGCAAACTTAAAGTAACGCAGGTAACCGAAGACGGCCAACAGGTTATCATCCGCATCGTCGTGCCGGGGGATCTGTTTGGCATTGCAAGGGCGCTGCAAAGGGTGGACTATCCCGGCACCGCGACAGCTGCCGTCCAAAGCGTCGTAATGGCTTGGCCGATGTCGTACTGGGACACCTTCGTAGCAAGCGACGCAAGTCTTGCTGTCAGCGCAATGCAGACGGTGGGGCAGCGTCTTCAAGAATCCCACGCTCGCATCAGGGAGATGGCGACACAGGAAGTGGAGCGCCGTGTTGCACACACCGTGCTACGACTTGTCGAGCAGTCAGGCCAACCCGAACCTGCGGGAATCCGGATCGACTTCCCCATTTCAAAGCAGGACTTGGCCGAGATGGCAGGCACCACGCTCCACACAGTCTCAAGGATCATGAGCGGTTGGCAGGAGCGTGGAATTGTGTCGACCGGACGACAAAAGCTTCTGGTGCGAGATCATGAGCGGTTACTCGTTGTCGCAGAAACCACTTCGGACCGTTAAAATTGTCGCATCGCAAGCTTGGGGCTTTGCGAGCAGCCGTGCGGCGTCCGCTGCCGCAGCCTCGGCATCCTCAAATAGTTGTCTGAATTCTTCACATACCCGCAATTGACACTCGCAGCTCCACGGAAGCGCCACTGCCAAGCTTGGGATTGTTCGCTCATGGCGAAGGCTTTCGTTGAGGCCGATCGGAAAATCTTCCAGTAGTCCCGATGTCGTTGTTTGCGCCGCCGCAAAGATCGATCGTTTTTTTTGGAGAACTGTGTGCGGAGCGATGTTTGTTGGCGCTCGTTTGTGCGCGATGGAGGCAAGGCAGAGTGATACTAGTATCTTGGATATGACTTACGGCTATGCAATGGGACCGGCTAAGGCACGCCGCCCCACTGATACGGGCCAAGCTACATCGTCATTGCAAAGGCCGACGACGTTTTGCCGATCAGTCTGGCGAACTTACACTGCAACAGGGAGCCTTATATTGTTTTTTTCCAAAGCAGCGCGTGGGGGCATTCCCAGAGGTGTGGCCTCGGCTGGCCCGGCCATTTTATCCTATGGCTTTAGACCATTTTTTGCGTTGGCTGGGCTCTGGGCGATGATCGCCATGATCGTGTGGGGACTGATGCTGACGACCGGCATCACTGTTGGCGGTGCCATGCCGGCGCCATCCTGGCACGCCCACGAGATGGTGTTGGGCTACACTTCGGCCGTCCTGGCAGGCTTTATGCTGACTGCGGTTCCAAATTGGACCGGACGCTTGCCGGTCTCAGGTGTGCCGCTTCTCGGTCTGGTGCTTGCTTGGGTTGCCGGGCGCCTTGCTCTATTGGCGCCGGATGTGCTTGGTTTCGGCCCCAGTCTTGTCATCGATGGCATCTTTCTTCCGCTACTGACACTAATTGCCTTACGCGAAATCGTTGCGGGAAAGAACTGGAAGAACCTCAAGATCGTTGCGGCCCTGGCTACCTTGTCAGCGGCCAATATCTGGTTCCTGATTGCTGTGTGGGTCGGACATGATGCCGATATGCCGATGCGAGTGGCAATGGGGACATGGGTCGCACTGATTGCAGTGATCGGTGGGCGGATCATTCCAAGTTTCACCCGCAACTGGATGTCCCGCAGGAAGTTCCAAATCTTACCAGCAGCCTTTGGTCCGCTTGATCAGGTTTCAATAGTAGGGCTGGTGGTAGCGCTGATTGTCTGGGCGGTTTCCCCGGTTGCCTCTCTTACGGCTCTTGCTCTGGGCACTGCTAGCGTTCTCAACTTCATACGGCTCGTGCGCTGGAGGGGACACACGGCAGTATCCGAACCTATAGTTGCGGTCCTACATATTGCATATCTGTATCTAATCGGCGGACTTGTCATGCTGGCACTTTCTGCCTGGGGGCAAATCGAAACAACTGCTGGCATGCACGTTTTATTGGTCGGAGCCATTGGGGGAATGACACTGGCGGTGATGACGCGCGCTTCACTTGGACACACCGGCCGCCCGATTACGGCAGGAGCGTCAGCCATCATGTCATATGTCTTCATTTTTCTTGCCGCTCTCGTGCGGCCGCTCGTTGTCCTTGTTCCCCAACACTACACGCTGGTCCTTTCTCTTAGCGGACTGCTTTGGATCTTGGCATTCGCAGCCTTTAGCGCCGATTACGTTCCAATTTTGTGCTCGCCTCGAATACAAAAAAGCCCACGGAAACAAGCTTCATGATCAGGATCGTTGTCGTCGCAATGGGCATGGCATCGCTGGGCCTGGCGGTGCTGGGTGCGGTTCTTCCTTTGGTGCCGATGACACCGTTCGTTCTATTGAGCGGGCTTTGCTTTTCCTACGGTTCTCCTCGACTGAACAGTTGGCTTCTGGCGAGCCCGCTCTTTGGGCCCGTGATTTCTAACTGGCGCAGTCACGGCGCAATCGCTATGCCTGCCAAGCGCTGGGCTTTGGCGACGTTGACACTGACGTTCCTGCTTTCGCTTGCCCTGCAGGTTTCAACGATGGTGCTGATAGTCCAGGGCCTGGTGCTCGCCTGTGTTGGTGTGTTCATCGTGTCGCGACCCCTCCCGCCTAGCAGCTGACTGACCTCTTGGATCGCGGCCTTAGGGCGTCTGACCCTATTGTCGAACTGCGCTTTTGGAATGGATCATCTCACGAAGGACCATGGCCTTCCCGGTGCGGATGAACAAAGCGTGGAAAGCTATTTGAATTACTGCGTTTTTCGGGCGCAGCCTCTGTTCTGGATTTACCCTTTAGCGTGGGCCAGGAGGCGAGCCGGACGCCGGAGGCTACGTTTCGCTGGACGCTTGCTTGGCCGATGCACGATGCCGTGCGCCACTCGCTT
>CAYSBF010000007.1:0-49912 GCA_964429025.1 uncultured Pelagibacterium sp.
GGAGATATCCCCTATGCTGACCGCTTTCGACATCGGTGTCGGTATCCTCGTTCTGGTCTCGGCGCTGCTGGCGACGACGCGCGGGCTGACGCGCGAGATATTGTCGCTCGTGACCTGGGCCGGTTCGGCAGCCTTTGCGGCCTACATGTATTTCTACCACCCCGAAATCGCCCGGCAGTACATCACGCCAGACCTTTGGGCGGATGTGGCAACGGCGGTCGTGAGCTTCCTTCTGGCGCTGATCATTCTGCATCTCCTGACCATGCGGATCGGAGACTGGATCACGGACAGCCGCCTTGGCCCGCTCGACCGGACCCTGGGCTTCGTTTTCGGCGCGCTGCGCGGCATCCTTATTGCCGTGGTCATCGTGATCTTCGGGGTGTGGCTGCTGGGTTCGAATATTCCGGACTGGGCCGCAGAGGCGCAGACGCTGCCGATGCTTCAGAATCTCGGCGATCAGCTGATCGCGCTGCTTCCCGAAAATCTCGAGGAGCAGGTCAACGACATCCTCCAGCGCGGCGTGACGCCTGATGAAGGCGTACCGCCAGGGCCGGGCGACACGATCATCAACGAAGAGAGCGCCAACGACACAGAGGCCTGATCTGCACCGCGAGTGGGCGGCGAGACCGCCCGCAACGCTTGGGCTTGTGCAGCAAGCAGTCACCATTGAGTGAAGCGCTCCATCGCCGGGCGTGTTATGTTGACTTGGCGGGAAACGGGGCGTAATCCCCCTGCGAATACAGTCCTCGCAAGCTATGGTGGAAAATTTGGCCCTGCCCCACGCGACGACAGACAGACTGACCGGACTCGATCTCGAAATGAACGGTGACACGCTGCGCGAAGAGTGCGGCGTGTTCGGCATTTTGGGACATGGGGACGCTGCGGCGCTCACAGCGCTCGGCCTGCACGCTCTCCAGCATCGCGGGCAGGAAGCAGCCGGCATCGTCAGTTTCGATGGCGCGCGCTTCAACTCCGAACGGCATCTTGGTCTGGTCGGCGACAAGTTCACTGACGCGGCAACGCTCGCACGTCTACCCGGCAATATGGCCATGGGCCATGTGCGCTATTCGACGACTGGCGAGACCGTGCTGCGCAATGTGCAGCCGCTCTTTGCCGAGCTCGAAGTCGGCGGCATTGCCATTGCCCATAATGGCAACCTCACGAACGGACTTTCGCTGCGCAAGCGTCTGATCGCGCAGGGCGCCATTTGCCAGTCGACTTCGGACACGGAAGTCGTACTGCACCTTATTGCGCGGTCACAGCGCACCGGCTCGGCCGAGCGGTTCATCGACGCCCTCGGGGCGATCGAGGGCGCCTATGCCATGGTCGCAATGACGCGCACCAAGCTCATCGGCGCGCGCGACCCCAATGGCATCCGCCCGCTTGTGCTGGGGGACCTTGACGGCAAGCCCATATTTGCCTCCGAGACCTGTGCGCTGGACATCATTGGCGCCAAATTCGTGCGCGACGTCGAGAACGGTGAGATCATCGTTTGCGAAATCCAGCGCAACGGTGAAATCACCATCGAGAGTTTCAAGCCGTTCAAGCCCCGCCGCGAGCGCGTGTGCCTGTTCGAATATGTCTATTTCGCCCGGCCTGATTCCGTGGTTGCCGGGCGCTCTGTCTATTCGGCGCGCAAGAATATGGGCGTCAACCTCGCCAAGGAAGCGGCCGTCGAAGCCGATGTGGTCGTTCCGGTTCCTGATGGCGGCACGCCGGCGGCGCTGGGCTATGCGCAGCAATCGGGCATTCCCTTTGAATACGGCATTATCCGCAATCATTATGTAGGGCGCACCTTCATCGAGCCGACCCAGTCGATCCGGGCCCTTGGGGTCAAGCTCAAGCATTCGGCCAATCGAGCTGAAATCGCAGGCAAGCGGGTGGTGCTGGTCGACGACTCGATCGTGCGGGGGACGACCTCGCTCAAGATCGTGCAGATGATCCGCGATGCGGGCGCGCGCGAAGTGCATATGCGCGTTGCCAGTCCGATGATCTTTCACTCGGACTATTACGGAATCGACACGCCCGACCCCGACAGGCTGCTGGCGAACCAGTATGCGACGCTTGAGGAAATGTGCCGCTATATCGGCGCGGATTCGCTGCAATTCCTCTCGATCGACGGGCTCTATCTTGCCGTGGGCGGCGAGAAGCGAAATCCCAAGGCGCCGCAGTTCACGGACCATTATTTCACCGGCGACTATCCGACGCCGCTCACCGATCTCGAGGGACGCGACAAAAGCGATCCCAAGCAGGTCTCAATGCTGAGAGAAGCCGTATAAGCATGACCGACGTAAAAGATCTGGCCGGCCGCGTGGTGCTGGTCACCGGGGCCTCCCGAGGGCTGGGCTATGCCGCCGCAAAGAATGCTGCCGCACGCGGAGCACATGTGATCGCGGTCGCGCGGACAGTCGGCGGGCTCGAAGATCTCGATGACGACATTCAGGCGCTCGGCTCCTCGACGACGCTCGTGCCGATGGACCTGACCGATGGCGACGCTATCGACAGGCTCGGGGCGGCGATCTTTGAGCGCTGGGGGCATCTGGACGGGCTGATCGGCAATGCGGGGGCACTAGGCGTGCTCTCTCCCCTGCCGCACATCGCGCCCAAGGAATTTGCCAAGGTATTTGCGGTCAATGTCGGTGCCAACTTCCGGCTGATCCGCTCGGTCGATCTCCTCCTTCGCCAGTCCGACGCCGGGCGGGCGGTGTTCATCTCCTCGGGCGCTGCGCTGTCGGCCAAGCCCTATTGGGGCCTTTATGCCGCCTCCAAGGCCGCGCTCGATGCCATGATCAAGAGCTATGCGGGCGAAATGGCCATCACCAATGTCAAGGCCAACATCTTCTACCCCGGCCAGGTGCGCACCGCGATGCGCGCCAAGGCGATGCCGGGCGAAGACCCCATGACACTCCCCTCCCCGGACGAAATCGCGCCCAGGATCGTCGACCTCATTGCGCCTGCCTATGACAGGACCGGGATGCGAGTGGACGTACTGACGGGCGAAGAGCCGCTTTAGGCTCGCTTGCTACCGGACCTCTTCTCTCACTGATTTCTCCTTCGCTGTCTCGGTCTTGAGCCGGGGAAGCGAACAGATAGTGGATGCTTCTTATTCCCGCCCCTCCAACCCAGGCGATAGTTGCGGGTTGGCCAAAGCAGGGTCGGGACGTTTGTGCTGGACAGAGATTTTTAATTGAACGACTTGAACGAAATTCGTCCAGGTCGTCCAATTATAAACCGGGCGCCTATTTCCCGTCGTCGTCCACATAGGGGTTCTTCCCCCCACGGACCCAGAGGCGGATCGGCGTGCCGAACAGGCCGAAATCCTGCCGCAGGCCGTTGACGAGATAGCGCTGATAGGCCGTCGGCAAGGCATCGGGGCGTGAGGCGAAGACGATGAAGCTGGGCGGCCGCGTCTTTGCCTGGGTCATGTAGCGCAGCTTGAGGCGCCGGCCCGACACCGCCGGGGGCGGATGGTGATCGACGAGAGCGGCCAGCCAGCGATTGAGCTTGGCGGTCCTGATCTTGACGTTCCAGACGCGCTCGATATCGAAGATGGCTTTCATCAGCTTGTCGATATTGCGCCCTTGCAGGCCCGAGAGCGTCACCAGCGGAATGCCCCGCAATTGCGGCAGCAGGCGCTCGCACTGCTCGCGCAGCTCGGCCAGCTTTGCGTTCTTGTCCTCGACGAGGTCCCATTTGTTGACTGCGATGACCATCGCCCTGCCCTCACGCTCTACAAGGTCCGCGAGCGAAAGGTCCTGTTTTTCAAAGGGCATTGTCGCATCGAGCAGCAGCACGACGACTTCGGCATACTGGATGGAGCGCAGGCTATCGGCGACGGAAAGCTTTTCGAGCTTGCCCTGCACGCGTGATTTGCGGCGGATACCCGCCGTGTCCACAACGTTGATGACCCGGCCTTCCCACTCCCAAGGCACCATGATGGAATCGCGGGTGATCCCTGCTTCGGGACCGGTCAGCAGCCGCTCGGCCCCTACCATGCGGTTGATGAGCGTCGATTTTCCGGCGTTGGGGCGGCCGACGATGGCGACGTTGAGGTAGCGGTTGGGGTTCCAGCGCATGGGTGCGGTGTCCCCTGCCTGATCCTCGCCTTCCTCTTCATTCACATCGACCTCGACCGCCGGCTTTTGCACCATGTCGTAGTCGAAATCCTCCTGCCGCGCGGCCTCGGCCTTTTCCTCTTCGGCCTTGTCCACTGCCTGGGAGATGATGGTGTAGAGATCGGCCAGCCCGAGCCCGTGTTCGGCTGAAAGCGGGATCGCTTCGCCGAAACCGAGGCTATAGGCCTCCATCAGTCCTGCCTCCGCGGCCTTGCCTTCGGCCTTGTTGCCAACGACGTGGATGTCCTTGTTCGCCTTGCGTAGCAGGCGGGCGAAATGCTCGTCCGTGGGCGTAATCCCGGCGCGGGCATCGATCATGAACAGGATGACATCCGCCTCGGCGACGGCCATTTCGGTCTGGCGGCGCATGCGCGCTTCCAGGCTGTCGTCATTTGCGTCTTCATACCCCGCCGTGTCCACGAGGTTGAAGGTCAACTCGCCGATGCGGCCCAGGCCTTCGCGCCGGTCGCGCGTCACGCCCGGCGTGTCATCCACGATGGCGAGCTTGCGGCCCACCAGCCGGTTGAACAGGGTGGATTTGCCGACATTGGGGCGCCCTACGATGGCGACGGTGACGGTCATGGTTCGACCCTGTTTGGGCGCTTGCGCGGGTTATTCGGTCGTCGTCGTGAGGGGTTCGCCGGCGTCGTCAGGATCGATTTCGGGTTCACCCTCGGCGGGATTGAGCACTTCTTCGCTGACATCAACGCCTGCGGACGCAAGCTGCTCCAGATAAACGAACGCTCTGACCTGCATTTCCTGGCTCGCGGCAGGATCGGCGGCGATCGCTTCGAAATTCGCGGCCGCGGCGTCGAAATCGCCAGCCTTGTAGTATGCCAGACCAAGCGCTTCACGGGCCTGGTTGCGCAACGGGCTGTCCTCGCCGGTGAGCGATCCGGCACGCGCCTCGACCGCGGCAGCATCGAGATGATCGACGGCGAGATAAGCACCGAGGATCAGGGCGAGCTCGCGCAGCCGCGTTTCGTTGAGCGATGATGAAAGCGCGTCATAGGCCGAAATCGCCGCATTGGCGTCGCCCTGCTCGGCCAGAAGCGCCGCCTCGCGGAACCGGGCAAGGGTGGCGTATCCCTGCGGCCCCTCATCGACGATTGCCTGCAACGCCGCCTGAGCACCGGCGAGATCACCGCTTTCAGCCAGCGAAAGGGCGGAATAGTAGCGCTCGGAAGCATTGGCGGCGGTGGAATCGCGCCACCACTTCCAGGCCTCATTGGCCGCGACGAGAAGAACGATCAGAACGGCGCCGCCGATGATGAAGGGGGCGAAGCGCTTCCAGAATGCCTTGAGCTTGTCGCTCCGCAGTTCCTCTTCGACTTCGCGCAGAAAGGATTCATCACTCATCGCGGCAGGGGCCCTCGGCTTCTTGCAAATCGGGCGGACAATAGTGGCCCCGCCCCCATAATGCAATCGCTGGCTGTGGCTGCTGTCTGGCGGGAAATCCGGCCGTTTGGCCCGAACCGCCGGCGACCCGCCCCGCATCGTTTTCGCTTCTCTCCGCTCCACCTGCACGGTATCTGGAGCCAGATTCAATTTCTTCGGCTTGGGACGATCGGCATGACCGGCAAACCTCCGCACGTTTTTGTCCCTCTCGGCGTGCTGTTCAGTCTCGTGTGGAGCTCGGCCTTTATCGCCGGTGCCGTCGCGGTGCCGGAGTTGGGACCGTTCCCGACGCTAGTGCTGCGGTTCGTCCTCAGCGGCTGGCACTTCTGCCCTGGTGCCTGCGGGAGTCACGGTTTCTGGATTCCGGTCTTGTGCAGGCGGGCTTGCTGCTCGGGGCGCTGAACAATGCCATCTATCTCGGCCTCACCTTTTATGCGCTCGAATATATCTCCCCCGCTCTGGTTGTCGTCTGCGTCAGTTGCGCGCCATTTATCGCATCAGCGCTGGCAGCACTGATGGGTCTTGAGACGCTGGGCTGGCGAAAGGCTCTGGGCATGATGATCGGGGTCGCCCGTGTCGTCGTCATCACGGGCGTTCAACTGGGATGGCAGGATATCGCGGGTATCGCGCTCGCTCTGCTCGGAACCACGAGTTTTGCGCTCGCTACAGTGTTGTTCCGCGGGAAATCGGCCGGCATGCCGCTGATGGCGCTCAATTTCTGGCAATCGGTGTCAGGTGCCGTGGTGTTGCTGCCCTTTGCGCTGCTGACCGCCGGCACGATCACCGGATTGTCGTTGCCGGCTTTAGGCGCGGTGCTCTACCTCACCATCGGGGTCACCATGGGCGGCATGCTGCTGTGGCTGGTGCTGATCCGGATGGGCGGCGTTGCAAGGGCGTCGTCCTTCCACCTGCTCAACCCCGTGTTCGGCGTCCTGCTGTCGCACGCTGTATTCCAGACCGGCATCGAGCCGCGCGCTCTGGTTGGCGCGGCCATTGTCGGGCTGGGGCTCTACCTGTCCCTGGGTGCCAGAACTGGCCCTGCCTCGCACACGTAAAGGCGAGGCAGGAGAATCGCTTATCAGCGGTTCTTGCGGTTCTCGATGAGGTTGTCCACCACCGCCGGATCGGCCAGCGTTGAAGTGTCTCCGAGCGCGGAATAATCGTTTTCAGCGATCTTGCGCAGGATGCGGCGCATGATCTTGCCGGAGCGCGTCTTGGGCAGGCCGGGCGCGAACTGAACCAGATCGGGCGTCGCGATCGGCCCGATATCCTTGCGGACCCAGGCTTTGAGGTCGGCCTCGAGATCAGGCGTTACAGCCTCATCGGCCATGAGCGTCACATAGCAATATATCCCCTGCCCCTTGACCGGGTGCGGATAGCCTACAACGGCGGCTTCGGACACCTTGGGATGGGCAACGAGCGCGCTCTCGATCTCGGCGGTGCCTAGGCGATGGCCGGAAACATTGAGCACGTCGTCCACACGGCCGGTAATCCAGTAATAGCCGTCCTCGTCGCGGCGCACGCCGTCGCCTGTGAAATAGAGGCCTTTATAGGTCGAGAAATAGGTTTCGACGAAACGCCGGTGATCGCCCCAGATCGTCCGGGCCTGTCCCGGCCAGCTATCGGCGATGGCGAGCACGCCTTCAGCGCTGGTCTCCGTGATTTCCTGCCCTTCGGGCGTCAGCACAAGCGGCTTCACGCCGAAGAATGGCTTGGTCGCCGAACCGGGTTTGGTCGGGATGACGCCGGGGAGCGGCATGATCATCGACGCGCCCGTTTCGGTCTGCCACCAGGTATCGACGATCTCGCAGCGGCTGCGGCCGACATGCCTGTGATACCATTGCCAGGCCTCGGGGTTGATCGGCTCGCCGACCGTGCCGATCAGGCGCAGGCTGGAGAGATCGGCCTTCTCGACATATTCGGCTCCCGCGCCCATCAGGGCGCGGATTGCTGTGGGCGCAGTGTAGAAGATGTTGACCTTGTGGCGGTCCACAGCCTGCCAGAAGCGGGAGGCATCGGGCCAGGAGGGAATGCCCTCGAAGATGAGCGAAGTGACGCCGTTCGCCAGCGGGCCATAGACGATATAGGAGTGCCCCGTGACCCATCCGACATCGGCGGAGCACCAGTAGACTTCGCCGGGACGGGGATCGAAGATCATCTCGTGGGTGAGCGAGGCCCATACGAGATAGCCGCCGGTGGTGTGCAGCACGCCCTTGGGCTTGCCCGTGGAACCCGAGGTGTAGAGGATGAACAGCGGGTCTTCGGCGTTCATCGGCTCGGGCTCGCAAACCGCCTCGACCTTTGCGGCCGCTTCGTGCCACCAGACGTCGCGGCCTTCCTTCATCGCGACATCACCGCCGGTATTCCGCACCACCAGCACCTTTTCAACGCCCGGACAATCATCGAGCGCCTTGTCGACGTTGGCCTTCAGCGGCACCGATTTGCCTCCGCGGCGGCCTTCGTCGGCTGTGATGACGACGCGGCTGTCACAATCATTGATGCGTCCGGCCAGTGCGTCGGGCGAGAAGCCGCCAAAGACGACCGAATGGACCGCGCCGATACGCGCGCAGGCGAGCATGGCGTAGGCAGCGGCCGGGATCATAGGAAGATAGATCGTGACGCGGTGCCCCTTCTCGACCCCCATGGACCTCAAGACATTGGCGAAGCGGCAAACCTCGTCATGCAGCTCCTGGAAAGTGATATGGCGCGGTTCGTCCGCCGGATTGTCCGGCTCCCAGATTAGCGCGGTCTGGTTCGCCTTATCCTTGAGATGCCGATCGATGCAATTGGCGGAGACGTTGAGAACGCCGTCCTCGAACCATTTGATCGAGACGTCGGGATAGGCGTAACTGGTGTTCTTGGCCCTGGTATAGGGCTTGATCCAGTCGAGCCGTCTGCCCTCCTCCATCCAGAACGCCTCCGGATCGCGCAGGGAGAGGTCGTACTTCTCCGCGAATTGATCCGGCGTCAGACGCGTGTGGCGTGTGAGAAAGGCGTGGGTGTTCATCGGCGCGTGTCCCTTTTTGTGCCCTGACCGGCGCACGCAGTCCCGCGGCGCCTCTGGTTGATCCCGAGTACGCCGCCGGCCGAACGCTGTTGCCAGACATGGGTGGGCGCGACCCGGTATCGCGAGCTTCGGCGCACCCGGATGTGGTGGTCCGGATGCGCCGGGAGCCCGAGTGCCACCGGCACCTTGGCGATGCCGGTTGCGAAATTCGCCCGGGCCCTGCAAGCAGCGCCCGGGCCAGGTAACTAGAACGGCTTCCGCAGAACGTGGAAATCCATCGCCCCGCCACGAATGGCGGGGTCATTGATTACCCTTCCACGCGTAGCAGAACTGGTTACCTGGAGGAGCCCATTGCGGCGGCGGGCGCGTGCCGGCCGCTGCGAAACTGCAGTCGCCTCCGAGCCGCATGGCCGGCCCTTCCGAGCGGGAAGGACCTGCGCCATGGGCATCGAGGAGAACGTGGCCGGACGAACGATCCGGCGCGCAAAACGGGTCGCCCCGTGGGCACGCGACCATGAGCTTTCGGCAGACGGGTCGCGGTGGGGCGCAACGACGAGCCAAAGCGGGCTACGGCCCACGGGGACGTTGGAGAATTGCCATGCAAAGTGAACCGGCAATTGGAGAAACTGAATCCGATCCGCCGACGCCGCCGGTGTCAGATGTGCGCGGGCAAGCGCGCAACCTCCGGTCCTGTCCCAGCCGTAGAACATTTTCTCCTCCACTGCGCGATGCCGCCATTTGATTCGGCTGTTCATTGCGCAGCGCCACTATCTTCATCGGGTCATAGCGAATCAATATCCTATTGTAATTCAAAAGAAATTTTGTAAATTGTTGAACCTATAGTACCGCAACTCTGTAAATTCGTTGACTTGAGGCACGAGCATGCGCGCACCGATCGGCTTGAGAATAAGTACGCGCCGCAAGGCCTTAGGTATCTCCCAAGCGGCGCTGGCCCGGACGGTGGATGTGTCGGCGAGCTATCTCAATCTCATTGAATCCAACAAGCGGCAGGTCGGCGGCCGACTACTCCAGAAAATCGCGACTGCACTTGGCGTCGAAATGGACGCGCTGACGGGTGAGGCTGAGCACCGGCTCATTCACGAACTAGTGGAAGCGTTCGCCGATCCAGTTCTTGCAGGCAGCGGGTTCGGGCTCGACAATGCGCGCCAACTGGTCGCCACGAGTCCCGAGATCGCCCAGGTCCTCGCAACGCTCTACCGCGCCTATACGACTGCGAATGCCAATGCGGATGCCTACGCGAACCGGCTGCGCGCCGACCCTCTGCTCAGCCAGCTATTGCACCAGATCCTTTCCGGCATCACCGCCGTGCGTGCCGGCGCCGAGATTCTCGGGGACGTGCCGGACCTGTCGGCACAGGAACGCGAGCGGTTCGTTGCCTCGCTCGTGAGGGAAACGGGGGCGCTGTCGGCTGTGGCGCAAAACCTGATCGGCCAGTTCGAGCAATCGAGCGATGCAGGACGCTCGGCGTCGACCCGCCGCGAGGTCGACGACATGATATTTGCCTCCCGCAATTTTTTCCCTGACCTGGAGGAGGTCGCCGCCGAACTCCGGGCCGGGCTGGAGGCAGCGGGACCGCTGGGCGAGGCCACGCTCATCTCAGGCCTTGAAAAGGCAGTCGGGGTCAACGTGGTGCGCACCGCGCGAAAGGGTGACGGACGCGCCTTCGGCTACAACGCGGAATTCAAGACGCTGTGGTTCCGCAACACGGTCCCGCAGTCCACCCGCCAGTTCCAGATGGCGCGGCTGCTCGCCGAGATGCTGCGGCCGGAAGCGCTCGATGCTGCGGTCAACAATCCGGCTCTTTCGAGCGAGCGCGCAAGGCAGTTGGCTCGCCGGTACCTCGCCGCCTACATAGCGGGAGCGATGCTTTTTCCTTACGACAGCTTCCTGGAGGATGCGGAATCGCTTCGTTACGACATCGATGCGCTGAGCGAGCGGTACAATGCGAGCTTCGAACAGATGGCGCATCGGCTGGTGACGTTGCGGCGCGAGGATGCGCAGGGCGTTCCGTTCGGCTTTCTGCGTTCCGACCCGGCAGGACGGCTGACGAAGCACTTTCCCCTGCCCGGCCTTCTGCTGCCCCACACGGGCTACGCCTGCCCCCTATGGGCGATCTATTCTGCCTTCCGGACGCCGGGGCAGATCGTGCGCCAGCCGGTCCGCTTTCTTGACGGATCGCGCTTCCTGTTCGTTGCCAAGGCCGTGACGCGCCGCAGCTCCGGCTTTACGGACCAGGCGCTGCCGCACTCTATTCTCATCGTGACCGACATCCTTCATGCCGACCGCACGGTCTATGCGGATGGACTCGACCTCACCGACGCCCAGGCGGATGTTCCGGTGGGGCCGACTTGCCGTTTGTGTACCCGGCCGGACTGCGGCAACCGGCAGGAAGAGCCCTTCGCGCCGGCCATGCAGATGGCTGAGCAATCCGGCACGGTGACGGCCTGACGGGCATGGGGCTTGGCGCGGCGCTGGAAAATGGTTTATCTGGCGTATCGGCTCTCGGGGGAGAGAGAGCCTGGAGGGGAAAAATTGGCAGTCGACGTACTCATTGCCGAGGACGAACCGAGCATTCTGGAGGCGCTCGATTTCGTCTTTCAGCGCGCCGGCTGGTCCATCGGATCGGTCATGGACGGCGAGGCCGTGGTTGACGCCGTCCGGCGTCTCAATCCCAAGGTGCTGGTGCTCGATATCATGCTGCCCAAGCGCAGCGGCTTTGAGGTGCTCAAACAGTTGCGCTCCGACCGCGCGACCGCAAAGCTCCCGGTCCTGGTGCTGACGGCAAAGGGTCAGCAGCAGGACAGGCGCATCGCCGAAGAGCTCGGGGCGGACGCGTTCGTCACCAAGCCCTATTCCAACACCGATGTGGTGAATGCAGTCCGGAACCTGCTGGGTGACCCGGCGCCCTCGCACTGATCGGGGCAGCGCTCCATGAACCGCAGAAAGATCGTCGGCGCGTCACTGTTCTTCACCCTCTTCGGGCTGATGGCGGTACTGCCACCGCTGGTCCTGCTGTTCCGTCTCGACCTGCTCGTTTTCGGTCTTCCCATCGAGACGGTCTATCTGTTCGGCCTCTGGATATTCCTCGTCATCGGCGCCTGCTGGTTCAGCTATGTGCTGCCGCACGAGCATCATCTGCCGGCCAGTGGCGGAGACGACAAGCCGTGACCATGAGTCTGAACGCCGACCTGGTCATTGCGTCGGCCGTGGCTTATGTCGGCCTGCTGTTCCTCATCGCTTATCTGGCTGATAGGTACACGAATACGCGTGCCGGCGGATTTCTGCACTCGCCCTTCGTCTATACGCTCTCGATTTCGGTTTATTGCACGAGCTGGACCTTTTACGGCGCGGTCGGCTCGGCTGCGCGCTCCGGGCTCGAGTTCATGACCATCTATCTCGGGCCCACGCTCGTCTTTGTCGGGTGGTGGTTCATCCTCAGGCGGCTCGTGCGTATCAGCCACGACCAGCGCATCACATCCATCGCAGACTTCATCTCCTCGCGCTTTGGCAAGTCCAGCAGCCTGGCGGTCCTCATCACCGTGCTCGCCGTTATCGCCATTGCGCCCTATATCGCGCTACAGCTCAAGGCGATCACCTCTTCGATCGGAGCGATCGCAGGTGCCTCGCCATATGGACGGGGGAGCATTGAAGGGCTGGACGAGACGGGACTTGCCCTGGCCGTCGCTGCGGGCATGGCCGTGTTCACGATCCTGTTCGGCACGCGAAACGTGGACGCCAAGGAGCAGCATCATGGCGTGGTGGCGGCGATCGCGTTCGAGGCGGTCGTCAAGCTCGCCGCCTTCATCGCCGTCGGCGTGTTCGTGCTCTATATCGGCGGTGGCCTCGACACGATCTTTGCCGACGCCGTCGCCGCAGGTCATCAGATTCATGCGGTGGAAACATTCAACGACCGCTGGATTGCCATGACGATACTGGCCGGCGCCGCCATCATCTGCCTTCCTCGTCAGTTCCAGGTCACGGTCGTTGAGAATTCCGACGAGAACCATCTGCGCACCGCGAGCTGGGCCTTTCCGTTCTACATGCTCGCCATGAGCCTGTTCACGCTGCCCATCGCGCTGTTCGGGCTGACCTTCCTGCCCGCCGGGTCCAATCCGGACATGTTCGTTCTCACCCTGCCCCTGGCCGCCGGTCAGGACACGCTGGCGCTATTTGCCTTTATCGGCGGGTTCTCGTCAGCGACTTCGATGATCATTCTCGAATCCATCGCGCTTTCGATCATGGTCTCAAACCACATCGTCGTGCCGATCATGCTCCGGGCCACATCGGACGACAACAGAGAGGACGGCCAAGGCGTACGGCGGCTGATTCTCAGTGCGCGCCGCATCTCGATTGTCCTGATCCTGTTCCTGGGCTTTGGCTATTTCTACCTCACCCGCGGTTCGGACGCGTTGGCGCCGATCGGTCTCATCTCCTTTACCGGGGTGGCGCAGTTCCTGCCGGCTGTCATTGCCAGCCTTTTCTGGCGCGACGCATCGACCAAGGCTGCCATTGCGGCAGTATCCGTGGGCTTTCTCGTCTGGCTGTGGTCAAGCTTCATGCCGTCCTTTGCCTCCTCCTCGCCCCTTGTCGCGCAGATCATGGCCGAGGGTCCGGCGGGAATAAGCTGGCTGCGGCCGCAGGCCCTGTTCGGGCTTTCGGGGCTCGACCCGCTGGCGCACGCGGTGTTCTGGAGCCTGTTCCTCAACACGACAGTGCTTATACTCGGGTCGCTGGTCACCAACCAGTCGGCGCTGGAGCACATCCAGGCGTCGGTCTTTCTCAACATTTTCCGTAAGGCGGGCGGCGAGACGAGCCCGATCCGGGGCTCGGCGACGGCAAACGACCTGTTCCTTGTTGCGCGGCGCGTACTTGGGCACAAGCAGGCGCTGGCGCTCTTCTCGCAGGAGGCCAAGCGGGCTCGCCTGCCCTGGTCGGCGCTCCAGCCAAGCCCCACCTTCATCCGCACGCTCGAGCGCGAACTCGCCGGTTCGATCGGCGCGGCCTCCGCTCACGTCATGCTGTCGAAAGTCGTTTCGGGAGATTCCATCTCGCTCGAGGAGGTGATGCAGATGGCCGACGAGACCCAGCAGGCCATCGAATATTCCCAGGAGCTGGAGCGGACATCGGCCGAGTTGCGCGCAACGGCGGAAAAGCTCGAAGCCGCGAACCGTGAATTGCGGCGCGTCGATCTGCAGAAGGACGAGTTCCTTAGCCAGGTCAGTCATGAAGTGCGCACCCCAATGACGGCCATTCGCGCCTTTTCCGAAATCCTGCTGACCGAGAAAGATCTCGGGGCCGACGCGCGGGAGCGCTTCGTGGGGACAATTCACAAGGAGAGCCTGCGGCTCACGTCACTGCTTGACGAAATTCTCGACCTCTCGGCGCTCGAACGGGGCGAGCGGGCCTGGGAGAACTATCCCATCAATGCCGAGGAATCGCTCGATCAGGCTCTCCGTGTCTGCGACGCGCTCGCGCGCCAGAACAACACGAAAGTCAAGGGCGGCTGGCGCGTCAAGGAAGCCATCGTTTCTGCCGACCCCGACCGGTTGAGCCAGGTGATGATCAATCTCATCTCCAATGCCATCAAGTATAATGGTGCGATCGCGCCGGAGGTCGAGGTGCGTTCGCGCATCAGGGGCAAGAACTACATCGTCGAGGTGGCGGACAATGGCCTTGGCATTCCCGAAGAGGAACGGCCTCATATCTTCGACAAATTCTTCCGGGGACGGCTGGGAGAAGCCGGACCATATGCCGGGGCGGGGCTGGGGCTGCCGATCAGCCGCGAAATCGTCTCGCGCATGAACGGCAAGCTCGAACTTGTCTCCGGCACCGAAGGTGCCTGCTTCCGCGTAACATTGCCCCTGGTCTCGACCGAATAAGCTAAACCGGCACGTTGTCGATCAATCGCACCCCATCAAGCCAGGCCGCTGCCAGCAGCCGGGCGGGAACAGTGGGGGCGTCGAGCGGGGCAAGGCCCGCAGCATCGCGCAGTTCGAGATATTCGACTTCGGTGAAACCCGCATCGAGGATTGCGGCGCGGGCTGCTGCCAGCACGCTCCCAACGTCGGCGCCATTTCCGAGGTTTGCTGCAGCGTCGAACAAGGCGGCAGCCAGCGCGGGAGCTTTTGCCCTGCCCTCGCGAGTCAGACGGACATTTCGCGAGGACATCGCGAGTCCATCAGCCTCACGGACGGTCGGACCTGGAACGATTTGAACCGGGATGTCGAGATCGGCCAACAACCGCCGGATGACGGCGAGTTGCTGGAAGTCCTTTTCTCCGAAGACGGCACAGTCGGCGCCGGTCTGCAGGAGGAGCTTTGTGACAACGGTCGCGACGCCATCGAAATGACCGGGGCGGAAGGCGCCGCACAGGCCCTCACTTACGCCCTTGACGCTGACCGTGGTGGCGAACCCCTGCGGATACATCTCATCCACATCCGGCGCGTACAGGACGTCCACGCCCAACGCTGCCAGCTTGGCGGCGTCGTCCGCTTCAGTGCGGGGATAGGCCGCAAGGTCATCCTTGTTGTTGAACTGGGTCGGATTGACGAACAGCGTGACGATGACCCGGTCGGCATGGGATTGGGCTATGCGAACGAGGCTGAGGTGGCCTTCATGCAGCGCGCCCATGGTCGGTACGACGCCGACCCGCAAGCCATGATTGCGCCAGCCATCCACCCGCGCGCGGAGCGCGGCGACGGTACGGATGATTTCGAGGCTCATGCGGATTGGCCGCCGGGCACCGGATGCGGTGCGTCGCCGTAAACATGTTCCGGGGCAGGAAAGGCGCGGGACCGCACCTCTTCGGCATAGGCCGCGACGGCCTTGTCGGCGGCCTGGCCGAGCTCGGCGTAGCGCTTGGCGAATTTGGGCTGAAACGCTGCAAAGATGCCGAGCATGTCGTCGACGACGAGGATTTGCCCGTCGCAAGCGGCAGAGGCGCCGATGCCGATGGTGGGAATATCGACATCCGCGGTGATGCGGCGGGCGAGAACATCGGGCACCTTCTCGATGACCACAGCAAATGCACCCGCCTCAGCCACGGCGCGGGCGTCGCGCAGCACGGTCTCGGCGGCTGCACCCCTTCCCTGCACCTTGTACCCGCCCTTGGCGTTGACCGATTGCGGCGTGAGGCCGACATGCGCCAGGACGGGAATGGAGCGCTCGGCGAGATAGCGGATGGTGGGCGCCATTGCCACGCCGCCTTCGAGCTTCACCGCAGCGCAGCCCGTTTCGCGCATGAGCAGCGCGGCGTTGCGGAAGGCCTGTTCGGGGCTCTCCTCATAAGTACCGAAGGGCATGTCCATGACCATCAGCGCCCGCTTTAGTCCGCGGCGGACCGCCCTGCCGTGCATAATCATCATTTCGAGCGTCACGCCGAGCGTGTCCGGCAGGCCGTGCAAAACCATGCCGACGCTGTCGCCGACAAGCGCGAGGTCGCAATGCCGATCCACGATCTCCGCCATCGGTGTGGTATAGGCGGTGAGACAGACGATCGGCGTCCCGCCCTTGCGGGCCGATATATCGGGAGGTGTCAACGGCGCAGAACGGCCGGCTCCGTATGTCATTGGTCAACCTTTTCCCACGCGGCGCCCGGTGACATCGATATTGTGCTCGCGGCGCCGAGCCTCAAGCTTGCGGCTTACATAAAGCAAGATGCGCGCGCAGCGAAGCCCGACTTGTGGACGAGGCTTCTGCTCGCTTGATCAGCGGTTGGACTGATCCAGGAGATCCCTGACACGCGCTGCCAATTGCTCATAGGTGAATGGCTTGGTGATGAGCTGGACTCCGGCATCGAGCCTGCCCTGATGCACAATCGCATTGCGCGAGTAGCCCGTCGTATAGAGCACCTTGAGGCCTGGCCGCAGTTCCAACGCGGCATCGGCCAACACCCGTCCGCTCTTTCCGGGCAACACGACATCGGTGAACAGGAGGTCGATCCGTTGATCCGAGCGCAGGATGGCCAATGCGGAGTCGGCCTCCGCCGCCTCGAGAATGGTATAGCCCAACTCGGCGAGGATCGCGGTACTGTATGAGCGGACGTCTTCATTGTCCTCCACAACGAGGATCACTTCCCTGTCACTGCTTGTCGGCGTGGGTTGCTGCACCGAGCCGGCCCGGGCGCCGGTGTCACCGACGTAGCGTGGGAAGTAGAGCTTGACGGTCGTCCCCTGCCCTTCCTCGCTGTAAATTGTCACGTGTCCGCCCGACTGCTTGACGAACCCGTATACCATGCTGAGGCCCAGGCCCGTGCCGCGTTCGGTTTCCTTGGTGGTGAAGAAGGGCTCGAAAACACGGGCGAGGACATCAGGCGGCATGCCGCTGCCGGTATCGCTGATCGCGATCATAACGTATTGGCCGGGGATGACCTCGGAATCGGTCGCAGCATAGCTTTCGTCGAGCGCTGTGTTCGCCGTTTCGATGGTCAACTTCCCGCCTTCCGGCATGGCGTCGCGGGCATTGACCGCAAGGTTGAGGACCGCACTTTCGAGCTGGTTCTGGTCGACTTCGATGGTCCAAAGGCGCGGGGCCAGCACACCTTCGAGCTCGATCTGTTCGCCGAGCGTCCGGTGCAGGAGTTCGGTCATTTCGCGCACGAGCGCGTTGAGCTCGATCGGCTTGGGCTCGAGGGGCTGGCGCCGCGAAAAGGCAAGAAGGCGTCCCGTAAGGTTCGCCGCCCGTTGTGCGCCCTGAAGCGCCATATCGGCAGCCCGGGCAATCCGGGCATGGTCGTTGGGGGTCGAACGCTTGATCGTATCGAGCCCGCCGATGATGACCGTGAGCAGATTGTTGAAGTCGTGGGCGACGCCGCCAGTAAGCTGGCCCACCGCCTCCATCTTCTGCGCCTGCCGGAGCGCGTCTTCGGCAGCGGTTCGTCGCGCCACCTCCTCGGCGACCCGCTCCTCCAGATTCGCGTTGAGGGTCTGCAATTCAGCCTCGGCACGGCGGCGCTGCTGCAGCTCGCGCTCAGCCGCCTGAAACAGACGCGCATTGTCGAGAGCAATGGCGGCCTGGCTCGCCAGTGCCACCACGCGCTCCTCGTCGACCTCGTCAAAGACATCCGGTTCAGAGTGGCCGAAGAACAGGCCGCCCAAGACCTCCTCGGTGCGCGACCTCACAGGAGCGGCAAGATAGCTCCGGACTGGCAGATGCCCCTTGGGCATGCCGTAGTGCGGAGGATTTTTGCCGTATCGCGGATCCCTGGTGATATCGCCCGAGCGCACGACCGCTTCTCCGGTGAAGGTCGGAGCGAAGACGTGCGTGTTTCGCGGCATCGGGAATTTCGAAAATTCTTCCCGCGGCACGCCAGAGAGTGTGTAGAGCGTGTACCGCTCGCCCTCTTCATCGATGACGTTGTAGAAAAAGGCCCCGAACTGGGCGCCCGTAAGTTCTACCGCAGCGTCGGTGATCGTCTGCACCAATCTGTTCTGGTCGAGATCCCCCGAGATCGTGGTGGCCGCACGGTTGAGAATCCCGAGCGCGCTCGTCTGCTCTTTCAGAGCTGCGCTCGCAGCCTTCTCCTCAGTGACGTCAATCACGACGCCGGCCATGCGCTTGCGTCCATCGCTATCGGTCTCGATGCTGCCGCGGGCGATAACCGTGCGTTCCTCGCCAGAACCATGCACCCGGTATTCGGCTTCGTACGGCTCGCCCGTCTCGACCGACTTGCCGAGAATGGACATGACCCTGTCCAGGTCCCGTTTGTCGATTGCGTCGAGGAACGCGCTCAGCGGAAGGCCCGCTTCGGCGTCTGGCGTGGAGACTCCGAACACCTCTGCCAGCGGCCCCTGAATCGCCAGCCGGTCACTGTCCACCTCCCATTCGAAAACGGCCACGCGTCCGGTCGAGAGCGCAAGGGAGAGGCGGTCCTGTGTCATGAGATACCGCTGCTCGCTGCGGAAGACCGCACGGTTCGCTTCGCGGCGCGCCTCGGCCATCTGGATGTTTGAATGGACGCGCGCCAGCAGCTCGCGGGCGGCAAATGGTTTGACGAGGTAGTCGTCCGCACCCGCCCCCAAACCTTCGACTTTGGCCTCTTCACCGGCGCGTGCGGACAGCATGAGCACCGGAATATCAGCCAGTGCCGGATCGGCGCGGAGGCGCTTGAGCAAGCCAAAGCCGTCGAGCTTAGGCATCATGACGTCGGTGAGGATCAGATCCGGCTTTGCCGCCTGCGCAAGCGCGAGTGCCACCTCGCCGTCTCCCGCTACGTCAACCGCATAGCCCTGCGCGTGGAGAAGGCGGCGCACGTAAGCGCGCATATCCGCATTGTCATCGGCGAGCAGAACACGCTTGCCGGCACCCTGCTTGACATCGCCCTGGCTGGCGATTGCACCCAGGCCAGCCGTGGAAAGCTCGCCCTCCTCCTCGAGTTGCGGTGCCTCATCTGGGAGCCAGCGCATGGCCTCCTCGATAAACTGGTGCGCCCCGACAATTTCGGTTTCCTTCGAAGCTTCATGCCTTACTCTTTCGGCGGGCAGATGCTCGTGGCCGAAGGGGATGCAGACCGTGAAGGTCGTCCCGCGCCCGAAGGTACTTTCCGCTGAGATCTTCCCCCCGTGGAGCTTTACCAGTTCCTGGACAAGCGCCAGGCCGATTCCGCTTCCCTCGAAGCTGCGGCCCTGCGCGCCCTCGATCCGGTGAAATCGCTCGAACAACTTGGGCATTTCACTTTCGGGAATGCCTATGCCGGTGTCGCGCACCTTCACTTTAGCCCAACGACCGTCCTCCGACGCCTGGACAACGACCCCGATCTCGCCCTCCAGCGTGAACTTGAAGGCGTTCGACAGAAGGTTCAGGAGCACCTTTTCCCACATTTCGCGGTCGACAAAGACAGGCTGGGGCAGTGGCGCACATTCCAGCGTGAGCCTCATGCCCGCCCTTTCGATCGCGGACCGGAAGCTCGAAGCGATTTCGGCGCTGAATTCGGCGAGGTCAGTCGGCTCGTAGCTGGCCTGCACCCTGCCCGCCTCTATGCGGGAAAAATCGAGCAGGCTGTTGACCAGCCTGAGTAGGCGGGTGCCGTTCCGGTGCGCCAGTTCCGCCTGCTGCCGCATCTCGTCGGCTGACCGCTCACTCGAGAGCAGCTCTTCGAGCGGCCCGAGCATGAGCGTCAAGGGCGTACGGAACTCATGGCTCACGTTCGAAAAGAAGGCAGTCTTGGCACGGTCCAACTCTGCCAGCGCCTCTGCGCGGCGCCGTTCCTCTTCATAGGCACCGGCATTTGCCACTGCCGCAGCGATCTGGCCCGACGCCAGCCCCAAAAAACCTCTGTAGTTCTCGTCGAACATCCGGCAGGGATTGAGGCCTACGACCAGAACGCCCGCCCGGCCCGACTCCCCCGAGGGCGGAACGGCAAGCACCGCCGCCCTGGTCGTCGGCCGGTCCCAAGCCCCTTTCGGGGCTTCATTGCCGAATATGCCGGACAGGTCCTCGATCAAGATCGGATCGTGCTTTTTGAGGATATCCGATACCGGCCATGGCGACGTGCTGTCGATGGGCAGCCTGGGCGCGGCGGCGGCATGGCCGGCGGGTACACCAAAAGAGGCAGCGAGTTCGGCACAATCGCCTCCCGGCGGAAGCATGTAGAGGAGCGCGAACGTGACGTCGTGCCGGTCGGTCTCGAGCGCCGCAATGCTGCGTTCGCAGACATCGCTCCAGGTCCGGGCGTCTGCGGTACGGGCCGCGAGCTCCCGAAGCAGCGACAACTGGCGTTCTCCGATTACCCGCTGGGTGTCATCGGTGTTGGCGCAGATGATCCCGCCGGGGGTGCCGTCATCGTTGGGAATCGGGCTGTAGGAAAAGGTGTAGTAGGTTTCCTCGGCATAGCCGTGGCGCTCCATGATCAGGAGCTGCTCTTCCACATAGGTGCCTTCGATGCCGCCCATGGCGGTGCTGAGCATCGGCTCGATGTCGGGCCAGATCTCGTGCCAGACTTCTTTAGTCGGCTTTCCGAGCGCCCAAGGGTGTTTTCCGCCGATGATCGATTGATAGGCGTCGTTATAGAGATAGGTCAGCTCCCTGCCCCAACCGATCCAGATGGGCTGGCGCGAGGTCAGCATGATCCTCACGGCCGTCCTGAGACTCTGCGGCCAGCTCGCAGGTTCACCGAGCGGCGTGCCGGACCAGTCGAACTTGCGGATGAGAGCTCCCATCTCGCCGCCACCGGCAAGAAAATCGGGCAAGGCGGGATTGGCGTCGTTCGCGGAAAGGTCGGAGTCGGTCATGATCTCTTGTTCAGGATTGCTGGATTTATCTCGCGTCGCCCGACCGCTGAACGGCCTGCTAGCCCGTCGCAAGGGCCGCCGACAGAGCCGTCGACAGTTCCTCAAGCTGGAATGGCTTTGACACGACGGGACGTGTGCGAAACGCCTCCGGCAATCCCGACCGGCCGTATCCGCTCGCAAAGGCAAAGGGTATGCCCTGCTCGGATAATATCTCGGCGACCGGAAAGACCTCCTTGCCATGCAGGTTGACGTCCAGGAGAGCGCATTCGAACCCGCCTGCCCGGGCCTTATCGATTGCCTCATCGACATTGCCGGCGCTCACAGTCACCTCGCAACCCAGATCCGCGAGCATATCCTCGACAGACATGGCGACGAGAATCTCGTCCTCGACCACCAGCATGCGCACCCCTTCCAAGCCCACCTTCTATTCTCCTTGTTCAACCCGATCCTGACCGTTCGCTGATCAGTTCAACGCCGATCTCCCAACGCTACTTGCAATTTCTGCTCCAACTCCCGCATGGCGAAAGGCTTGTTCAGGACCTCGTAGTCCCTGAATGTCTCCGGCACCCCTATCCGGCCGTATCCAGTGCTGAACACGAACGGCAGTTGCCGGTTACGCAGCACTTCCGCGACAGGGAAAACCAGCTGCCCATCGAGATTGACGTCCAGCACGGCGAAGTCGAAATCTTCTACGTTGGCCGCTGCGAGGGCCTTGGTGAGCGTCGCGACGGAAAGCACCACTTTGCAACCGAGCTCTTCCAGCATGTCCTCGATAAGAAGCGCCACGCCGCCCTCGTCTTCGACCACCAACACTCTCAAACCTGCAAGTCCTGGCATCAAACCGCGGCGCTCCGCAGCGGAATGGTCATGCGGCACGAGAGCCCCAGTGGCTCGAAGACCAGATCGAGTTCGCCCCCAAGGTCGCGCTCGATACCCCGTTCCATCAGGCGCATGCCGAACCCTCGGCGCTTCGGCGCCTCCACGGGCGGGCCCCCGCGCTCCTGCCACAGCAACTCGACAACCGTTTGCTCGGTCTCTTCGAGAAGACGCCAAGTCAGCGAAAGCTCCCCGTTATCCGTTGCCAGCGCCCCATGTCTGGCCGCATTGGTGGCGAGTTCGTTGAGCACCATGGTGAGACTGAGCGCGGCCCTTGGGTTCAGTACAGCCGGCGGTCCCTCGATGTGCAGCACGTTGGAGGCTCCGATCATCGGGCACAGCACCTCGCGCGTGAGATAGTCCAGCGGTGCGTCCTCCCAATGCCTCGTTGTCAGCAGATCATGCGCCCGCGCAAGTCCCATCAGCCGCCCTTCGAATCGGCGGCTGAAGTCGTCGAGGCTGTCGGAGTGGCGCGCGGTCTGCATCGCAAGCGATTGCACGGTCGCCAACGTGTTCTTCACCCTGTGGTTCAACTCGTCGATGAGCGTCTTCTGACGGTTTTCGGCCTGTTTCCGCTCGGTGATGTCGACCAGCATGTTGATCGCGCCGACGAGCTTGCCATTGCTGTCGTGCAACGGGGTCGGGTACGGCACGAAGGGCACCATTGTGCCGTCCGGCCGTTCAGCTATGGCCTCGACGCCCCGTACCACCCGGTCTTCTTTGAGGGCCACCGCCATGGGACATTGGTCATGCGGGAGCGGTACGCCGTCTGCCGTGTACAACCGCCAGGTGACGCACCACTCATCGCCGATCTGCGGCGTGCGGCCGGCCATTTCGATGCAGGCCTTGTTGAAGAAGGTGATCCGCCCGTTCGCGTCGGTCGTGTAGACAGCAGCCGGCAGAGCTTCGAGCAGCTCCCGCATGTGCTGCTCACTCTCGCGGAGGCGGTCTTCCATGTGCTGGTTGTCGGTAACATCGCGGATTACGCGGACACCATAGAGAAATGCCCCGTCGCGGTCCCGGACCGAGGAGCTGTAAACGTCCAGATAAACGGTGGTCCCGTCAGGGCGGTGGGCGCGCTTGCGCAGCGCGTAGTTCCAGATTTCACCCTTTACCTGCCGCGCGTAGCACTCGGCATCTTCAGCACGATCATCCTCGTGGGTGTAGTCGAGGAAGCTCATGCTCTGGAGCTCCTCGCGCGTGCGACCAAGCATCTTGCAGATCGCGTCGTTGACGCGCATCAGGCGGCCGGTTTCGTCGGCTTCGGCAATTCCAACGGTCGCAGCCTCATAGGTGGCGGCCAACCGTTCCTCGCTCTCGCGCCGGGCACGCTCGGCTTCGTGCAGATGGGTCACATCGATGGTAAAGCAGCGGGTGTTAATGAACTTCCCGTCGTCGAACCGGCTGTTGGAGGTGATCAGCACATGCCTGATCGATCCGTCCCTCGCCAGCAGCCGCGCGGGATAGCGGTCGAGATCGTGGCCTGACGACAATTGCTGCAGGATGTGCCCGATCACGGGTGCGTCGGCGTGAAACTCGGCGATGTGACGCCCGACATAGTCATCGGCGCTGTAGCCGAGCATGTCGAGTTCGGCCCTGTTGGCCCGAAGGATAATACCTTCGCTGCTCACGACGTGGAGGCCTACGGCGCCATTCTCAAAGAAGTCTTCCAGGTCCCGGTTCTTGCGATGGATTTCCTCCTCCATCGCCTTCTGGGCCGTGACGTCCTGAAAACAGTTGATCGCACCCTGGATATTGCCACGGTGATCCTTGAGTGGCCGGATGTTCACCAGTGCGGCGATCCGCGAGCCGTCGGGGCGTTCGATGACCACCTCGGCGTTCCTCGTGGATGTACCGATACGGACCGCGTCGGCCATCGGACAACGCTCATGCTCGAGCGTTTGCCCGTCAGGCAGGTACAGCCGAAGAGAACCGCAGTAGCGTTCCTTTTCCCCCTCGAGATCGGGTGTGCGCCCCCAAAGTCCGGCCGCTTCCGTATTGTAGCGGACGATCCAGCCTTCATGATCGCAGATATAGACGGCGCCGGGAATTGCTTCGAGCACCGATGGGGCGGCGGACGCAAGCGCTTCAAACTCGGTCAGCCCGCGTGCCCCGACAGGAAATTCCTCAATGTTGGACAACACGGTCCCCATTCATTGCGTATTGCCCCAGCATCGTGAAGCCGATGCGCGAAATCGGCCGGACGACAGCCATGAGCCCCAGCGTGCCTGCCGACCAACATCCAATCAGAGCAAACGCACATGCTGCGGGAACGGTTCCACCCCTGCCTGAAAATTTTTTACCGGGTGTGCTGGCAGGATAGGATCATTCCCACTCGATGGTGCCGGGGGGCTTTGAGGTCACGTCGTAGACGACCCGGTTGATGCCCTTGACCTCATTGATAATGCGGGTTGCCGTCCGGCCAAGCACAGTCATGTCGAAGGGAAAGAAGTCGGCCGTCATGCCATCGACCGAGGTGACGGCCCGAAGCGCGCAGACATTTTCGTAGGTGCGGCCGTCGCCCATGACGCCAACCGTCTGCACCGGAAGAAGAACCGCGAAGGCCTGCCAGATGGTATCGTAAAGGCCGGCTTTGCGGATTTCTTCGAGATAGATGGCGTCCGCCTGCCGCAGGATGTCGAGTTTCTCCCTCGTCACGCCGCCCGGGAGACGAATGGCGAGGCCGGGACCGGGGAATGGATGCCGGCCGACGAAATGCTCGGGCAGGCCCAGTTCGCGGCCGAGCTTGCGGACCTCGTCCTTGAACAACTCGCGCAACGGCTCGACGAGCTGCATGTTCATGCGCTCGGGCAGACCGCCGACATTGTGGTGGCTCTTGATGGTGACGGACGGGCCGCCTGTGAAGGAGACGGATTCGATCACGTCCGGGTAGAGCGTGCCCTGGGCGAGGAATTTCACCCCGCCGATCTTCCTGGCTTCCTGCTCGAATGTCTCAATGAACAGGCGCCCGATGATCTTGCGCTTGGCTTCTGGCTCGATGACACCTTCGAGTTCACTGATGAAGGTGTCCGACGCATCCACATGGACCAGCGGGATGTTGTACTGGTGCCGGAACATGGTGACGACTTCGTCGGCCTCGTTCTTCCGCATCAGCCCGTGATCGACGAAAATGCAGGTCAGTTGGTCGCCGATCGCCTCGTGGATGAGCACCGCTGCCACCGAGGAATCCACCCCGCCCGAAAGCCCGCAGATGACCTTCTCCTTGCCGACCTGCTTGCGGATTGCGGCGATGGCCTGCTCGCGATAGGCCGCCATGGTCCAACTCGCTTCGCAGCCACAGATGGCATGCACGAAGTTGGCATAGAGCTTCGCGCCGTCGGGCGTGTGCACGACTTCAGGATGGAATTGCACGCCATAGAATCTGCGGGACTCATCCGCGATCATCGCGAATGGAGCGCCGGGCGACGTGCCGACGACCC
The DNA here is from genome assembly GCA_964429025.1 of uncultured Pelagibacterium sp. Classification (GTDB taxonomy): domain Bacteria; phylum Pseudomonadota; class Alphaproteobacteria; order Rhizobiales; family Devosiaceae; genus Pelagibacterium. The sequence continues at coordinate 25,085 of CAYSBF010000007.1, forward strand.
TGAAACCCTCGGGTATCCGCGAGACCTTGTCGCCGTGGCTCATCCAGACCTGGTAGGAATGGTCGAGCGCCCAGATGCCGTCATAGAGCGCGCACTCCTTTTCGATACGCACCTCGGCGCGACCGAACTCCCGGACGTAGCCGGGCTCCACCACGCCGCCGAGCGCAACGCACATGGCCTGCTGACCGTAACAAATGCCAAGGACCGGGACGCCGTACTCGAGCAGGGCCGGATCGACCTGGGGCGCACCCTCGTCGATCACGCTCGCCGGACCACCGGAAAGGATGATGCCTTTCGGCTTGAGCGTTTCAAGCGCCGCAACGGCGGAGCTGAAGGGGTGAATTTCGCAGTAGACCCCGGTTTCGCGGACCCTTCGCGCTATGAGCTGGGTCACCTGCGAGCCGAAATCCACGATGAGGATGGTGTCGGAGGGAGCGGCGTTCTGCATGGCGAGGCTTTAATCGGAATCGCAGCCGGGAGCAATGGTCTGTGGGGCCATTGCGAATAATCGGTGCCCCGACTGCAACCCATCGGAAGCCGACGCGTTTGAGGTGCACAGTTGCGAGCACGAGCGCGCAATCGCAGGCAGCAGAGTTTTCGGTACCGCATCGGACTCGCCCGAAGGCGCTTCTCGCTTTTCGGTCCGATGCTTAGCCGGCGGAACAGGCGCAGCGTCCCAGCCTGGTCCATGCCGGCCAAAGACCGCGAGGTCCCATGCCTCTGGTCTTTGACAGCCACTCCGGATGTCCCTCGCATCCGGAGTGGCTTTTTTGTGCTCCATCCTGCGGCGATTCAGTAGCCGGTGGTGCCGGCTATTGCTTTCTCAACCGCGCGCAGAAGAACCCGTCGGTGCCGGTTGAGGCGGGTGTTAGCGTGATGGTGTTGCCGTTGCGGCTCAAGGGTTGAGGCGCGCCGGGAAAGAGTCCGGACCATATGGCGGGCAGCGAGACAACTGAGAAGTCCTCGTGGCGCCCAAGAAAGGCGTCGACCTGATCGTCGTTTTCCTCGGGCAGGATCGAGCAGGTGATATAGACCAGTTCGCCACCAGGTTTCACGAAACGGACGGCCTGATCGAGAACCGCTGCCTGCTCTGCGACCCGTGCCTCGAGTTGTGCTGGGGTCAGTTTCCATTTGGTATCAGGCCGCCGGCGCCACGTTCCGGTGCCTGTGCAGGGCGCGTCGACAAGAACGCGGTCCATCTTTCCCAACAGATCGTCCACTGCCCCGGCATCGGGATTGCGCACCTGGACATTGCGCACGCCGTTGCGCTTGAGCCGCTCGTGGATCGGCGCAAGGCGGGGCCGCTCGCTGTCATAGGCAAATATCTGCCCCGAATTGCCCATGGCGGCGGCAAGCGCCAGCGTCTTGCCCCCCGCGCCGGCGCACAAGTCCAGTACCTGTTCACCCGGCTTTGCTCCGGCCAGCAGCGAGACGATCTGGCTGCCTTCATCCTGCACCTCGAACCAGCCCTTCTGGTATCCCTCGTCAGCCTGCACATTGGCTGTGCGGGCATCAGTGCGGCCCGACGGGATACGCAGGCCGTCCGGCGCGATGGCGCAGTTCCGGGGGTTGAAACGGGCGAGACTTTTGGCGACACGGTCGCGGCTGGATTTGAGCGTATTGGCACGCATGTCGAGCGGCGGGCGCTGGGTCATGCCCTGCCCTTCGCCCACCCAGCTATCCCCGAAATTGCGCTCTAGCGACGGGACGAGCCATTCGGGCGTGTCGGCCATTACATGATCAGGCGCAGAGCGGAAAAACGAGTCATCGGAAAGCCTTGCGGCTTCTGCTTGGGAGATTGGTTCAGGAGCAAAACGGTCAGTGCCGAAGTCAGCGTTAAGCGCGCCCGGGTCCTGCCTCCAGTCGTTCACCACAACCGAAAGGACGAGCGCGCGCGGACTGCCATCTCCCATCCGCCAGGCGTGGGAGGCACGTTTGCGCAGGGCGTCATAGACGAGGTTTCCAATCGCCGCCCGGTCGCCTGCCCCGGCAAACCGGTGATCGAGCGCCCAGCCCTTAAGCGCTTCGGACGCGGGACGCTTGCGCGCCTCGATTTCGGCCAGCACCTCGATGGCGGCAGCAATGCGTCCAGGAAGGCGCATCAGGCAAGCCCCGCCATGACCAGCCGCACGCCGAGTGTAGCCCAGAATATCGCCATGATGCCCACACCGAACACGAATGACATGAAGCGACGGGATACGCGGTTATTGGTGACGTGGATAAGGGCGTGAATGGCACGACTGGCGACGAAGAGCCAGCACAGCACCGCTTCCCACCAGGTCGCCCCGAGCCAGAGCGTCAGGCCGCCCGCAACAAAGAACAGCACGGGGAGTTCGAACTGGTTGTTGTATGCGTTGGCCGCCTGCCTTGCGTCCTTTGGCCAATTGGACGCATCGAGTGCGATGTCGCGGACTTTCACCTCGCCACGCAGGACACGCGGTATACGGCGCGTGTACAGCACCGGGACGATGGCAAAAACGACCAGCCCTTGCGCCCAGAGCGCCAGCGCGACCGCAAAGGCCGTGGCGCTCACCTACTTGCCTCCCCGATAGTTCGGGCTTTCGCGGGTGATGGTAACGTCGTGGACGTGACTTTCCGAAAGCGCGGCCCCGGAGATCTTCACGAAAGTCGCTTCGCGTCGGAAGGTCTCGAGGTCCCTGGCGCCAGTATAGCCCATCGCGGCCCGCAAGCCGCCGGCCAGTTGATGCAGCACGCCGCCGGCGGGCCCCTTGTATGGCACCTGCCCTTCAATGCCCTCGGGCACGAGCTTCATGGCGTCGTTAACTTCCTGCTGAAAGTAGCGGTCTGCGGAGCCGCGCGCCATTGCCCCGACCGAGCCCATGCCGCGGTAGGATTTGTAGGAGCGGCCCTGATAGAGATAGACTTCGCCGGGGCTCTCGTCGGTGCCCGCCAGAAGCGAGCCGACCATGGCGCAGGACGCCCCGCCTGCCAAGGCCTTGGCCAGATCGCCTGAGAATTTGATTCCGCCGTCGGCGATCACCGGCACGCCCTGCTTGTCCGCTTCCTCGGCGCAGGCCATGACGGCGGCAAGCTGAGGCACGCCGACACCCGCCACGATGCGGGTGGTGCAGATGGAGCCAGGGCCTATACCCACCTTGATGGCGTCGGCGCCCGCATCGATCAGCGCCTTCGTCGCTTCGGCGGTCGCGACATTGCCGGCGACGATGCGGGTGGAATTGCTCTCGCGCTTGACACGCTCCACGGCCTCGGCGACCCGGACGGAATGGCCGTGCGCGGTGTCGATGACCAGAAGGTCGACGCCAGCCTCGATCAGCATCAGCGAGCGCTCGAAGCCCTGATCGCCCGTAGTCGAAGCTGCGGCGACGCGCAAGCGGCCACCTTCATCCTTGATGGCGGAAGGGTGAAGCTGGGCCTTTTCCATGTCCTTGACGGTGATGAGCCCGATGCAGTTCCGGTATTCGTCGACGACGAGCAGCTTCTCGATCCGGTGCTGGTGGAGCAACCGCTTCGCTTCGTCCTGGCTTACGCCTTCTCGCACCGTGACGAGGCCGTCACGGGTCATCAGCTCGGAAATCTTCTGGTTGGTGTTGGAGGCAAAACGGACATCGCGGTTGGTGAGGATGCCGACGAGCTTGCCCGTGTTGCGCCCGCCCGTTCCGCCATTGGCGACGACGGGAATGCCCGAGATCTTGTAGCGGTCCATCAGCGCATGGGCATCGGCCAGCGTGGCGTCGGGGCCGATGGTGATCGGGTTGACGACCATGCCGCTCTCGAAGTGCTTGACCTGCTTCACCTGCTCGGCCTGCTGCTCGGGCGTCAGATTGCGGTGGATCACGCCCATGCCGCCCGCCTGCGCCATGGCAATCGCCATCTTCGCCTCGGTCACCGTGTCCATGGCGGAGGAGAGGATCGGAATGTTGAGTGCGATGTCTTTTGTTACGCGGGTCCGGATATCGACTTCCGTTGGCAAGACGTCCGAACGCGCCGGCTGGAGCAGCACATCGTCGAATGTGAGCGCGGCTTCACCGGTGATAGAGGAAATAATCTTCGCCAAGGCCAGACCCCTTCTTGCCCTTCATCGATCGGATGAATTTTGGTGGTGTTGCGACCGGCGGAAGACTCACCAGCCGGTTTCGGGTTGGCGAGGGTCAATAGCACCGGGACGGGGGTTTGGGAAGTGGGGCGCGAATGATGTGATGGCGTCAGTTCAGCACGCCCTCCTGCGCCACCTCGACCTTGGGTGACCTGAAGCCCATCGCTATCCAGGCGCCAAGCAGTTTGGCAAAAAAGCCCAATGACTGGTGCTTGGCGTTCGGAACAGCGGTGTCCAGGGCGACCGGGTCGAGGAGGTCGGAAGTCATGGTGCGAAGCTCGATGGCCGGCATGGCACCTCGCGGCCAGACGGTGCTGTAGAGCGACAGCCAGTGGCCCCCCTTGAATTCAAGGAAGACGGGGGTATTGCAGCAGGTAGCAACGATGCGACGCGTTGTCCGGTCCGGCCCCAGCTGGAAGGCCTTCAAATGTTCGCGCCCCGAAGTGATCTCCACGCGGTCCTTGCGCATCATGACAAAGGGCGTGCCCCCATTCGCCGAACGAACATCGGGCGCACCATCGAACGCTGCGAGTTTTTCGCCCGCTTCGCGGCAGGAGTTGCAGTGACATTCGGTGGTGATGATCGGCCTTCCGTGGGCCTCAAGACGAACCGCGCCGCAGGCGCAGGCGAGCTGTATGGTCATTGGACAATTCTCCGGTTGCTCCGAAGTACGACGGACCGGGTCAGCATTTCCCGACACGTGACACCGGATTTTGTCCGAAGGACTTATTCCTTGGTGGTCGCATTGGTTGCCTGGGACATATGGCTGACGATGCTGGCGTCGCTGATCGGCTTGCGGATCAGCGGGATGTGCCGGAACCGCTCAGGGATGGCGGCCGGATCGCTGTACCCCGTCGTGAAGACGAAGGGCACGCCTCGCGCCAGCAATTCGTCGGCAATGGCCTCGGCCGTCTCCTCGCCCAGGTTGAAATCGAGAATGGCCGCATCGGGCGCGAAGGTTTCGAGCTGGCGGATCGCATCGTCGACGGACGGTGCGAGCCTGACGTCGATAGCGCCGAGGCGGCGCAGCGTCTCTTCCGCGTCCATGGCGATCAGGCCCTGATCCTCAACCACAAGGACCGATTGCCCCGCGAGCACCTGCCCGGGCGCAACTGCGAGCCTTTCAGGCGCAGCGTCGACTGCTTCGCCGGGGGCGATATGGCTTGCAGGAATAACGAAGCGGGCGGAGAGCCCGGTCGTCGCATAGGTCAGTTCGGCGATACCCCGCAGATCATATTCAATGGCGCTGCTGATAAGCCGGGTGCCAAAACCCGCGCTGCGCGGGCGCATGACCTGAGGCCCGTTGCGTTCGCTCCAGCGTAGCTCGCAATTGCCCTCGGACGTCGTCTGCCAAACGATGCTTAACCGCCCCTCCGGCACCGAAAGCGCGCCGTATTTCACTGCGTTCGTGGTCATCTCGTGGAAAACGAGAGCGAGCACCTCGAAGGCTCGCTCATCGAGCTTGAGCCTCGGGCCGGAGATCTCGATTCGTTCGGGCGTACGGGCATCGCGATGAAGGCTCATTTCAGTTTCGATGAGCGTCGTCAAATCGCCGCCCTCCGCGCCCACCAGCGATTGGTCATGGGCCAGGGCGAGCGCCCTCAGGCGACCTTCCAGCGAGACGGAATACTCTTCCACGCTGGCTGCGCGAGCACCGGTCTGCATGGCGATGGATTTGACCAGCGCAATGATGTTCTTGACCCGGTGGTTGAGCTCATCATTGAGGATGCGGCGGCGCTGTTCAACGCGCGCGCGCTCTTCAGGCGAGACCTCGTTCTGGCGCAGGAGTATGTCGCGAAGGTAGGCGCCGATGGCTACCGCGGCCGCCAGCTCGTCGTCCGACCAGGGTAGCGAGCGCCCCCTCACCTCCTCGCGCCAGTTATCGAAACTCCCGCCCGGGGAAAAACGGGACACAGCGCCTGCCCCCTCCGCCACTTCCTCAATCCGTTCAACGCCATGGGCTTCCTCGTTGCGGAAGAGCAGGAGGTAAGTCTGGGAGCCGGTAGAAAGAGGAATCGCCAAAACGCCTGCAACGCTCGTCGTGGTATCGGGCAGGTGACTACGCAATTCCTGCGTCGACCAGACGGCACTTGGGGCCTGAGTTGCGATGAATTCCAGCAGCGCAGAAGCCGCATTCCTGTCCAGAGCATCTCCCGACGCCGTCCAGACGCCGTCGACCCAAAGCCCCGCTCCATCACTGCCAATCAGCGCCGCGAGGTCATGCAGGCGGTCAACCATACCCTGCACCGCCGCGCCTCCTGCATTCACGCCAGTTATGATGCTGTCGAGCTGCGCGCGAGCGCGTCTGGCCGCAAGGATGGAGGCGCGCCGTTCGGCTACGGCAATCTGAAGGGCAAAGTACTGAGCGAAGAGCTCCGCGCCCAGGCGAAGTGGCATGGGCAAGACCTTGGGCGATTTGTGATGGCAGGAAATCACACCCCAAAGTTCGCCTTCGACAATGATTGACAGTGAAAGAGAGGCTGCCGCACCCATGGCGCGCAGGTAGTGGCGGTACTCGGCCGGAACACTGCGCAGCTGGGCGCAGGACGTATCGACAGGCCCACCATCCGCAGGCTCGAGCGGAACCGGCTCATAGCCGACGTCAGGTATCATGGTGACCGGATTGGCGAGGTGTGCCTGGCGTACACTCGCGGGGAAATCCGATGCAGGCAAGTGCTGCCCGAGGTAGGCGTTCAATCCGGATGCCTTGGCTTCGGCAATGATCCGGCCGGCGCCATTGTGAAGGAAACGACACACCACGACCCTGTCATAGTCGAGCAGCGCCCGCAAGAGACGTGCCCCTGTCTGCGCGATGGCTTCGACGCCCTTCTCACGCCCGATGCGTTGAATCAGGCTGCGGGTCAGGTCCAGCGCCTGCGTCACGCTCGCCCCGCCGTCCTGGCAGGGTTCGATCTCGATCAGCATCTTGCCCTGATGGATATGCGCAGCCACGTCGAACGTGCCGTTGCCCCTGGAAAACTGCACCCCAAGCAGTACACCGGGTACGCCGGACGAGCCGGCCTTGGCTGCAGCGTTGCGCAAATCATGGGCCGGCTTGGCGCCGAGAATATCTTCAAGCAACGCGCCGGGGATCGGCTTGCCGTCATAACCTGTCAGATCGGCGAGATTGCGGGAGGCGAATAGTACGGCATTGCTCCCTGGCTCGCAGACCAGCATGGCGCCGTGCGGCTGAATAGTGCCGGGGCCGCGGTCCGGATCGCCATTGGAGCCGGGGTGATTTGCGGGGTGGGTCATGTATTGATGGACCGGCTGGCGCTCAGGCTGTGCAGGCGCGTTCGAAACAAGGGAGGATGACGGGAGCAGCAGCCATGCACCCGTAGAGATCGCCGAAAAACCTGCCATGCTCCGCAATGTCCGCGCGCACGAGATGACCAGAGGCCGCCTTCCCTGAACGTGGCCGGCGACACATCAGCATTGCGGTTTGCAATGGTCATTCCTTCATGTTTCGATATCCGCTATGTTCACGAGTAACATAGTTCCTGGTGCACGTCGGTTCACTTGTGAACACAACTATGACGGCAAATGGAAAATTGTGTGGCCAAATGACAAAAGAACTGCTCGCGCAGATGCCAGGGAACCTGCTGCTCTCGAAATTATGCGAGGAGGACCGGCGGCGTCTGGCCCCGCACATGACAATCGTCGACCTGGAGCGGCGGCACATCCTGCAGAAGGCCGGTGATGACGTCACCGAAACCTGGTTTCCCTGCGGCTCCGCCATGGTGAGCTTCCAGATCTGGGTGGACAATGAAAACGCCGCCGTCGAAGTGGCTCTTGTCGGTCGCGAGGGTGCCGTAGGGGGCATCGTCTCCAACGGCAACGTGCCCGCCTATGCGACTGCGCAGGTGCGTGCAAGCGGGCGCTTTCTCAGAATCAAGACGGCGGCACTCGAACAGGCCAAAATGGAATCCCTGCCGCTGCGGCACTGGTTCGCCCGCTATTCAGACTGCCTGATCGCACAGATATTCCAGACCGCCGCCTGCAACGCCACCCATACGATCGTTCAGCGCACTGCCAAATGGCTGGTGGCAGCAGTCTCGCGCAGCGAAAAGAACGAAGTCCAGATGACGCAGGAACAGCTCGCCGAGATGCTTGGCGTCGGCCGGACCTTCGTCACCCGCATCGTCAGCCAGCTCCGCAAGGAAGGTCTGATCGACACTCGGCGCGGTGTTTTCATCGTCCGCAACGAGGCGGCGCTGCGCAAGCGCTCCTGTGATTGCACCACCTCGATAGAGGCCCACTTCGCCACCGTTCTCGACGGCATCTACCCCACCGACTGAACCCGGTTGACGGCGCCCACAGGCAAAACACCTGCTCGATCAGATTTCGGTAACTTTAGCCAGCTATACGTTCAATTTGAATAGCTCGGGAAATGGGCAGACTGCATCGCCCGCAGCGTACCGGCGGGCCGGAACGAGAGTAGAAGCGTATGCGACTTATCGTCGGCGCCATTGTTGTCTTTGCTTCGGTTTTGGGCGGCTATGCCGCGATGGGCGGACACCTGATGGTGCTCTGGCAGCCTTTCGAGGCCGTGATCATTCTCGGCGCCGCGCTGGGCGCATTCATCATCGGCAACACGAAGGCCATCCTCAAGCAGACGCTCGGCATCTTCACGACGCTCTTCAAGGGACCCCGCTATAACAAGCAGTCCTATGTGGAGCTGCTGGGCCTGCAGTTCTCCATCTTCAAGCTGGTGCAGGCCAAGGGGCTGCTCGCGCTCGAACAGCACATCGAAAACCCGCATCAGTCCGACCTCTTCGCCCGGTTTCCCACCTTTGCGGCCAACCACCATGCGGTGGAGTTCATGTGCGATTATCTGCGCATGATTACGCTTGGCACCTACGCGGTGCACGAACTTGAATCACTGATCGATGAAGAGCTCGAGACGCACCATCAGGAGCAGGAGCGCCTGGTCAACGCCATTCAGTCCATGGCTGACGCAACGCCTGCGCTCGGCATCGTCGCCGCCGTTCTCGGCGTCATCAAGACCATGGGCTCAATCACCCAGCCGCCCGAAGTTCTGGGGCATCTGATCGGTGGAGCGCTGGTGGGTACATTCCTGGGCGTCTTCTGCGCCTATGGCTTCTTCGGCCCTATGGCACAGGCACTGCGCAACATTCACAGCGCCGAGTCCAAATATTTCCTCTCGATGAAGGCGGGTCTTCTGGCGCACGTCGCTGGCTACGCTCCCGTTATCGCAGTCGAATTTGCACGCAAGGCGGTGATGTCGGAAGACCGTCCGAGTTTTGCAGAAATCGACAGAGCCACTGCCGACCTCAAGAGGGCATAAACGGTGCCCCGGGGGAACCAGACGGTCATTATCAAACGGGTCAAGAAGATCACCCACGCCCACCATGGCGGTGCGTGGAAGATCGCCTATGCCGACTTCGTAACCGCGATGATGGCGTTTTTCCTGCTGCTGTGGCTGATCTCAATGACGACTCCGGAGCAAAAGCAGGGGCTTGCGGACTATTTTGCTCCCCCCAATATCGCGGAAACCACCAGCGGCGCCGGCGGGGTTCTCAGCGGGCGCGCCATCGATCAGGCAGGCCAGCAGATGGCGGGTTCGTCCAGCGTCGAACAGGGTGGCGTCACGTTGGTACCGGAGCGCTCGGTTCCGCTTGCAACGCAAAGCTCTGCAACGGGACGCGACGGCGAAACAGGCAACCTCAACGACGCGATCAATGCCTCGCAGATCGACATCAACTCGAGCTATGAGCAGGTGTTCCACAGCGCGGCCGCCAGCATCCGGCAGGCCTGGCAGGCGCTGCCCGAGATCAACGAGATCGCGGACAATCTGATCATCGAGCAAACCGAAGAAGGGCTGGACATCCAAATTGTCGATCAGGAGGGACGTCCGATGTTCCCTGAGGGTTCGAAATTCCCCTTCGAGCGTACGCGCAACGCCATTACCGTTCTGGGGCCGATCCTGCAGCAATTGCCGCACCAGATCCGCATTTCCGGCCATACGGCAGCGGGCGGCCGCTATGCGGACCCCAGATATGGAGCCTGGGAGCTCTCAGCAGACCGGGCCAATGTCGTGCGCGCGCTCCTCGGAGAGTTCGGGCTGTCGAGTGACCGCATCCATTCGGTGGTTGGACGCGCCGCGACAGAGCCTTATTTCGCGAACGACCCGTATCTGGCGGCGAACGAGCGCATCCGCATCACGGTCCTCAACAACGCTCCCCCCGTTCCCTACGGCCTCACACCCTGAACTTTCACGGGCGCAGCCGCGTCGTCCTCGTGGGCCTTCTCGCGGGTAATCCAGGTGTCGCCGAGCCATTCGCGCACAGCGATGTCGATCTCGCCCTCTTGAAAATCGATGATGTTGTATGCGTTTGGCTCGCCCCGTAGGCGGGTTGAGGTGGTCGAGGATGCCTGCGCGATGAGGATTGGTGCCGTCGCCGCATAGCGCGGACCTGCCGGGGCCGCCTCCTTGACGCTCCCTTCAGCCTCGTGGCGCCTGACATAGCTCAGATGGAAATGTCCCGAGAGCACCAGCCGCACCCCGATGCGCGAAAATACTTCCAGAGCCTTGTCGGCCCGCTTCACCCGTCGTTGAAATCGGGCCATAGGCTCTTCGGGATGCAGAAGCGGATGGTGCGCCACCACAACACGACAATGCGCCTCCGGATGCCGGCTGAAGCGCTCTTCGAGGCGGCCAAGCTGCTCGTGACTGATGGTGCCGTCGGACCAGTTGAAACTCCAGTTCGCGCGCCGCGACGTCTTGAGGCCGGCTATCGCGACGTGGCCCATGACCCTGAAGGGCTCGAGGTCCCGGCTGATATAGGTCTTGTAGTGACCATAGGGGTTGAGGAAGCGCTTGATGAGATTGCGTTCCGGCACGTCATGATTTCCCGGAACGGCAAAGACCGGCGCCGATAACGTGTCGAGAAACTCGCGCGCGCATTCAAATTCGTCGCGGCTGCCAATCTGGGTGAAATCTCCCGATACCACCACGAGATCGGGAGATTGGCTTTCGATTTCGGCCGCGAGCGTCGCAACGACCGCATCGTCATGGCGGCCAAAGTGAAGATCGGACAGATGGACCAGCCTCATGGAACGGCCTCGCCGGCAACCGGCCCGGCGGCGGCCTGTTCAACGACGGGAGGCGCCAGAATGGAAAGCGCCATTGGCAGGATGCCGAACTCGAGTGGTGTTTTCATGGTCTCGACTTCTCCGTCGAACATCACCTTGAGCGCGCGCTTCTTGCTGGCAATCGTCACGGTCCGTGCCTCCTCTATTGTCAGTGCCTCATCGTCCCGCCAATGGCCCGCAACCATGCGAAGGGTGAGACGCAGCATGTCGGTCATTGTCAGGTGTTTCAGACGGTAGACAGTCAGCTTGCCCGCATCGAGACAGGACCGGGAAAAGAACATCCCGACCCCTTCATCATAGGCGTTGGACGCAACCGCCAAAGCTTGTACCCGCTCGGCATGAGGCGGACCGCCGTCAATCGATACCGCGACGGCAATCCTGCGCGTTCGTGCCAGACGGCGGCCCAGGAACCGCACATAGCCTACCACCGCGCCTCCACCCACGCCGCGGATATATTCGCGTCCCGCCGCAAGCGCCGGGAGCACGCCGATCACGACCTTATGGAGGAAATGCCTACCGTTCACAGTGCCGACGTCGATCGTGCGTGGCACCATGGTTTCAAGTGCGTCGATCCATGCGGCGGGCTCGAGCGGAATGTGCAGATCTCGGGCGAGCAGGTTGGCGGTACCGAGCGGTAGTATGCCGAGGATCTTGCCTGTACCGATCAACGCCTCTGCGACCGCCGTCACCGTGCCATCTCCGCCGGCGGCGACAATAACGTCGGCGTCGGTTTCAAGGGCCCGCCTGACGCGCTCTCCGAGGCTTGCATCCGGGTCCGCATCGACGACGGCCCGCAGCCTGCGTTCGGCCAAGGCGGCGCTGAGCGTCTGGCCGGTAATGCCAGCAGCCTCCACGCTGCCCGAGCGGACGTTGAGCAAAATGTAGTAGCGGTGTGACGCCATGATCGATCCTACGGCACGAAGAACGCATGTTGCGTTCACTGGATAAGCCCTCAGCGCCTTCTTGGTTCACCGGACCGTTTCGCCGGCACTCGCTCTTTAGTATGGTTGCAAATTCCGCCTTATGCGCCGATGGTGACTCGAAGATTCCTCTGCATACCCCGCGAAACCATTGAAGCGCATTATTCCCATCACGCTCGCGGTGGCATTGTTCATGGAGAACATGGACGCCACCGTCATCGCCACGTCGCTGCCCGCGATAGCTGCCGATATCGGAACGTCGCCCGTGGCGCTCAAGCTCGCGTTCACGGCCTATTTCGTGGCGCTGGCGATATTCATCCCCATCAGCTCCTGGGTCGCCGACCGGTTCGGGGCCAAGCGTGTGTTCTGCATCGCGATCGTTGTTTTTGTGCTGGGCTCGGTGGCCTGTGCCTTTGCGGGGTCACTGCACGAGTTCGTCATCGCCCGCTTCTTCAAGGGCATGGGCGGCGCGATGATGACGCCACTGGCCAGGCTCATCCTGTTCCGCTCGGTTCCCCGGTCCGAACTGGTCAATGCCATGATGTGGCTGACGCTTCCTGCTCTGATCGGACCCACGGTGGGCCCGCCTGTCGGCGGATTCATCACCACTTTTGCAAGCTGGCACTGGATCTTCATCATCAACGTGCCGATCGGATTGATCGGGCTCCTCCTCATCATCCGCTATCTGCCGGAAGTGGAACCCGGCCCGCTCCGCAAACTCGATTTCAGGGGCTTCCTGCTTCTTGGGGTCGGCTTCTCAGGGATTGTATTCGGCCTGTCACTCGTCAGCCTGCCGGTCCTCCCGATGTGGATCGCCATTGCGACCACCGGCGCGGGCATCGTGGTGATGCTGCTCTACGCGCTGCATGTCCGGCACACAGAAGAGCCGCTGCTGGACCCGAGAATATTCCGTGAGCCGGCATTTCGGGCGACGATCATCGGCACCTCTCTGTTCCTTATCGGCGTCGGGGCGCTGCCCTTCCTCCTGCCGCTGATGCTCCAACTGTCGTTCGGCCTCAGCCCGTTCGAGACGGGGCTCATAACCTTCGTCAGCGCATTCGGGGCGATGATCACCAAGTTCATCGCGAAGCGGCTTTATGCAGGCATAGGATTTCGGGACGCGCTGATCGGCTCGTCCGTCCTTGCGGCCATAAGCATGGGTGTCTTTGGGTTCGTAACGCCCCAGACGGCGGTGGCCTTCCTCGTCGCACTGCTGTTTTTCAACGGCTTCATGCGGTCGGCCTATTTCACCGGCCAGCACGCCCTGGCGCTTGCCGAGATCGATGACGACGACGCAGGTCAGGCAACTGCGATCTCGACTGTCACGCGGCCCATCGCAACCGCTCTCGGCGTCGCACTGGCCGGCATCGTGCTCGAGATGAGTTCGCACGGCACCGAGCTGAGTCTCGGAGACTTCCATATCGCCTTTATCGTCGTGAGCACGATCTCGGCCATGGCGGCTGTCCCTTACATCCTGCTCAACAAATATGCGGGCAGCGAGGTGTCGGGGCACCTTTCGGCCCAAGCCCGGCAAAGTGCGCTGAAGCGGTCGCGCGAGCGCGGCAATGACGGGCAGTCGCCGCGCTTTTAATCCTGCCTTTCACCCTTGAAGCCGCGAGCGATGAGATAGGTCTCTGCCGACTCCGCGCGGCTCGCGGGGGGCTTGGCGTGAAAGGTGGAGGTAAAGTTGCGCTTAAGCATGGCGAGAAGCTCATGCTCGGTGCCGCCCTGAAATACCTTTGCAAGAAAGGTACCGCCGGGCGCGAGGACGTCCAGAGCGAAATCGGCGGCGATTTCCACCAGCGCGATGATGCGCAGATGATCGGTCGCCTTGTGACCGGTTGTCGGCGCGGCCATGTCCGAAAGCACGATGTCGGCCTTGTGCCCGCCCAATGCATCGATCAACGCCTGGGGCGCGTCTTCGTCGGTAAAGTCCTTCTGAAGAAGCAGCGCGCCCGGAACCGGGTCCATCTCCAGATAATCGATTCCGACGACCGTGGGACTTGCGGGATCCGATTTCACCGCCCTCGCCGCGACCTGGCACCAACCTCCGGGTGCGGCACCGAGATCGACGACCCGCATGCCCGGTTTGAGGAGCTTGTACTTCTCATCGAGCTCCAGGAGCTTGTAGGCCGAACGCGCGCGAAATCCTTCTGCCCTCGCCCGGGCGACATAAGGATCGTTGAGCTGGCGCTGAAGCCAGAGGGTCGATGAAGTGGTGCGCTTGCGAGCGGTCTTGACCCGGGTCTTGAGGTCCCGATCGCCGCGCCTTCCGCTGCCCTTCCCGGTCGGCTTATTTGGCATGCTGATGTCCGCGGCGGCCACGCGGCGGACGGCCGCGCTTCCACACCCGGTCTTCCGACATCATCGAGATGAGGATGCCTTCCCGCAGCCCCCGGTCCGCGACGCGAATGCGCTGGCACGGCCACTCGCGGCGGATTGCCTCGAATATGGCGCAGCCGGGAATGACGAGGTCGGCCCTCTCCCTGCCGATGCAGGGATTGGCCATGCGGCGGTCATAGCTCATGGCGAGCAGCACCCGCATGGTGGCATCGACATCCTCGGCGCGCATCCAGAGCCCGTCCACCTTGGCGCGCTCGTAGCGGTCGAGTCCGAGATGCAGCCCCGCGAGCGTCGTCACTGTGCCCGACGTTCCCAGAAACGGAATCGGATGGGAGGCGAGCATTGAGCGCAACTTCTCCCTGCCCCTGAACTGGCGCAGATGGCCCGCGACATAGGTCACCATCGCCTCGAAAATTTCGGGCGTCACATCGACGCCGCCGAATTTTTCGGCAATCGACACAACGCCCACCGGCAGAGACTGCCATGAGCGGATCGAAGAGGCTGTCTTGCCCTGGTTCTTGGGGCGTCCGCCGCGGAAGTCGAGCCAGGCAAGTTCCGACGAGCCGCCTCCGATATCGAAGAGCAGCGCCCCGGGCGCGTCCGCCTCGATGAGATCGGCGCAACCGGTGACGGCGAGTTCTGCTTCGGTTTTGCGGTCGACCACTTCGAATTCGAGCCCGACCTCGCGTTTGACGCGGTTGAGGAAGGGCTGCGAATTGTCGGCGGAGCGGCAAGCCTCGGTCGCGATGATGCGGGCCCTGATGCCGTCGTGCTGGGCGAGCTTGGCGCGACAGAGCTTGAGTGCCTCGATGGTCCGGTCCATCGCGGCATCCGACAGGCGCCCGGTTTGCGACAGCCCCTCCCCCAGCCTCACGATACGTGAAAATCCATCGAGCACCCGGAAGCCGCTTTCGGTGGGGCGGGCAATCAGGAGCCGACAGTTATTGGTGCCCAGATCAAGGGCCGCGTAGACCGGCGCCCGTCGCTTGCGCGGCTCGGGCGGTCTGGATGCGGTAGTCCACCGTTGCCCTTTAATGTCCCCATTCCGGTGGGGCTTGCGGGCGGTCTGCCCCTCTCCGGCGCTGACAGCGCCGGACAGAGCTTCTGCCGGCCGTTCCACGGCCTGCAAAAGGACGGCGGACCGATCGGAATCGGTCAATCGTCAATCTCCATACTGCCCGGTCGCCGGCGGTCTGGGGAAAACGAAGCGCCATTTTGCACTTCGGCTCCGCCGTTGGCGCCCAATGGCAGCCTTGTTTCATGTTCGCCGACCAAGGTAGTCGATCAGCCCGCGCAAGGCAATCGCCACGATTGCAACGGCAGCAATGGCAACTGCCCATTTATGGCCACAAACGGCCTGTTTATGAAAATCCATGCAAGGGGGGCGGCACGCGACGGCCATCTCCCCTGGAGTCTTTCCGTCTCAATTGGCTGCCTGGCCCGAGCTGACGGCACCGCCGTCCGATGGTCAACCAGACAGGTATCGAAAAGCATATCGGCGCATCTGGCTTTGCTGGTCAATCCATGCGCCGCCATCAGGGACTAGGAAAAATGCGAGTTGTACTTTCTGCCGCGCTCGCGGCGGTCGCCTTCTTTTCGTTCACGGGCAGCGGCCAGACACGCGATGCCCAATCCGTCGTAAACGTCATGCTTTCCGAACTCGGCGAACGCCGCCCGCAAGGGTGCCCGAGCCGATGGTGCGCGTGCTATATGGATACCGTGCTCGCGCGCACCGGACTTCGACCACACGGCACCAACAAGGCCCGCGACTTCGCGAGCTACGGCGCCGAGGCCCAGCCGGGCACGGTCGGGGCAATCATGGTGATGGCGAACCATGTCGGCGTCGTCGTTGGCCAGTGCGAAAATGGCCAGGTCCAGATCGTCTCCGGCAACTATTCCAATCGCGTCTCCCTGGGCTGCTACAGCCCTAAACGCGCGATCGCCTGGCGCGCTCCGGTCCGCCACTAAGGTCGTGTCGGCAAACTTTATTTGCGGGCTTGAAATCGCCACTCTGTGCCGCTAAACAGGCGCCACACCAGCGCGGACCACGGTCCGCGCCAGCGCTACGGTTCTGTAGCGTGCTGGGGAATAGGTTAATGGTAGACCAGCGGACTCTGACTCCGTTAGTCCTGGTTCGAGTCCAGGTTCCCCAGCCAACAACTTTCCTGAATCAGCCGTACTGGGGCTAACCCGCCCGCTCAAATCCTGTTGAATCCAGCGGTGCGGCCGAAGGCGGATGCAGCTCGTCAGTCGGGTCGAGCCAGCCTCGTGTCGGCTCAGGGGGCGAGCGGCGGCTGTCGCGCGCTTACTTCCGCTTTCGACATGGTGAGCGTCAACATCCGCAATATCCTGATCCAGATATGGACGCCCGATGAGGTGCGTGGCCGGGTAAACGCCGTCAATCAGGTGTTTATCGGCGCCTCCAACGAGCTTGGCGCGTTCCGCGCCGGTGTCATGGCCGTCTGGATCGGCCCTGTGGCTGCCGTCACGCTGGGCGGCGGCGCAATTCTCGCCATTGCCGGCGCATGGTCGGTATTGTTCCCCGATCTGCGCAAAGTCCGCCGCCTGCGCTGATTTCGGATCGGTCGGGCCGGTCCCTTCACATGGGGGGCATGAAGCAGGACCGGCCCTCCCCCTGCCGCATGGGAGGTCCGCCGCAACAGGGACCAGTGAGCATCGCCCTGATTATGGCCAAGGTGGGGCAGCTCAGAACAGTGTCGGGGACAGTTGAGAGGCGGTTACTGAATCCTTAACCGCGGCATGCAGCCGGTGCCTGCCTATCCAGAACACCCCTGTCGAACATGTCGCGGTGCGGGCGGGAGTATGCCAGAGTATGGTATGAGCCTGTCATGTACTGCGAGAGCGGTCACAGGGATAGGGAGCGGAGAGCATGACGTTTGGACTGACCGCCGAGATCCTGGCGCGAATCCAGTTCGCCTTCACGGTTTCCTTTCATTTCATTTTTCCGGCCTTTTCCATTGGAACGGCAAGCTACATGGCCGTCCTGAACGGCCTTTGGCTCTGGAAGCGCGATCCCGCCTATCTCAAGCTCTTCGAATACTGGAAGACGATCTTTGCCGTGACCTTCGGCATGGGAGTCGTCTCCGGCATCGTCATGAGCTACCAGTTCGGCACCAACTGGTCGGTGTTTTCGGAGCGCGCCGGCGCGGTGATCGGGCCGTTGATGGGCTATGAGGTCCTCACCGCCTTTTTCCTTGAGGCAGGATTCCTTGGCATCGCCCTTTTCGGCCGGAAACGCGTGGGTGACGGGCTGCACATGTTCGCCGTCGTCATGGTTGCAGTCGGCACGCTGATATCCGCGACCTGGATAACCTCGGCCAATTCCTGGATGCACACCCCCGCGGGTTTCAGCGTCGACCAGAATGGCGCGTTCGTTCCGGAGGACTGGTGGGCGATCATCTTCAACCCCTCCTTTCCTTATCGCCTGACGCACACCGTGCTTGCCGCCTTCCTGACCACGGCCTTTGCCGTGGGAGCCGTGGGGGCCTGGCACCTGCTCAGGGATCGCGAAAACCGGCAGGCGCGGATAATGTTCTCGATGGCGATGTGGATGGCGGCGATTGTGACGCCCGTGCAGATCATCGTGGGTGACCTGCACGGTCTCAACACGCTCGAGCATCAGCCCGCAAAAATCGCGGCCATGGAAGGGCATTACGAGACCCATACCGACGGCGCTCCGCTCATTCTCTTCGGCATCCCCGATGACGAGGCCGAAACCACGCATTTTGCGGTCGAAATTCCCAAGCTCGGATCACTCATCCTTACCCACGAACTCGACGGCGAGGTCCGGGGTCTAAAGGAATGGGCACGCGAGGACCGGCCGCCCGCGCTGATCCCCTTTTTCGCCTTCCGCATCATGGTCGGAATCGGCCTTCTGATGCTGGCGATGGGCTTGTGGTCCCTTTGGGCTCGCTGGCAGAAGACGCTTTATACCAATCGCTGGCTGCACCGGTCGGCGGTGGTCATGGGCGGCTCGGGTTTCGTGGCGGTGCTTGCCGGATGGTACACGACCGAGGTTGGCCGGCAACCCTATACCGTCTATGGCTTCATGCGCACGGCCGAAAGTCTCTCGCCTATCGACGCACCGGCGGTGGGCACATCGCTCGTGGCATTCGTCATCGTTTACTTTCTCGTCTTCGGCGCCGGCGTGTTCTACCTTTTCCGGCTGTTCCGCCGGCCGCCCGTGCTCGACGAGGATCATGAGCTCGACAAGGGTCCTCACCGCGCGGCGGGCATCGCGCCAGGACCTTCGCAGGAACAGCCGATCAGGGAGGGCCTGCCCGATGCCGATTGACCTGCCGACCGTCTGGGCCGCGATTATCGCATTCTCGGTCCTGGCCTATGTGGTTCTCGACGGTTTCGACCTCGGGGTTGGCATCCTGTTCCCATTCTTTCCAGCCCGGCCCGACCGGGATCTCATGACCAATTCGATCGCACCGGTCTGGGACGGCAACGAGACATGGCTGGTATTGGGCGGCGGCGGCTTGATGGCGGTTTTTCCGTTGGCATACGCAACGGTGCTGCCGGCACTCTACATGCCGATCATCATCATGCTCCTGGCGCTGGTTTTTCGCGGCG
Source organism: uncultured Pelagibacterium sp. (assembly GCA_964429025.1). GTDB lineage: Bacteria > Pseudomonadota > Alphaproteobacteria > Rhizobiales > Devosiaceae > Pelagibacterium. The sequence continues at coordinate 44,138 of CAYSBF010000007.1, forward strand.
TGGCGTTCGAATTCCGGTGGCGGACCAAGCGCGCGGCCAACTTGTGGGACCATGGATTCTGGATCGGGTCGACCGCCGCTGCCTTCATGCAGGGCATTGCGCTGGGTGCCTTGGTGCAGGGCATCAGGATCGCCGATCGTCAATATGCCGGCGGCTGGTGGGACTGGTTGTCGCCTTTTTCAATATTGACCGGCATTGCTGTGGTCGTGGGCTACGCCTTGCTCGGCGCGTGCTGGCTCAACCTCAAGACCCTCGGCAAGGTCCAGCAGCAGGCCCAGCGCCTGGCGAAAGCGCTCGGGGCGATGATCCTGGTCCTCATTGCCGCTGTCTCGCTGTGGAGTCCCTTCATAAACGAGGTCTATTTCGAGCGGTGGTTCGGGTGGCCTACCGCCTTCTTCTCCGCATTCGTCCCGCTTCTGGTCGTGCTGAACGCGTTTGTGCTCTGGTACGGGCTCACCCACGACAAGCACCTCATGCCGTTTCTGGCAGCACTGGGGCTCTTCATCCTTAGCTTCGCCGGTCTGGGGATCAGCTTTTACCCCTATATCGTCCCCGGCAGCCTCACCATCCAGGAAGCGGCCGCACCGGAATCTTCCTTGCTGTTCCTGCTGGTGGGCGCGGCGATCCTCATCCCCATCATCCTTGCCTATACAGGCTATGCCTATTGGGTGTTCCGCGGGAAGCTCGACCCCGACGAAGGCTATCACTGATGGAGCGCGAGCGAATTCGCCGAGTGGCGTGGTTCGTAGGCCTGTGGGCCGCCGGCGTTGCTTCGGTCACAATTGTCGGCTTGATCATAAGGCTCTTCCTGGTGACCTGAGGGTGACGAAGGAGGTTCCGGCGACTTGCGCCAAGGAACTCTCCATCCGGTCTGGGGCTTAAGAGTCATCGGAAGGAGAGAACCCATGGCCTTGACCGACCGCCACAATGATCAACGCGACACGGTACGCGAGGGTGAAGCGCTCGCGCCGGAAGCTGGGCGCGACATGCACCGGCCGCGCGGCGGGGTCAAAGGGCCACTGCTGGCCCTGGGTCTGATCGTCCTGATTGTTCTCATCGCGGTGTGGGCCAACCCGTTCTGACGCAGGGTCGGCCAGCCGTCAGATCGCTTCGCCGATGCCGATAGCCCCGGGATCGGACGTCAGGCGCGAGAGCGTCGAAGCGGTCACGGGCGCGCAGAGATAATTGCCCTGCGCCTCACCAAAGCCTGCTCCGGCGAGCAGCCGGTATTGCTCGCCGTTCTCGACGTTTTTTGCAGCGACAACGGCACCCATTGCGCTGAGCCGCGTGACGGACAGGCCCAGTTCGATCTGGTCCTGCCGGGAGATGGCAAAGCCGGGGAAGGTGTGGAGGTCGATCTTCACCTTGTCGAATTTTACCTTGTGCCTGGCTTGCCATTCGGCGAGCCAGCTGCACGCCGCCAAGGGCGCGCTACCCAATCCGTCAACGCAAAGGCTTATGCCAGCGTCGGCAAGGCGGATCAGGGCCAGAGAAGCCTCATCTGCCTCCAAGGCAGCAAGAGGAAAATCGACTTCGAGTTCGGTCGGATTCGCCGAACCATTGCCAACGCTCGACAAGAGTTGCGAGACGACGGCTTCGGATTGCAATTGCCCGATGGACACATTGAAGGTCAGGCGGGCAAGCCCTGCTCCGGTTGCCGCTGCAAGGCCTGTGCTCAAGGTCCAGCGGCCGAGCCGCTCATTGAGCCCGGCTTCCTGGGCAAGCGTGATGAGGAACGGCGCGCTCAGCCGCCCGTGGATCTCGTGGTTCCATCGCAAAAGCGCCTCCGCGCCAGTAATGGCGCCAGTGCCAAGGGTAAAGGTCGGCTGGAACACCAGGGCGAGCTCCCTGTCGCGACCAAGAGCATTGCGGAAGTCCCGCGCAATCGTTGCCCGTGCAAAGGCAATGTCATCGAGCTCGTGGCGGTAGTGAACGACCCTGTCTCCCCCCTGGCCGCGCGCATCGGCAAGTGCGACTTCGGCAGCGCGTATCAGCCCCCCCGCCTGCATGATGCCGTCTGAATCCTGGGCCACACCGATGCTGAGCGTCGCTGCGACGCGCTCGCCTGCAATGTTGAGCAAGGGCACGAACCGATCGCGAAGCCGCTCGATGACGGCACTGGACGCCTCTGACGATGAATGCCCCAGGACCATCATGTAGCGGTTCTCTGACACCCAGAGCGGCGCCTCTTCCTCCCGGGTCGCCGAGGCGGCGCGGCTCAGCACTTCCTGTTCAAGTACCGGAACGATGGCATCCCCGAAAGCGAGCTTGCATTCTTCGTGCTGGTCGACAGCGAGAGCAAGAACCGTCAGACGTTCTCCAGCGCGTGACGACCGGGCCAGCGCAACGCGCACGCGGTCCTCAAAGAGTGCGGCCGGAGAGGCAACCTCGCCCGGTGCGGCCGTTGTCTCCGGCGATTCATGGTGGTCCAGCGACTTGGCGGGGAGCACCAAAAGGCGCCGCATAAGGAACCCGCTCAAAACGGCCATGGCTGCCGCTACCCCGATTGCAGGTGCGTATCCATTGTAGACGGCCAAGGCACTTGCGATGACCGCAACAAGAAAGGCCAGTATCGCTGCCGCAACACCGCCCCTGTTTGCAGCATGGTCCCGCGCCTCGACGGCCCGCATCTGTTCTGAATCGTCAGTGGACTTCGGCAGCATGATCGGCCCAGCGTTGGAGTTTTTGCACACTGGGCGGGTAAGCTTACCGGCACGTGAGAATGCCCTGGCCGGTTTTAATCAAATGCCGGATACTGCCCTTGAGGGAATGTTGACGAACGACGCTAAATCCCCTCGCCCGGCGTTACCGAGGCCAGATCCGTGGGCATGGCGACGGTCGTGCGGCGTTGGTCGAAGCCGTGGATAAAGTTCTTGCCCGCCACGAAGGAGACGAGCGGCAGATAATTGGCGATTTCGTTGTCCAGCCGCACGCTGCCCGAGAGGTTGTCAAGGATGTAGCGGTGCCCGCCGACATGGGCGACGAGCACGGCATGGTAGAGCCGGCGTGCGGTGTCCTGGAGCACGACGAGCTGTAACTGGTCTTCGGAAAAGCCCAGCGCCTTGAGCATCCACATCTTGGTCAGCGCGTAGTCCTCGCAATCGCCACGGCCGTTGCGCGCGATTTCCGATGGCGTGGACCAGCGGTCACCCACACCCCAATTGGCCTGGTCCGACTGGTAGCGGATAGCGCCGTTTACGCGCTGATTGACCAGCCGGAGCATGGCGAGTTGCGAGAGCCCTTCCGCATCAGCAACGGCCGAACGCAGGCTGCGCGCGAACGGTGAGGAGCAGTTGGCAAAGCCAAGCGCGCTGCATTCGCTGGTGAAAAATCCGGAATAATCGCGCTCCCGCGCACCGCTCCATTTGGCCGCCATGGGGATGTTGCCAACAGGAATGGCCACAGACTCGAACGCGCCATGTCCGGCCGGCTGCGGCGCGGGGCGCACTACGGGAGTGTTGAGAAGGCGCGTGGGGCTGCCCGCCGCAGGCTCGAAATGCCAGACCTGCCGTCCGACCGATCGCAATCCATCAGCAAGCTGTCCGAGAAGCCGCACCGCCACCGGCTCGGCAGCACTGGTGCCTGCGGCCGGAACGGCATGGGCCGGGGTTGCCGCAGCAAGCGCGGCAAAGGCAAACACAAGAGATGCGGCACTTTTACTAAAAGAACTCATCGCGGCAAACTCCACAACCGCGATGAGACTAGATATCCAGTTTTAATTACTTGCCAACTGGAATGATATATTTATTATTACTTATTTGCTCGCAATTTTATCGGTAATTTGTACCAGTGGTTGCTGGATGCGATCGGTCAGCCCTTGCTGTCCTCTGCCTTCAGCCGCGCTATCGCCTGCGCCTGCAGGCTGTGGGGCGCCATTTCCATCAGTTCGATCCGATTGCCGTCCGGATCTTCGATCCAGGCTTGGCGGTTATGGTCGAGCCCGGTCTTGATTTCGGCGGTGAGGGCAATGCCGGCCGCCTTTATGCGCGCAACCGTCGCATCGAGGTCACCGACCGTCAGGCACATATGATTCATGCCGTTGGCGTTCCAGCCCGGGGCGCGGTCGTTTTCGGCGCCCGGGAAGATCTCAAGATATTGCTCGTCGGTGATGCGGAGATAGACGAGCCAGAGCCTGCCGTCCTCCCCGTGCAAGCGCAGCATTTCGGGGAAGCCCAACCGGTCGCGATAAAAGTCTAGCGACCGGTCGAGGTCGGCGACCTTGATGGCCACATGTCCGTATCCTTCTATTCCTTGCATGACGCGGCTCCTCCCGATTGTGCGCCCTACTTCCTAGACGATTCCGGGGAAAGTCGACAGCAGCGCCCAGACCGCCACCCGTTTCCGCTTGACATCGATGCAATCAAGATATATCTTGATGCTATCAAAAAAATGGAAACTGGATGATGATTGGACGGACTTTACACAGCCATCGCCCGAACCGCTCGCGTTTCGAGCCCGGCCACAGGCACGGCATGGGCGGCGGCGGGCACGACCGGCGGCCACGCCGCGGCAAGCTTTTCGACTCGCGGCAATTGCAATTGCTTCTCCTCCGCCTGATCGGCGATGGGGAGCGGCACGGTTATGAATTGATGCGCGACATAGAGGAGCGTACCGGCGGGGTCTACGCACCCAGCCCGGGGGTGGTCTACCCTACCCTGACAATGCTTCTCGAAATGGGGCTGTTGCGCGAGGTCGAGGCGCCCGGAGCGCGCAAAATCTTTGCCATGACCGATGCCGGCAAGGCTAAGCTGGCTGAAAATGCCGACAAGGCAGAGGCGCTGATCGAGCGGCTCGATACCCTTGGCAGCAGGGCCGCGCGCGCCGACAGCGCGCCGGTGCGCCGGGCCGTCGCCAATCTTCGGCAGGTCCTCATGGACCGCCTGGCCAAGCCCGGTACAACCGATCAACACATCCTCGAGGCGGCCAGGATTATCGATGAAGTGGCAGGCAAGATAGAACGTATGTGACAGGTCTGCGGCTCGTTTGGGGGCTGCAGATTGCCGCCATCCGGCACTTCGCTCAAAAGTTTGCACTTTCGCGCGGATTTTGCTCGAAAGTGATTGACTATGACAAGTCATTTACTAGTATGACAACTCACCGGGCCATTGAACGATGTCCGGCAGGGGAGGTCAGGGCGAGGATGACACGCACGGTTGGAGCGCCGGATGCCGCATTGCAGCGCATGCTGCCTGCGTCTTTGCGCCCCGTGGCCGCCACAATCCCCTCCCCCACAACGTCCAAATTTGTTCCCATGAGCAGTTGGCCATGAACGCGCTGGCTCCACACGGTTTGCTGGAGCGGTTGCGGGTTGGAAGCACACCCGGCGACAAGCATTTCGGCGGCACGCCGGGCGGTGCCGCGGTGCGCGCGGCTTTCGAGGCGTCGGGCGTGCGCTTTGTGGCGAGCAGTGCCGACATGGAGCGCCGGTTCGACGACGCTGTCGGAGAGCTCGGGAATTGCATCAAGCCATTGACGGAACGCGAGCCCATTCTTCAGGAGGGCGGCGTATATCTCGGCTGCTGGCTCGAAAGCACCGGTACGATCAACGCAGAACTGCTTTCGCGCTTCGTGCCAAGCGTGGCCGGCGCCACCTTTGCCAGCTTTGCGCGCCATCAGCGCGCCGATGGCCTCTTTCCCTACAAGCTCACAGCGGACGGCCCCGTCTTTTCGCAGATTCAGCTCGTGACGCCTCTGGCGCGGTCCGTCTGGAACCACTACTGCATGATCGGCGCCGGCAAGGCATGGCTGCGCACGCTCTATGATGCCATGTCGCGC
>CAYSBF010000008.1:0-33861 GCA_964429025.1 uncultured Pelagibacterium sp.
GCCCCCGATCCGGTTCATGGCAATGGCAAGAGTGGTGTGCGCCTCGCGCGAGATCGAGCCAAAGCTCATCGCGCCGGTCGAAAAGCGCCGGACGATCGACTCTGCGGATTCGACCTCGGAGATGTCGATCTCAGGCCCGATCGGGTTGATCTTGAACAGCGAGCGAATGGTGAGGCGGCTGGCGCTGTCGCCATTGGCGGCCTGCGCAAAGGCCTCATAGCGCGCCTGCGCGTCCTCGGGGCTCTGGTCCTTTGTGCGCACCGCGTGCTGGAGATTGGCGACGATGCCGGGGTCCCAGGCATGGGCCTCGCCGCGGATGCGATAGGCGTATTCGCCTCCAACCTCGAGCGAGCGGCGGAGCACTGCATCGTCCCCGAAGGCCAACTCGTGCCGGCGCAGGGTCTCCTCGGCAACTTCTGCCAGACCGACACCCTCGATGGTCGTCGCGGTGCCGAAGAAAAAGCGCCGGACGAATTCGGAGGAGAGGCCCACAGCATCGAAAATCTGTGCGCCGCAATAGGACTGGTAGGTCGAAATGCCCATCTTGGACATGATCTTCAAAAGGCCCTTGCCCACCGATTTGATGTAGCGGTGGATCACTTCATGGGCATCGACCTCGGGCGGGAACTCGCCCTCGGCGTGGAGCGCGGCCAGCGCCTCGAAGGCGAGATAGGGGTTGATCGCTTCCGCGCCATAGCCCGCCAGCACCGCGAAATGATGGACTTCGCGCGCTTCGCCCGTTTCGACCACCAGACCCGAGGAGGTGCGCAACCCCTTGCGGATGAGATGATGGTGGACGGCGGCGGTGGCCAGCAGAGCCGGGATCGCGATGCGGTTGGCCGCTACGAGCCGGTCGGAGAGGATGATGATGTTGAACCCGTTGAGCACCGACTGCTCGGCGCGGTCGCACAGGGCAGCGAGCGCAGCGTCCATGCCCGCTGCACCCTTTGCGGCATCATAGGTGATGTCGAGGGTTGCGGTCTGGAACTGGTTGTCGGCCATGTCCCCGAGCGCGCGGATCTTTTCGAGGTCTTCATTGGTGAGGATCGGCTGGCGCACTTCGAGGCGCTTGGTCGTCGAGAGCCCTTCAAGGTCGAAAAGGTTCGGGCGCGGCCCGATGAAGGACACAAGGCTCATCACCGATTCCTCGCGGATCGGATCGATGGGCGGGTTGGTCACCTGCGCGAAGTTCTGCTTGAAATAGGTATAGAGCAGCTTGGGCTTGTCAGAGAGCGCGGACAGCGGCGTGTCCGTGCCCATCGAGCCTACGGCCTCCTGCCCCGTGGTCGCCATGGGCGCCATCAGCAGCTTGACGTCTTCCTGGGTGTAGCCGAAGGCCTGCATGCGATCGAGCAGGCTCTCGCTGGTCGGCGGGGCCTTGGGTTCGGTTTCGGGCAAGTCCTCGAGAACGATCTGGGTCTTGCCCAGCCAGGCCGCATAGGGGTTCTTGCGCGCAAGCGTGTTCTTGATCTCCTCGTCGGAAATCACCCGGCCTTCTTCAAGATCGATAAGGAGCATCTTGCCCGGCTGCAGGCGCCAGCGCTCGACGATGTCCTCTTCAGGAATGTCGAGCACGCCCGATTCAGAGGCCAGCACGACATGGCCCTCACGGGTCACGAGATAGCGCGCCGGACGCAAGCCGTTGCGGTCGAGCGTTGCCACGACATAGCGGCCATCGGAAAGCGACATGGCCGCCGGCCCGTCCCAGGGCTCCATCAGCGCGGCGTGGTATTCATAAAAGGCGCGGCGCTCCTCATCCATCAGCGGATTGCCAGCCCAGGCTTCCGGGATCAGCATCATGGCCGCATGGGGCAGCGAATAGCCGCCGCGCACAAGAAATTCGAGCGCGTTGTCAAAGCAGGCGGTATCGGACTGTCCCTCATAGGAGATCGGCCAGATTTTCGAGATCTCGTCCCCGAACAACTCGGAGGCGACCGACGCCTGGCGCGCAGCCATCCAGTTGACGTTGCCGCGAATGGTGTTGATCTCACCATTGTGGATGGTCATGCGGTAGGGGTGCGCGAGCTTCCAGGAAGGGAAGGTATTGGTCGAAAAGCGCTGATGAACCAGCGCGATGGCGCTTTCGAACGCCTCGTCATGGAGGTCGGGATAAAACCGCCCGAGCTGGTCGGCAAGGAACATGCCCTTGTAGACGATGGTCCGGGCCGACATCGAGACGATGTAGAACCCATTGTCGCTCTGGACCTCCGGAATCTCTCCATAAACGGTGTTGGAGATCACCTTGCGGGTGATCAGCAGCTTGCGCTCGAAGGCGTCGACATCGGACAGACCCTCGGGCCGGGCGACGAACATCTGTTCAATGATCGGCTGGGTCGCGATGACGCCCTCGGAAAGGCATGAGTTGTCGAAGGGCACGACGCGCTCGCCAAGGACCGCCAACCCTTCGGACTCGATCGTCTTGCGCACCAGTTCGGCGCAACGGTCGCGCATGGCGGGATCGTTGGGATAAAAGATCATCACCGGCGCGTAATGGCCCGGCTCGGGAAGGGCGAAATCCACGGTCTTTGCGAAAAAGGCATGCGGGATCTGCACGAGAATCCCCGCGCCATCGCCCATCAGCGGGTCAGCGCCGACAGCGCCGCGATGCTCGAGGTTCTCGAGAATTTCGAGGCCCTTCTGCACCACTTCGTGGCTCTTCTTGTTCCTGATATTGGCGATCATGCCGATGCCGCAGGCATCGTGCTCATTGCGCGGGTCATAAAGCCCGTTCATGGACGCGCGTTTGGTTGCAGCGGCGTCCGAAGCAATCGAAGCTCTGCCCATCAAACTCTTGTCCATCTCGCCCATATCAGGTCCTCGCCAAATCGGTTCCGAACGCTCGGGTACGCCCCTGGTCCGTGCAGGTCGCTCGCGCGGGTCGTACAGGGGTCTCATGTACGGCTCGGCTGAGCAGACCGGTTGTTTACTATGGAGCGGCGCTGCATCCAAATGGCCGCTCAAAATGGACCGTATCAGGTCCTGCGAAAGCCGTGCTGCCTCATTGTGCGGGCAGCTTGGTCGCTTTCGACGCTCGACCGGGCCGGGAGACGGCCGATTCTTGCGGTTTTTCGGGATGTTACTCCCTAATGGACAACATTGCTGTCCTAATTGGCGGCGACATTGGCAGATTTTTAAGAAAGCGGCAAGTGCCGCCGCAGCGATTTTAGCCGCAGCGCGGCGCAAAAACAAATGGGGCGCGTGGCTTGCTCGACCACGCGCCCCTTCCATCCAGGGAGGAGGAATATGCCCGTTAGTTCACGGTCTTGTCCTCGATCGTGGGCGCAGAGGCGGCCTTGATCTCGATCTGGCGCGGACGCTTGGATTCAGGCAGTTCGCGCTTCAGATCGATGTGGAGCAGACCGTTTTCGAGGGACGCACCGGAGACCTCGACATATTCGGCAAGCTGGAAGCGCAGCTCGAAAGCGCGCTCGGCAATGCCGCGATGGAGGAACTCACGGTTCTTTTCCTCGGTGCCGTTCGAACGGGCGCCCTTGACGACGAGGCTATTTTCCTTGGTCTCGATGGCAATGTCGCCCGCAGCAAAGCCGGCGACGGCGATCGAGACGCGATAGGCGTCCTCGCCGGTGCGCTCGATATTGTAGGGGGGGTAGGTCTTGGCGTCCTCGCTGACAAGATTGTCAAGACGCGAGAACAGCCGGTCGAACCCGACCGTCGAACGGTAGAAGGGGGTGAAATCGAGTCGTTGCATTTCGTGTTCTCCTAAAGGTGAAGCAAGAATCACATTGTCCGGCCAGGCTTGGCTCCCTTGATAGGCGAGCGGTTTCCGGCCGTTGTCCCCGGCTCATCCGGCGGACAAAGAGGAGATAGGAATGCCGTTTTGCCCGTTCAAGGGGGGCGGGTCCGTGGCCCCATGAACGGCACATGAACGCCGCGCTCTGGGGCCGTTCAGACGCGGTGCGCTAAATCTGCTCCAAGAACGCGGGGGGATCCCGTGTTCGCCAGCGGTGCCGTTCACCGCCCCCCGCAACGGCGCCCGCTGAATGAAAGGGCGCGTCTGTCTTTCCGGCAGGCGCGCCCGATCTTTTTATGCCTGTGCTGTGGGCGGATGGTCCGGCAACCGGTTTGGCCCTATGTTGGCGCCAATGAGAATCGTTCGCCCGGGACCCCAACTTTGATGACTGCCATTGCCGATGCCGCCACCTTGTGCGAGGTGCCGTCCAATCCGGTTCCCGAAGGGGCCCGGCCGGGCTATTTCACCACGCGCGATGGCGTCCGTATCCGCTATGCCGTCTTTCCCCGTACCGGTCCGGTTCACAGGGGGACCGTATGCCTCGTGCAGGGGCGGACGGAATTCATCGAGAAATATTTCGAAACCATCAGCGACTTCCAGAAGCGCGGATTTGCGGTGGCGACCTTCGATCTGCGCGGGCAGGGCGGTTCGGACCGGCTGATCGGGAACCCGAAGCTCGGTTTCGTTGAACATTTCGACGATTATTGGACCGATCTTTCAAGCTTTCATGCCAAGGTGCTGCTGCCCGATTGCCCGCCGCCCTTTTACCTTGTCGGGCACTCGACCGGCGGGCTGGTGGCGCTTCTGGCCGCCGCGCGGGACCGGCTGATGTTTGACCGGGTGTTCCTGTCCTCGCCCATGGTTTCGCTTCCCGGCCTGCCCTTTGGCATCGACGGCGCTGCGCGGATCGTGCGCACCTTGCGGTTTGTCGGGCTCTCGCGCCTGCCGCTGCGGCGGCCCCAGGATGCGCCGCAAAGCGAGAAGCGCTTTCCGGGCAATCCGCTCACGGGCGACAAGACGCGCTATATGCGGCCGGTCGATATCCTCAACGCCCGGCCCGACCTTGAAGTTGGGTCTCCGACGCTGGGATGGATCGGTTCGGCGCTCGAGGCCATGCGGATCGTCAATGCCGACAGTTTCCCGGGCAGCCTCAAGATTCCCGTCTTTATCTGCGCGGCGGCGCTCGACAGCGTGGTCGATACCACGGCAACCGAAGCGCTGGGGTTGAGGATGCGGGCTGGGCACCATGTCATTGTTCCGGGTGCGCGGCACGAATTGTTCATGGAGACCGATGCGGTGCGCGAACAGGTCTTTGCTGCCTTTGACGCGTTCATCACCGAACAGGCCGAGTAGCTGATTTGCGCCCCGTTCCGTCTCTTGAGGCGGAAATTGAGGGTCGCTAGGCTGCTCCCAGCATCGCCTCGCGCAGGACGCGCATGGCTTCGGCATGGAGGTGAGGCGTCGCAGCGGCGATGCAGGTGCCGCCCTGTTCGGCCTGGCCGCCATCCCAGGTGGTGATGACGCCCCCGGCCGCCTCGATGATGGGGATCAGCGGCGCGATATCGACATTCTTGAGCCCGGCTTCGATGACAAGGTCGAGATGTCCCGAGGCGAGCAGGCAGTAGGCATAGCAATCGAGCCCGTAGCGGACCTGAAGCGCTGCCTCGCGCATCGCGGTCCAGCCCGCTATATGGGCGCCTGAGAACAGTTCGGGCGACGTGGTCGAGAGACGGGCTTCGGCGATCCTCGTGACGGCGCTGGTGCGCAGGGGCAGACGGATGTCTCCCCGCGCGTAAAAGCCTTCGTCCCCCGCCGCGATCCAGCGCTCGCCAGTAAAGGGCTGCTCCATGAGACCAGCGATAGCCTTCCCCTCATGGGTGAGGCCTACCAACGTGCCCCAGACCGGCACGCCCGAAATATAGGCCCTTGTGCCATCGATCGGGTCGATGATCCAGGCATAGGGACTGCCGGTCAATTTCGCGTCCCATTCTTCCCCGATGATCTCGTGATCGGGAAAGTGCTCGGCGATGACGAGCCGGATAGCGGTTTCCGCGTCGCGATCGGCCGCGGTGACGGGATCGAAGCCGGAGGCGAGCTTGTTGTCCACAGCCAATTGCGTGCGGAAGGCGTCAAGCGTATGCGGCCGGGCCGCATCGGCGGCGGCGAGCAGGGTGGCGGCGATGGCATCGGGGCCGGGATGCGGCGCGGGTGAATTTGTCATGTGTTGCCAAAATCTTGGTCGACCGTCCCGGCCGGCGCCGGTGTAAACGGTTTGGTCATAGCCGTTAACAAAGGGTTTCGGAAAGTGATTCCTTTTTGCAACAGGGGGTGCTGATTTATCCAGGGGCGAGATGCGTACCCTTGCGTTCGGCACCAAAAAGGTTCAAGCACAATATTGCATGATGGTTTGGTGGTTCTTTTCCAGTCCTGGAAGTCTTGGGAACTGCCAACGTTTCCTCCCTTGACTTGGGCCGCTTTGAGCGGCCCACTCTTTTCCCTCTCGAAAAAAGTTTGCAAGTTTCTCGCGCAGCCTTGCCTTTGCCTATTCGGCGGCTTGTTGCGTGCGGGCCAGCGCCAGCGTGTCGAAGGCGATCAGCGCGGCCACGAGCCGCGAGGCGAGCTTGCAGAGCGCGGAAAAGCCGTCATGCTTTTCGAGCGTGGCCTCATTCATATAGAGATGGCGGCTGATTTCGATCTGCAGCGCGTGGACGCCATAGCGTGGACGGCCATAGGTGCGGGTGTTGTGGCCCCCCGCATAGGGGCGATTGCGCGCAACCTTGAGGCCTGCGCCGGTAAAGACGTTCTCGACCAGGTCGACGATCGCGGGGGCGCAGGCCGCGCCGTAACGATCGCCGAGCACGACATCGGGGGCCGAGCGGTCATTGCCGCGCGAGAGGCGGGGCATTGAGTGGCAGTCGATGAGCACCGCCACGCCGAAGCGCGAGAGCGTGTCCGTGAGCAGACCCTGCAAGGCGCGGTGATAGGGCTTGTATATGCCCTCGATGCGCATGGCCGCATCCTCGAGCGACAGCAGCTCGCGATAGATGGGGCGGTTTTCCGATACGATGCGCGCGATCGTGCCCAGTCCCGCCGCGATACGCGGGCTTGTGGTGTTGAAATGCTCGGGCAGGGGCTCGCGGAACATGCGCGGGTCGAGCTCATAGGGCTCGCGGTTGACGTCGAGATAGGCGCGCGGGAAGCGGGCGCGCAACAGCGGTGCGCCCATATGCGGCGCGCGCGCGAAGATCTCGTCGACATAGGCGTCTTCCGACTGGCGGATGGCAAGATTGTTGAGCCGGGACTGCTTGAGAAAGCGCTCGGGATAGTCCGAGCCCGAATGGGGAGAATTGAAGACGACCGGCGCTATCTGGCGGCGCGGGCGGACGGTTTCGAATGCTGGCCTGTCCTGGAAGTCTGAATGCACGGCTTCTTCCTGTAGCGCGGGCGATAGCGACCCGACTGGGGAACAAGTGTGCATGGGCGGGCGGCACTTGTCCACCAGCCAACGCAATCCCTGTTGCATGGGTTCACGCTTTTGTAAAACATGCGAATCACGCTGACCGACGAGTGCCGAACCCGGAATCATGATGAACCGTATTCTGCTGGCTGAAGACGATGACGACATGCGCGGGTTCCTGACCCGCGCGCTCAAGAATGCCGGCTATGAGGTCGTCGCCTTCGACAATGGGCGGTCGGCCTATGAGCGTTTGCGCGAGGAACCCTTCACGCTGCTCCTGAGCGACATCGTGATGCCCGAGATGGACGGGATCGAGCTCGCGCGCCGGGCAACCGAACTCGACCCCGACCTCAAGGTGATGTTCATCACCGGCTTTGCGGCGGTCGCGCTCAATCCGGACAGCGAGGCACCCAAGGGCGCTTCGGTGCTTTCAAAGCCCTTCCACCTCAAGGACCTTGTGGGCGAGGTCGAGCGGCTGCTCGCTGCCTGATCAGGCAAATCGGCGGCATGGGTCTTGAAGGATCGAATTGGCCGACTTACCCTATTGACCCGGGCGGTGGTTTTATGGTGTATCCGCCCCACGCAAGGCAGCACCGCGCGGCCCTGTGAGTGAGAGATGGGCGTATAGCTCAGCGGGAGAGCACTACGTTGACATCGTAGGGGTCACTGGTTCAATCCCAGTTACGCCCACCACTCTCTCCTCCTGCCGGTCCTTGGTGGCAGGTTTACCAGACGCACCAGCCGTCTGACGGGAGTATAGCTCAGCGGGAGAGCACTGCCTTCACACGGCAGGGGTCACTGGTTCAATCCCAGTTACTCCCACCATTTTTCGCTAAATAAATCAAACGTTTAGCGGAGTCCTTGGGCAACAGAAAAGACTGATTGGTTTGGCTGCCACGTTCACGCCACACCGAGAGGTCTGATCATGGCTACCATACGCAAAAGGGGTGACAAATTCGAAGCCCAGGTTCGCCGCAAAGGCTTTCCATCACTCACCCGTTCATTCCATAAACTCTCTGACGCAAGGGAGTGGGCGCGGCTCACAGAAACCAAGGCTGACAGGCACGAGCTATCCCCCGACCGCAGGGTTCTGGAACAAATCACCTTGGGCGATCTGGTCACCAGGTATCGGGACAAGGTGGCTATCAAGAAGAAGGGAGGCGAGATTGAGCGGATCGTACTCAAAGCCTTCCTGCGTCACGCGATCTGTCGCAAGCCCCTGTCTCATATATCGGTGGCCGACTTTGCCCGGTACCGGGATGAACGGTTGGAGACGGTTTCACCTGCCACGCTCAAGCGTCAACTCACACCATTGAAGCACATGTTCCGCCATGCGCGGACCGAGTGGCAAATCCCCATAAAGGACTGCCCAATTTCGTCCCTGTCATTTGACGCGCCGGATGCCAGACGCCAACGGAGAGTGAGGGCAGGGGAGTTCGATCGTCTCAAGGGCGCTGCAAACCAGTCCCGCAATCGGTCGATCATCCTGATTGTCGAATTTGCACTAGAGACGGCCATGAGGCGGGGAGAAATCCTGAGCCTGCGCTGGGCTGACACTCTCAATCGAGGCAGCGGATTAGGACCGGTCGTTTGCCACACTCACGCCACACCAGACCCTGTTTTGGGGTATTTTCGGCAAGGGTTGTATAGCTCCAGAAAAGATCGTAGACTGCGCAAGCAGCTGAATTTATTCAGTCTTTTCGCGTGTGCCGTTAGGCGCACAAGGAGAGCACTGCCTTCACACGGCAGGGGTCACTGGTTCAATCCCAGTTACTCCCACCATTTTTGGTTTCATCCAGCACATCGCGTCACCGCGCTTACTGGCTTTGCAGGCTCAGCGCGCGATTTATGCTTTGTTCGAGATCGGCTGAGGAGAAGGGCTTGGAGAGGATCGGCGCCGATGCGCAGCGGGCGGGAAGCTCGGAGGCCGCGTATCCGGAAAGGAACAGGACGGCGGTGCCTCTTTCCTGGCACTGAGTGGCAATGGCGAGGCTGGTCGAGGAGCCGAGGTTGATGTCGAGCAATGCCAGATCGGGATTTGCCGATTGGAGCAGGTCATAGGCCGCCTGCTCGGTGCGCGCGATTCCCTGCACCGTCCAGCCAAGGTCACGCACTTCGGCGTCGATCATCATTGCGATGAGCGGGTCATCCTCGACGATGATCAGGTTCTGGGACGCGTTGCGCATGAGGGCCGCTGCACAAGTAAAAAGGGAAACCCCAGACTATAGGCGTAAATTGCGACGGCCCGATTTCGGTCAGCCAACGTACCGAACGTGCAAAAGCCACGTTTTGCGGTTAAGGTGCATGATCGTTTCGCAATTTTTCGGGCGCGAACGGCTGGGAGACATGCGCTCTTGCCCCAATAAAGGAGGGGCAAGTGTCGCTTCAGCAGCATTCCATCAGGAACAGCTTACTTTCAAGAATTCCCAGGACCGAGTTCGACTTTGTCGGAGAGCGGCTCGAGCCTGTCCCGATGGACAAGGGCTTCCACATTGCCCATTCGGGCAGGCCGGTCGAGGCGGTTTATTTTCCGGAAACGGGCATCGGTTCGATCATCGCAGTGTCCCCGGAAGGCAACAGGGCCGAGGCGGGAATTTTCGGGCGGGAAGGCTTTTCGCCCAGCGGCGCTGCGGTCGGGGCCAATATCAGCATGCATGACATCGTCATCCAGGGCCGGGGCGAAGCGCATCGGCTGTCCCTGGCCGATTTCCATGACTGCCTCGAACAATGCCCGATGTTCAGGAACCTTCTGGGGTGTTACCTTCACAGCCTGTCGACCCAGATATCGTACACCGCGCTCTCCAATGCGGTGCACCAGGTCGACGAGCGGCTGGCGCGCTGGCTGCTCATGTGCCACGACAGGTCCGATGGCGACGAGATGGCGCTGACCCATGAATTTCTTGCGCTCATGCTTGCGGTCCGCCGGCCGAGCGTAACCACGGCCCTGCACGTGCTCGAAGGCAACGGCTTCATCCGGGCGGAGCGGGGCTATGTTTCCATCCGGAACCGCGACGCGCTCAAGGATTTCGCGACCGACGCTTATGGGAAGCCCGAAGAAGAATACCAGCGGCTGATCGGGCCTATTCAGTAGGTTTTATCGGGCCAGTGTTGCAGGCGCACCAGCGTCCATTCCGGATCCCGGCCAAGGACCAGATCGTCATCGCTATTGCAATCTGGCTGCGGGACCCCATATAGTGTTTTACGTTTTCAGCCGTCATGGCTACCTGATCACCGGCACAGCCGGATTGCTTGGCTACCCTTCGATATTTGCGAACGTACCGGCCCTGAATGTTTCGGGGGCGGAAATCTGCTCGCGCATATCTGTCCGAGCCAACAAAGGTATATTTCCATGATTAATGGCACCGTCAAATTCTTCAATGCCACCAAAGGCTTCGGCTTTATCACGCCGACCGACGGCTCCAAGGACGCGTTCGTCCATATTTCTGCTGTCGAGCAGGCTGGTCTTTCCGGTCTCGCCGAGGGCCAGAAGCTTTCCTACGACCTTCAGCAGGGCCGTGACGGCAAGACTTCGGCGACCAACCTCCAGCTCGCCAGCTAAGGAAAAAGGGCCGCCCAAGCGGCGGCCCTGATCCGGTTTGGACAAACCATGACAAGCACGCTCCGCACTGCCGCCGAAAGCCGGTTCGCCTCGATCACCAGGCGGGAAAAAACCGCCATGAGCGAGGTTGAGGCCGAGCTCCGCGCGACGCAGGAAAAGACGGCACGCCTCCGGGCGCTGCGGCTGGCAAAAGAAGCCAATGATGTCGCTGCGCGCGCCGGCAAGCTCAAACAGCACCGGCGGAATACTGCCGCCAAATAGTGGTGGGTCCATTGCCGGCTTTGAAAAAGGGTGCCTCGGGCGCCCTTTTTTGTTGCCGGCCCGGCGAGCAGCGGTTGCGGGAATGCGGGCAAGGTTCGGGCGCGGCTGGACAGGGGCACGAGCCCTTGCCAGTCTTGCCGGTGTTCGAATCGGGGGAAATTGCCGTGCACGCCATATTGTCCTTGCCCACGCCGATGCTGGTTGCCGCGCTTTTTGCCGTCGTCGCTCTGGCGACGGTGCTGGCCGCTGCCCTGCTGGTCTTTTATACGCGTGCCGGGTTTGCGCCGCTGGCGGCTCCGGTTCCGACCTTTATCGGGGTGATCGCGGCAAGCTGGGCGCTGGCGCTGGGTTTTGCGGCCGCCGATATCTGGACGCTGGGCGCACAGGCCGACAGGGCCGCGGCAGCCGAGCGCTCATCGGTGACGCGGCTTCTGGGTGCCTCGGCACCGGCCGCGCTCGACCTGCCGGCGTTGCACGAGGCCACACGTTCATATGCACAGCTTGTGGCAACCCGCGAATGGGGCGAGAGCGGGAACAGCGTTGCCGATCCCGAGGTCGATGAAACGCTGCAGGCGATGCGGATCGCAATTATCGCGCTTGCCCAATCGGGCGTTCCTTCCCCGCTCGTTGCCAAGGTCGTGCAGGATTTCGACGAGTTGCAGGATGCGCGCAATGACAGGCTGGCGGTCGGGGTGAGCCTTGTCGATGAGTCGAAATGGTACCTGGTCCTCGTGCTGATGATGATGGCGATGGTCGCAATCGCGGCCGTCCATCCGGACCGTCCGCGCGCGGGCATCCATGCCCTGGTCATATTCGCGATCGTTGCCTTTTCCAGCCTTTTGGTGCTGGCGATCCATGTCGATCCCTATGCCCAGCGCGAGCTCTCGCTGACGACCTCGGCGGCCCAGAGCTGACGAAGGGCCCGCAATTGCGCCTTTGGCGCGACTGCGGTATAGCTGACAAAGTCTATAGGCTTTCAACGGCCCATCCGGGCCGGTCGGCCAAACCATTGGTTTGCCCATGATTTCGCAGAAGGCAAAATACGCGCTGAGGTCCCTTGTGGCCCTGGCACGCGCGCCCCAGAACGAACCGCTCGTCATTTCCGACATCGCGCGGATGCACCGGATCCCCAAAAAATTCCTCGAGCAGATCCTGCTCGATCTCAAGCGGCACGGGCTTTTGACGTCCAAACGCGGCAAGGGAGGGGGCTATGTGCTATTGCGCCCCGCCGACAAGATCACCTATGGCGAAGTGCTGCGCATCATCGACGGCCCCATCGCCCCGCTGCCATGTCTTTCGATCACCGCCTATCGCAAATGCGCCGACTGCCTTGAGGAGACAAGCTGCGAGACGCGGCGTGTCTTTGCGCGGGTTGCCGATGCCACGCGGGGCGTGCTCGACAAGACAACCATCGCCGACGCCATTGCCCTGCCCGAAGGCGATCCGATCGCCTTTGCGCTCGAAAACGATGTTGTAGCGATCGGTTAAGCCGCTTGTTAACCCAGCGGGCAGGTGGCCCGGCTGGTGCCGCCCCGAATCAGAAATCGTTAATTCTTGCCCCCCAGACTGGTAGAAGGCGGGGGAGCCGCCGCACAAAGCGAGGGGTGTGGGCGGTAGATGCAGATCGGTCCACAAAAGCGGCAGGCGCCCGAAAACCGGGCTGCGATGCTCGGCTACATCGAAATGGCGATCTCCCGGACCGACCGGGCGATCCTGATTTCGGATGCCGAGCGCAATCTTTGCTACATCAATCCAGCCTTCACGGCCCTTTTCGGCTATTCGCTCGAGGACGCCCAGCAAACCCCGCCTTGGGAATTGCTGGCCGGCCCGATGACCGATCTGCGCCTTCACGAGCGCGCCCGGCATACGGGCTCAGGCGAAACGGCCTTCCATGACGATCTCCTGCTGCGCACCAAGAATGGCGACCCGATATGGGTCTCGGCGCGGATCGAGCCGGTTTTCGATAGCGAGGGCCAACTCGTTCACGTCGTTGCCATGCTGGCCGACATCACCAGCACCAAAAGGCTTCAGGTGCTCCAGCGCGAAGTGCTCGAAGCTCTGGCGCGCGACGTGCCGCTGGCCGAACTCATGGGCTCGATCTGCTCGCAGGTCGAGGCCCTGGCGCCCGATGTCGTGTGCTCGGTCGCTTCTGTCGATCAGACAGGCACGATGCACGTGCTGGCGGCGCCGTCGCTGCCGGCCCATATTCTGGAGCTGATCGACGGCGTGGCCGTCAACGAGGCTGCAGGCACTTGCGGGGCCGCGGCGGCGAGTGGCGAGGCGGTGGTGACGCCCGATATCACCGTCGATCCTGCCTGGGCGGCTTACCGTGCGCCCTTTCTCGAACTCGGAATCAGGGCATGCTGGTCTACGCCGATGCTGATGCGAAACGGCAAGGTGGCGGGCACTTTTGCGTTCTATTTCGCCAACAATCGCGAGCCGAGTCCCTGGCACCAGCAGATCGTCGATACCTGCGTGCATCTGGCCGGAATGGCCATCGAGCGCCAGGAGGCAAAGGCGCGGATCAACCAGCTTGCCTATTTCGACGCGATCACCCGCCTGCCCAATCGCGCCTCGCTGCGGCGCGAGATGGGTGAGAAGCTGAACAGGGATGGCGAGCGCAAGCGCCGCATGGCCTTCCTTTGCGTCGATATCGATCGCTTCAAGGACATCAACGACACTTTCGGCGCGCCGGTGGGCGACGGCGTGCTGGCGGCTGTGGGCGCACGGCTGGCAGAGAACTTTGCCCGGCAGGGCAGCGTCTGCCGTCTCACCGGCGATGCCTTTGTCATTGCGGTCGATGGGGCCGGCGAGGACGAGGCGGCGCTTCACGCCCGGACCGTCATTGCCTCGCTGCTCGAGCCTGTCGAAGCGGCGGGGGTCGCGCTGCCGGTTTCCTCTAGCGTGGGGATCGCGCTCTATCCGCGCGATGCGCAGGATGTCGATGGGCTGTTGCGCCATTGCGAGACGGCAATGTATGCAGCAAAGGCGCAATCTCGCGGCACATACAGCTTTTACGATCCCAATTCCCAGGCCCTCAACAAGGAGCGGCTGGTGCTTGGCACGGCGCTGCGCGAGGCGATTGCCCGGGATGAGCTTGAACTGGTCTATCAGCCGCAGATCGACTGCAGCACCGGCCGGCTCTATGGCGCCGAGGCCCTGGCGCGCTGGACGCATCCCGAATTCGGGGTGGTGAGCCCGGGACGGTTCATTCCCATTGCAGAGCAGATTGGCGTGGTCGAGGCCATCGGGTCCTGGGCGATGCGCACGGCCTGCGCGCAACTGGCCGACTGGCGGGCGCGGGGCCTCGATGTGCCCACCGTCTCGGTCAACATCTCCCCTCAGCAGTTCCGAAAAGAAGGGTTCTGCAAGAGCGTGGCGGCGTGCCTCGAGCAGAACGGCCTCGGGCCGGACGATCTTACCATCGAAATTACCGAAGGGCTGATGCTGGAGGAAACGCCGTCGGTCGTGGCCAATGTGCGGGAGCTGGCGGAAATGGGCATCCGGCTCTCCATGGACGATTTCGGCACCGGCCATTCGAGCCTTTCGCTGCTCGCGCGCCTGCCAGTGACCGAGCTCAAGATCGACCGCAGCTTCATGGACCGGATCGAGGATGATGAATCCGCGCGGGCGGTGGTGACGGCGGTGATCTGTATCGGGCAAAGCCTCGACATGACGCTGGTCGCCGAGGGGGTGGAATCGGACGCGCAGCGGCGGTTTCTCACCGCGCTCGGCTGCACGGTCCACCAGGGCTTTCACTATTCGCGCCCGCTGGACCGGACTTCCTTCGAGCACTGGATGGGTGAACGCGGCGAGAAGGGGGAGACGCGCCGCCGCGCCTAGAGGTTCTCAATCTTTGGCCGCTCGCGCACTAGTTGTTGATTTATCGCATTTCGCTGGCGCGGAAATGCTCTATCGGGCAGATTTGAGACGTTCATCGGCCAGCTGCCGGATTTCCGTGAGCTCGGAAATCGTCGTCTGGAGGTCTTCGAGCTGGTTGCGCAGCAATTGCAGGCGCTCGTCGACCTTTTCCACCAGCAGCCTGACCTGGGCGGTCTGGGTGCTGTCGGCGTCGTAAAGCCCCAGATATTCCTGGATATCGCGCAGGGAAAAGCCGAGCCGCTTGCCGCGCAGGATGAGGATGAGCCGGGCGCGGTCGCGCCGCCGGAAGACACGCGTGCCGCCCACCCGCTCGGGCTGCAGCAGGCCCTTGGCTTCGTAAAAGCGGATGGCGCGGGTCGAAATGCCGAACTCCTTTGCTAGATCGGCAATGGCGAACAATTCGCTCTTTTCGGTGTCGATGCGGTTCACCTCATGCCCCTTTGCCCTTGAGCCGTTCATAGTCTTCCCGCAGATCCTTTTTGGAGAGCTTGCCGATCATGGTCTTGGGCAACTCATCGCGGAAGATGATCTCGCGCGGCATTTCGAGCTTGGAGAGATGCTCCTTCAAAAAGCTCTTGAGCGTTGCCTCGTCGAGTGTCTCCCCTGCCTTGAGCTTGACATAGGCCACGGGCGCTTCGCCGCGATATTCGTCCCTTACACCGATGACATTGGCTTCGTCCACCGCGGGATGCCGGTAGATGGCGTCCTCGATGGCGCGCGGATAGACGTTGAAGCCCGAACAGATGATGAGATCCTTGATGCGGTCGACAAGGAAGAGATAGCCGTCCTCGTCCATATAGCCGACATCTGCGGTGCGCAGATAGCCATCGGACGTAAAGACCTCCCTGGTCGCCTCCTCATTGCTGAAATAGCCCAGCATCACCTGCGGGCCCTTGACCGTCAGTTCCCCGCGCTCGCCCTGCGGCACCTCCTTGTCCGGATCCTCGAGGCTCACGAATTTCACCTCAGTGCCTGGAAGCGGCAGGCCGATCGAACCGCGCTTGGAGGGCTTGCGCAAAGCGGCGCAGGCGACGACGGGCGAGGTTTCGGTAAGGCCATAACCTTCGGCCAATAGGGCCTTTGACTTGAGCGCAAAGGCATCCCGCGTTTCCCCGGGCAGGCCCGCCCCGCCCGATATAGCAACCTCGATCGAGGAGAGCAGTTCGGGGGTCGCGGTAGATTTGGTGGCGAGCGCATGAAGCAGGGTCGGCACGGCGGGCAGGACATTGGCCCTTGTGCGCTTGAGGGTCGAGAGGAAGGTCTTCATCTCGAAGCGCGGCAGCATCACGACCTGGGCGCCCGAGCAGAGCGGCACGTTCATGCACACTGTCATCGCGAAGATGTGGAAGAAGGGCAGGACCGCGATGATCTTCGAGGGCGGGTAGAAGAGCCCGTCGCCCCATTTGTCGATCTGGCTCATATTGGCCGCGATATTGGCATGGCTGAGCATGGCCCCTTTGGGCGTGCCGGTGGTGCCCCCGGTATATTGCTGGACCGCCACATCCTTGTGCGCGTCGATCTCGACCGGGGCCGGGGCATGGTTTTTGGCGACGAGATCGTCAAAGCCGATCACGGCGCTTGCGGCGGAGGAGCGTGCCGGATGCGCCAGATCCTTGCCCTTGACCAGTTTGAAGAGGAATTTCTTGAGGCCCGGCAGCACGTCCGGGAAATGCGCCACGATCAGTTTCTTGACGTGCCCCTGGGCGGCCAGCTTTTCGGCGCTGGAGAAGGTGACGTTGAGGTCGAGCGTGATCATCACCTCTGCGCCGGAATTGGAAACGATATGGGTGAGTTCGGAAAGCGAATAGAGCGGGTTGCAATTGACGACCGTCGCGCCGGTGCGCAGCACGGCCATGTAGGCGATGACGTAATAGGGGGTGTTGGGCAGGAGCAGGGCGACCCGATCGCCCTTCTTGATGCCGAGTTCTTTCTGCAGCGCGCCGGCCAGTGCGTTGACCTTGGTGCCGAGCTCGCGAAAGCTCGTGGTCGCGCCCATGAAATCAAGCGCGGTAGCGTCGCCCATTCGGGCGCAGGAGGCGAGGAACTGCTCGTGAACCGGGGTCGTGTCGATCTCGGCTTCCCACTCTATCCCCTCGGGATAGGATTTGATCCAGGGTCGGATGGCCGCAGCTGCAGTGTCGTTCATGATGTTCTCCTCCGGGCGGGCTTTTGCCCTTCTCCTTGTCTCAAATATGTCATAGGCTTACGTAAGCGTCAAAAGGCTAACGCGCGTCAGCATGACTGACGCTTTTGGGAGGGAACGCCGCCGGTGAGCGTGCAGTTGCAACAAATGCGGCAGAAATGCGTTGGAATCTCGAACGCGTGGAGAAGCAGGACCGTTGTGCCGCTACGGCTGACGCAATAGTCAGTAGGTTGACGTTAACGTCCATGGGTGTATGCTTTCCAGCAACGGGCCGGTCGCTGCAGTGAGAAGTTGGCGGCGGCCGGAGCATCGATGGAGAATTTAACGGCCGGAGCGGCGCGTCGTGCGCGAGGCTTGGCCATTAGAGGAGGTCCGCCTGATGGCTTGGGCATTACTGGTTCTCGCGCTAGCCGCCTTTTTCATACTGGCCATCCGCCAGTCACCTCTCTGGCAATGGGCGCTGGCAGCGCTCGTTATCGGTGTTCTGGCGATGCTGCGGCCCGAGGACGGGCTGGCCTTTTCGAACTCGGTTGCCGGCTGGGTGATCGCATTGCTCCCGGCGGCTATTCTCGGCCTGCTCTCGCTCCCGCCCATCAGGCGCGCGGTGCTGACAGGTCCTGCCTATCGGATGGTCAAGGCCATCCTGCCGCGCATTTCGCGCACCGAGCAGGAGGCGCTAGATGCCGGAACGGTCGGCTGGGATGCCGAAATCTTCTCTGGCCGTCCCGACTGGGATAAGCTTCTCGATATCCGCAAACCCGATCTTACAGACGAGGAACAGGCCTTCCTTGACGGTCCGTGCGAAGACGTTTGCGCCATGATCGATGATTGGGACACGCGCCACAACAGGCTCGATCTCCCTCCCGAGGTCTGGCAGTTTCTGAAGGACAAGGGCTTTTTCGGCATGCTCATCGGCAAGGAGCATGGCGGGCTCGGTTTTTCCGCACAGGCGCAGAGCCAGGTCGTCTCCAAGATTGCCTCGCGCTCGGTCGCGGCCGGTATCACAGTGATGGTACCCAACTCGCTCGGACCGGGCGAACTCCTCGAAAAATACGGCACGCCTGAGCAGCAGGGGAAATATCTCCAGCGCCTCGCAAGGGGTGAGGAAATCCCCTGCTTTGCGCTTACGGGACCTCACGCGGGGTCGGACGCGGCGGGCATGCGCGATGTGGGTGTGGTCACCTATGGTGAATATGAGGGCAAATCCGTCCTTGGCGTGCGCCTCTCCTGGGACAAGCGCTATATCACGCTCGCGCCGGTGGCGACGCTGCTCGGGGTGGCCTTCAATCTCTATGATCCGGACAATCATCTGGGCAAGGGCGAGGAAGTAGGGATCACCCTCGCGCTCATCCCCGCCGATTATCCCGGCGTCAATATCGGCCGCCGCCACTTCCCGGCGCGGGCGGCCTTCATGAACGGGCCGACTTCGGGCAAGGATGTCTTCATCCCGCTCGATTTCCTGATCGGGGGCCCCGAATATGCGGGGCAGGGCTGGCGGATGCTGATGGAATGCCTTGCAACCGGCCGCGCGATATCGCTTCCCGCCATCGGAACCATTTCGATAAAGGCGGCGCTGCGTGCAACCTCCGCCTATGCGCGCATCCGGCGCCAGTTCGGCATTGCAATCGGCATGATGGAGGGCGTCGGCGAGGCGCTGGCGCGGATGGTCAAGTCCGCCTATCAGTTCGAGGCTTCCCGCTCGGTGACCGCTGCCATTGTCGATGAGGGCCAGAAGCCGGCCGTGATTTCCGCGGCGCTCAAGTACCGTACGACCGACGAAATGCGTCACCGCATCAATGATGCCATGGATATCCATGGCGGGCGCGCGGTGCAGGACGGGCCCTCGAACTATCTCTTTTCGGGCTATGCCAATGTCCCCGTCGCCATCACAGTCGAGGGCGCCAACATCCTCACCCGCACGCTCATCACCTTCGCGCAGGGCGCGCTGAGGGCGCATCCCTATCTCTTGAAGGAAGTGCAGGCGGCGCAGCACCCGGACAGGCAGGCGGGCCTCAGGCAGTTCGATGCGGCCTTCTCGGGCCATATCGGCTTCATACTACGTAACATCACGGCATCCTTGTTCCACAATCTCACCTTCGGGCGTTTTGCCTCGAGCCCTGTCGAACATGAGCTCAAGGGCTGGTACCGGCAGTTGCACCGCTATTCGCAGAGCTTTGCGCTGGCGGGGGACTGGACGGTCGCGTTCCTGGGCGGGGATCTCAAGCGCAAGCAGATGCTCTCGGGCCGGATGGCGGATGCGTTCTCCGAGCTTTACCTTCTCTCGACCGCGCTCAAGCGGTTCGAGGATGACGGGCGGATGCCCGAGGACGTGCCCATCGTCGATGCCATTGCACGCGACCGCATCGCCGGGGTCGAAAAGGCGCTGGGCGAGGTGATCGACAACTTTCCCAATCCCTTCCTGCGCTTTGCCCTCAATTTCCTCATCTTCCCGCTCGGGCGGCATGCGCGGCCGGCGAGGGATCGCGAGAATTTCCGGCTGGCCAGGTCCGTGCTTGGTCAGTCGGCACTGCGCGACCGGCTGACGCGCGGCGTCTATCTCTCTTTCGATCCCGATGACCGCTTAGGCGTGCTCGAAGATGCGCTGATCAAGGTCGAGGCCGCTGCCGAGATCGAAAAGAAGTTCTTCCGCGCGATCAAGAAGGGCGTCATCCATCGCCGGCTGGACCGCGATGCTATCGAGGACGCGGTGGCGGCAGGTGTTCTCACCCCGGAGGAGGCGCAGATCATGCGCGCGGCCGATGAGGCGACCGATCGCGTGATCAGGGTCGATGATTTCGCGCCCGATGAACTTGCGCGTCCCCAGGCCGTTTCGCCCAACGGGTTCAATGCGGCGGCGGAGTAGGACCAGCAACATTTCAAATTGCTGAAGCCCTGAAAGGAAAGAGCCTTGGCACAATCCGATGTCTCAAATCTGCGCCACTGGCGTTTTTCGGTCGATATCGAGCAGATCGGCTGGCTGACCCTCGATGTTGCGGATTCGCCGGTCAATGTGCTCAGCCGCGAAGTGCTGACCGAACTCGACGCCGTCATCACCCATGTCGAGAACCTTGCGCGGGCGGGATCGATCGCCGGCGTGGCGCTGCTTTCAGGAAAAGCGGGTTTCATTGCCGGCGCCGACATTTCCGAATTCGATTCCATGAGCGATCCGGCGGTGCTGCCCGAGGCGCTCAAATTCACCCACGCGCTCTTCCAGCGCATCGAGGATCTTGCTGTACCGTTCGTTGCCGGAATATCGGGCTTCTGCGTAGGCGGCGGGCTCGAACTGGCGCTGGCCGCGCATTACCGGATTGCCGTCAATGACGACAAGACCAAGCTCGGCTTCCCCGAGGTCAAACTCGGCATCTTCCCCGGATTTGCCGGGACCGGCCGATCGATCCGCCAGGCGGGGCCGGTCGATGCGATGCAGTTGATGCTCACCGGCCGCAATCTTTCGGCCAGCGCTGCGCGGCGCATCAATCTCGTCGACAAGCTGGTCCGGCACCCGGACATGCTGCGCTGGGAAGCGCGCAAGGCGATCCTCTCCAAGCGCAAATCCGCCCCGGCGCCCTTTGCCAAGCGGGTGATGGCGATGGGGCCGATCCGGGGACGGATCGCGGACAAGATGCGCGAGGAGACGGCAAAGAAGGTCAACAAGGACCACTACCCCGCACCCTTCGCGCTGATCGATCTTTTCGAAAAGCATGGCGATGACCCGCAAGCGATGATGAAGGCCGAGATCGACGCCTTCGTGCCGCTGATGGGTTCGCCCACGGCACAGAATTTGCGGCGCGTTTTCTTTCTCTCCGAGAGCCTCAAGAAGCTCGGCGTCAAGGGTAGCGACAAGCCCAAACTTGCGCGTGTCCATGTGGTCGGCGCAGGTGTGATGGGCGGCGACATCGCCGCCTGGTGCGCGATGCGCGGCCTTGCCGTGACGCTTCAGGACATGGACCTCGAGCGCATCAACCCCGCGCTCGAGCGGGCGAAAACGCTATTCAAGAAGCGGCTCAAGACCAGACAGGCGGTCGATGCCGCGATGTCCCGGCTCCAGCCGGACGTGGAGGGTAAGGGCATTCCCCGCGCCGATGTCCTGATCGAGGCGGTGGTTGAAAAGCTCGAGGTCAAGCAGGAGATTTTCGGGGCCGCCGAAAGGCGCATGAAACCCGATGCGATCATGGCGACCAACACCTCGTCCATCGAACTCGAACGCATCGCGGAAAAGCTCGATAACCCCTCACGCCTGATCGGGCTGCATTTCTTCAATCCGGTGGCGCAATTGCCTCTGGTCGAGGTGATCAAGTCAAGGCTCAATGACGAGGAGGCGATCCGCAGGGGCGCCAGCTTTGTGCTCGCGATCGGGAAATCTCCCGTGGTGGTCAAGTCGGCGCCCGGCTTCCTCGTCAACCGCGCGCTGATGCCCTACATGCTCGAAGCGGTGGACCGGGTGGAAAAGGGCGAAAGCCCCGAGCAGCTCGATGCGGCTGCCGTCGCCTTTGGCATGCCGATGGGGCCGATCGAGTTGATGGACACGGTCGGCCTGGATGTCGGCGCGTCGGTTGCGCGCGAATTGGGGCAGAAAGTGCCCGAGGACAGCAAGTTCGCAAGGCTCATCGCCCAGGGAAAGCTTGGCCGCAAGACCGGCGAGGGTTTCTACAAATGGGAGAACGGAAAGCCGGTCAAGCAAAAGGCTCCCGCGCATGCGAACCTGCCGGGCCTTGGCCGTGATCTGGTTCAGCCCCTCGTCGATGCGGTCGAGGAGGTCGTGGCCGAGGGCGTGGTCGAAAATGCCGATCATGCCGATATCGGCATGATTCTGGGTACCGGCTTTGCACCGTTCCTGGGCGGTCCGCTCAAGGCGCGGCAGGATGGAAAGGTTTAGGCAGGACAGATGACACAGACCCTTCGCAAAGTCGCCGTTGTCGGCAGCGCGCGCATCCCCTTCTGCCGCGCCCATACCGGCTATGAGAACGAGACCAATCTCTCCATGCTTGCTACCGCCATTGGCGGGCTGGCGGAGAAATTCGGGCTCAAGGGGGAGCGCGTGGGCGAAGTGATGGCCGGTTCGGTCATCTCGCACTCACGCGATTTCAACCTCGCCCGCGAAGCCCTGCTCGATGCGGGGCTGTCGCCTCTCACGCCGGGCACGACCATGCAGATCGCCTGCGGCACCTCGCTTCAGGCCGCGCTGGTGCTTGCCGCCAAGATCGCGACAGGCGAAATCGACAGCGGGATCGCAGGGGGTTCGGACACCGTGTCGGACAGCCCGGTGGTCTTGGGGCCGAAAATGCAAAAGCGCATGATCGCGCTTTCGCGCGCCCGGACGGCGGGCGAAAAGCTCGCTGCTTTCAAGGGCTTCAATCTGGGCGAGATCACCCCGGTCGCCCCTTCGACCCAGGAGCCCCGGACCGGGCTATCGATGGGCGAGCATTGCGAGTTGATGGCCAAGGAGTGGGGTATTTCCCGCGAGGCTCAGGACGAGGTGGCCCTCAGGAGCCACAAGAACGCCGCCCGGGCCTATGACGAAGGGTTCCATGACGATCTCGTCGTTCCCTGCGCGGGGATCGTCAGGGACAACAATATCCGGCCTGACACCAGTCTTGAGAAAATGGCCACGATGAAGCCGGCCTTCGACAAGCGCTCGGGCAAGGGCACACTGACGGCGGCCAATTCCACGCCTTTGACCGATGGCGCCTCCTCGGTGCTGTTGGCGAGCGAGGACTGGGCGCGCGAGCGGGGTCTGCCGGTGCTGGCATGGCTCACAATGGGCGCTGTGTCGGCGAACGATTTCGCGCATGGCGACGGGTTGCTGATGGCGCCGACCATCGCGGTTTCGGATCTGATGCGCCGCTCTGGGCTTTCGTTTGCCGATATCGACCTGTTCGAGCTGCACGAAGCCTTTGCTGCGCAGGTGCTGTGCTCGCTCAAGGCCTGGGAAGATCCCCAATACAACCGGAAGGTGCTGGGGCGCGACGAGCCCCTGGGGACCATCCCTGTTGAAAAGATCAATGTCTATGGCTCCTCCATCGCCTATGGCCACCCCTTTGCGGCGACGGGCGCACGGATCCTCGGCATGACCTCCAAAATGTTGAATACGCTCGATAAATCGCGTGCGCTGCTTTCGGTTTGCACCGCAGGCGGCATGGGCGTCGCCGCGCTTGTCGAGCGCGCCCAGCATTAGCACTTGCAAAGGGAAATCGAGCAAGGATACGCTCGTATTCGTTGCTGCGGAGAAAGTTTTTCCTCCGCTGCGACGAACCGAGCCATCCCGTTTCACCAAGAGGGTGGCCAGAGGCTGGAAACACGACAACGTCCAACAAAGGAGACGAACATCATGCAATTCGGAACGGTCCTAAAGGGCGGCCTACTGGCCGGTCTCGTGGCCATGGCCATGTCGGGTTCCGCGCTTGCCCAGACGCTGCACATTTCAAATGGCGGCGAACCGGCATCGCTGGACCCCCATCGCGTCAGCGGCACATGGGAAAACCGCATCGTCGGCGACTATATCGAAGGTCTCGTGACCGAAGACCCCGAAGCCGAGGCCATTCCCGGCATGGCCGAATCCTGGGATATCTCCGAGGATGGCACGGTCTATACCTTCCATCTTCGTGAAGATGCCGTGTGGTCGGACGGCGAGCCGGTTACCGCCCATGACTTCGAATTCGCGTTCCGGCGCCTGATGGATCCCGAAACCGCTGCCGGCTATGCCTATCTCCAGTACACGATCAAGAATGCCGAAGCCGTCAATGCCGGCGACATGCCGGTCGAAGAGCTGGGCGTGCGCGCGGTCGACGACAAGACGCTCGAGATCACGCTTGAAAATCCCGCGCCGTTCTTCCTGCAGGCGCTGACCCACTACACCGCCTATCCCGTACCGCAGCATGTTGTCGAAGAGCATGGCGAGAACTGGACCCGGCCCGAAAACATCGTTGCCAACGGTCCCTACATCCCCACGGAGTGGCAGCCGGGTTCGCACATCCGCTCGGTCAAGAACGAGACTTATCACGACGCGGAAAACGTGCAGATCGAAGAGGTCATGTACTATCCGATCGACGACCTCAATGCGGCGGTCAACCGCTTCCGCGCTGGTGAGTTCGACTGGCTTACAGACTTCCCGGCAGACCAGCTCGCCATGTTCGAGGCCAACTATCCGGGTCAGGCGGACGTGTCGCCCTATCTCGGCGTTCACTATTACGTCTTCAACCACAACGCCGAAAAGCTGCAGGACGTCAATGTGCGCAAGGCGCTCTCGATGGCTCTCAACCGTGAGGTCATCGGCTCGCAGCTCTGGGGCACGGGCGAACTTGCCGCCTATTCCTGGGTGCCTCCCGGTACGGCGAACTATGACGGCATGGAGTTCCGCTACGATTGGGCAGATACGCCTTATGAAGAGCGCGTGGAGGAAGCCAAGGCGCTGCTCGAGGAAGCCGGCTATGGTCCGGACAACCCGCTCCAGCTCGAGATCAAGTACAACACCAATGACAACCACCAGCGTCTGGCCGTCGCCATTGCCGCGATGTGGGAGCAGCTTGGTGTTCAGACCTCGTTCTTCAACTCCGAAGTTGCGGTGCACTATGATGCACTGCAGAACAACGACTTCGACTCCATCGGTCGTGCAGGCTGGATCATGGACTACAATGACCCGATCAACATGCTCGATCTGCTGAAGACCGGTATCGACTACAATTACGGGCGCTACTCCAACCCCGAGTTCGACGCCCTTCTCAATGAGTCCGCGCTCGAAACCGATATCGAGGCCCGCGCGCAGATTCTGCTCGAAGCCGAGACCATGGCAATGGAAGACTATGCGGCGCTGCCGCTGGCCTTCTATGTCTCGCGCAATGTGGTGTCGCCTGCCGTTGAAGGCTTTGTGCCCAATGCGCGCGACGTGCACCGCACCCGCTGGATGAGCAAGACCGAGTAATCGACCGGCTTTTTTCCTCAATTCAGGCTGCCGCCCCGCTCCTTTGCGGGGCGGTGGTCGCCTCACAAGCTCGGGGTTGCTGTCCATGTGGCGTTACGCAATCCGGCGTGTGCTTTCGGCTCTGCCGATCGCGTTCATCGCTGTGACGATCTGCTTTTTCATTCTTCGGCTGGCGCCGGGGGGACCCTTCGACATGGGCCGTCCATTGCCTCCGGAAGTCCTGCGCAATGTGCAGGCCTATTACAATCTCGATCAGCCGCTGATCATGCAGTACCTCATCTATATCGGGGGCGTGCTGCGCGGCGATCTCGGACCCTCGATGGCGTCCTATGATTTCTCGGTTTCCGAGCTCATGGCGCTTGGCCTGCCCTTTTCGCTCACGCTCGGCTTTACCGCCTTCGTCATCGCGACGGCAGTCGGCATCCTTGTGGGGGCGCTTGCGGCAGTCAACCAGAACAAATGGCCTGACTACATGCTCATCATGGTCGTGACTGTCGGCCTCATCGTTCCCAATTTTCTCGTCGGCGCCCTGATGCAGCTCTATTTCGGCGTTTATCTGCGCTGGCTCCCCGCAGGGGGATGGGTTTCCGGATCGATAGCGCATCTGGTCATGCCGGTCACGGTGCTCGCCTGGCCGCATGCGGCCCGGATTGCCCGGCTCATGCGCGGCTCGATGATCGAAACGCTTGGCACCAATTACGTACGCACCGCCAAGGCCAAGGGCTTGGGCGAGCGGCTGGTTCTCGCCCGGCACGCGATCAAGCCTGCACTCATTCCCGTCGTCTCCTATTTGGGGCCGGGCCTTTCCTATCTTCTCACCGGATCGCTGGTGGTCGAGCAGATTTTCGGCCTCCCCGGGATCGGACGCTATTTCATCACCGCCGCGCTCAACCGTGACTACGGCCTCGTGCTGGGTACGACGCTCTTCTACATGCTGCTCATCATCGCCCTCAATCTGATCGTCGACCTCGTTTATGCGTGGCTCGATCCCAAAGTAAGGTATCGCTGATGCCCGGCATTACCCAGAAAGATGCGGTGCTCACCGATTATGCCCAAAAGCTCGCATCGCTCGACGCGCCCAAGGGCCGCTCGCTGACCGACGACGCGCTGCGCCGCCTGTTTGCCAACAAGGCGGCGCTGGTCTCGATGGTGATCTTCGCCTTTATCGTTGTTGCGGCATTTGTCGGTCCCTATTTCGTGCCCTGGGGCTTTGCGCAGGTGGACTGGACCGCCTTCCGCGCCCCACCCGATTACGAGGCAGGCCATTTTTGGGGAACTGATCAGAATGGGCGCGATCTGCTGGCGCGCTCGCTACAAGGAACGCAGATGTCGCTGCTGGTGGCGCTGGTGGCGACACTGGTCTCGGTCATCATCGGCGTCGTCTATGGCGCTGTGTCGGGCTATTTCGGCGGGCGGGTCGATGCGGTCATGATGCGCATCGTCGACGTCATGTACGCGCTGCCCTACATCCTTTTCGTCATCATCCTTATGGTCATATTTGGGCGCAACGCGATCCTGCTGTTCGCCGCCATCGGACTGGTCGAATGGCTCACGATGGCGCGGATCGTGCGCGGGCAGACGCTCGCGCTCAAGGAAAAGGAGTTCGTCGAGGCGGCGCGCGCGAGCGGCGCCAAGCCCTTCACCATCATCATGCGCCACATCGTGCCAAATCTCACCGGACCGGTGGTGATCTATGCAACGCTGACGGTGCCGGAGATCATCATCGTCGAGAGCTTCCTGTCCTATCTCGGCCTCGGCATCCAGGAACCGCAGACCTCGCTCGGCACGCTGATCTCGCAGGGCGCCGCGGTGGCCGAGGTCATGCCGTGGCTGCTTTATTTCCCGGCGGCCATTTTGGTCACAATGTTGCTCTGCCTGTCCTTTATCGGGGACGGCCTGCGCGATGCACTGGATCCAAAGGACCGTTGATTGATGAATACTGTCCTCGACGTGCGCGACCTCAATGTGAGCTTCGAATTGCACAAATCCGAAGTGCACGCGGTCCGCGAACTTAATTTCTCCCTCAGGGAGGGCGAGACGCTGGCCGTGGTCGGCGAGAGCGGGTCGGGCAAGAGCCAGTCCTTTCTTGCTATCATGGGGCTCCTTGCCAAGAACGGACGGGCTACGGGGTCTGCCAAAATGGGCGATGTGGAACTGGTCGGCATGCCGCCGAACCGGCTCGACGCCTATCGGGGCAAGGACATCGCGATGATCTTTCAGGATCCGATGACCTCGCTCAACCCTTCGCTCAAGGTCAAGCGCCAGCTTTCCGAAGTGCTGGTCAAGCACCAGGGCTATAGCGAGGACCAGGCGCTCAAGGCATGCATCGAAATGCTCGAACGCGTCGGGATTCCTTCGCCCGAGCGGCGGGCCAACGCCTATCCGCATGAACTTTCGGGCGGCATGCGCCAGCGCGTGATGATCGCCATGGCCCTTTTGTGCCGCCCGAAAATCCTCATCGCTGACGAGCCGACGACCGCGCTCGACGTGACGGTCCAGGCGCAGATGCTCGATCTCTTCCGCCAGCTCACCAACGATTTCGGCACCGCGCTCGTCATGATCACCCACAATCTGGGTGTCGTTGCGGGGATCGCCGATTCCATGATGGTCATGTATGGGGGGAGGGCGGTCGAGACCGGGACGGTGGACGAATTGTTCTACGATCCGCGCCATCCTTATACGCTCGGTCTCCTCTCCTCGACGCCCGATCCCGAGGCGCGGGCGCGGCGGCTCAACCCGATTGCGGGCTTGCCGCCGAGCCTTGAGCACCTGCCGCCCGGATGTTCGTTCCATCCGCGCTGCGCCTTCCGTTTCGACAGATGCTTCAACGAGCGCCCGCCGCTCGATCCGGTCGGCGCGGGCGATCGTAAGAAGGCGTGCTTTTACCCCGGCCCGCTCATTGCCGAGGAGCGTTCAGCATGAATGCACTTGAATCCGGCGCAACGGCAACGGCTCCGCTTTTGCGGATCGAGAACCTCAAAAAGACCTTCTCGATCCCGACCTCGCTGTTCCGCAAACCGCTGACGCTAACCGCGCTCGAGGACATCAATTTCACGGTCCAGAAGGGTGAAACGCTGGGGATCGTGGGTGAATCGGGCTGCGGCAAGTCCACGCTCGGGCGCTGCATCCTCCAGCTCATCTCCCCCGATGAGGGAAAGGTCCTCTGGCTGGGTCAGGATCTGATGGCGCTGGCGCCCGAACAGATGCGCAAGAAGCGCCAGGATCTGCAGATCATCTTCCAGGACCCCCTGGCATCGCTTAACCCGCGCATGACGGTGGGCGACATTATTTCGGACCCGCTCAAGACCTTGCGGCCCGACATTTCGAGCACGGAGCGGCGGGCGCGGGTCGTGCGGATGATGGAGGCGGTGGGGCTGCTGCCCGAAATGATCAACCGCTATCCGCATGAATTCTCGGGCGGGCAGGCCCAGCGCATCGGGATTGCGCGGGCCCTGATCACAGAGCCCAAGCTGATCGTCTGCGACGAGCCGGTTTCGGCGCTCGATGTGTCGATCCAGGCGCAGATCCTCAACCTGTTGTCCGAACTCAAGGATGAATTCGGGCTCACGCTGGTGTTCATCAGCCATGATCTCTCGGTCGTCCGCCACGTATCGGACCGGATTCTGGTGCTCTATCTGGGACGCATCGCCGAGCTTGCGACCGGCGAGCAGCTTTACCTCGACCCAAGGCACCCCTATTCGCGGGCGCTTCTCAAGGCCGTGCCCATCCCCGATCCGCGCCGTGCCCGCGCGCGCGATGTCGAGGGGCTGGTGGGTGAAATTCCCTCTCCGATCAACCCGCCTTCGGGATGCCGCTTCCGCACCCGTTGCCCCTATGCCATCCCCTTGTGCGCAGAGGTGATCCCGCCGCTCGAAACCCTACCGGGCGACCGGCTGGTGGCCTGTCACCGCTGGCGGGAAGTGGGCGATCCGGCAGCCCGGGAGACCGCTCCGGGGCCCTTGGAGTCGCCCAGCGATTCACGGAATCTCTGAACGAGTCCAAGTCTTTGTTTTGTCACGTTTCCGGACCGAATAATCGGTCTCCACTTATTCTGGAAACGCTCCCGGAGTCGCGTTGACAGAAAAGGGCTTTGCCCCTATGTTCCGCGCAACTTTGAAGCGGCGCCTTGAGCCCCGCCCATTTCCTTATTGTCTGAGGCTAGAAATGAAGATCCGCAATTCGCTCAAGGCGCTCATGACCCGGCACCGGGACAACAAGCTCGTGCGCCGTCGTGGCCGCGTCTATATCATCAACAAGGTCAACAAGCGCTTCAAGGCCCGCCAGGGCTGAGACCGGCGCTATCGCCTGATGAAGAACCCGCCCGTTGAGGCGGGTTTTTTGTTGCACCCCACCCATTGTTGTCCCGGGGACGACCCGGGGTCCGGAGCGCAGCTTCTACCATCGTGGATGGCGGAGGTATGGATCCCGGCTCAAGGCCGGGGAAGCGATCGGAGCGAGAGGCGTTTCCGTGCCAAAAGCGGGCCGACCTACGACCCTCCGGCCCCATCCTGACCCACAAAGGCGATGCGGAGCATGTTTGTGGCGCCGGGGGTGCCGAGGGGAACGCCGGCGGTGATGGCGATACGGTCGCCTGGACGGGCAAGGCCTTCGAGATAGGCGATCGAGCAGGCGCGGT
Organism: uncultured Pelagibacterium sp.; assembly: GCA_964429025.1. Taxonomy (GTDB): domain Bacteria; phylum Pseudomonadota; class Alphaproteobacteria; order Rhizobiales; family Devosiaceae; genus Pelagibacterium. The sequence goes on from CAYSBF010000008.1 coordinate 29,608, forward strand.
CGACCATGTCCTCGAGCGAAATGGCATCGTCGGTCTGGACGCAGTGCAGGCCCCAGACGATCGAGAGGCGCCGGACGGTTGTGAGCTTCGGCGAGAGGGCAATGATGGGCTTGGCGGGCCGCTCGCGCGAGGCGCGGATGCCGGTCGAACCGGACGAAGTGTAGGTGACGATCGCCGCCAGATCGAGCGTTTCGGCGACCTGACGGGTCGCGGCCGAAATGGCGTCGGCGGCGGTGGCCTCGGGTTCGGTGGCCTGGGCGCGGATAATGCCGGGATAGAGCACATCCTGTTCGACCGCGATGGCGATGCGGTTCATCATGGCGACCGACTGCACGGGATAGGCGCCCGAGGCGCTCTCCGCCGAGAGCATGACGGCGTCGGCCCCCTCAAACACGGCGATCGAGACGTCCGAAACCTCGGCGCGCGTGGGCACAGGGGCGGTGATCATGGACTCGAGCATCTGGGTTGCGACGACCACCGGCTTGCCGAGTTTGCGGCAGAGGCGGATCATGCGCTTTTGCAGCCCCGGCACCGTTTCGAGCGGCATTTCCACTCCGAGATCGCCGCGGGCAATCATGATGGCGTCCGAGAGCCGGATGATTTCCTCAAGCCGGTCGATCGCCTGGGGCTTTTCGATCTTGGCCATAACGCCAGCGCGGCCCTGAACAGTCTTGCGGACCTCGATGATGTCCTCGGGACGCTGGACGAAAGAGAGCGCGATCCAGTCGGCTTCGACCTCGAGCGCGGCCTGGAGGTCGGCGCGGTCCTTGTCCGTCAGGACGCCAACCGAAAGGATGGTATCGGGAAGCGCGATGCCCTTGCGGTCGGAAAGCTTGCCGCCATAAACGACTTCGCAATTGATCGCCTCGGGCGAGCAGGCCGTTATGCGCAGCTCGATCTTGCCGTCGTCGAGCAGCAGCCGCTCACCGGGGGCGACGGCGGACAATATCTCGGGATGGGGCAGCTGGACGCGCGTCTTGTCGCCCGGCGCATCGGAGGCATCGAGCGTGAATGTTTCTCCCCTGGCGAGGGTTACGGCGCCGTCGGTGAACCGGCCGATCCTGAGCTTTGGGCCCTGGAGATCGACGAGGATGCCGATGGGGAATTTGAGCGCCTTTTCAACCGCCCGTATCCTCGCCACGGTGTCGCGCAGCATGTCGTGGCTGGCATGGCTCATATTGATGCGGAAGACATCCGCACCGGCGCGCGCGAGTTCCTCGATTACGCTCTGATCGGATGAAGCAGGGCCGAGGGTGGCGAGGATCTTGACGCGGCGGTTTCTTCTCATTGCGGATCCAGATTGATGTTGGTTTCAATCAACTGCACCGTCCAGTCGGTGTTGTCGCCGGTGTCGAGCTCAAAAAAGCCCGTGCGCTCATAGCCACGGGCGAGACAGTCCTCAACGCCGAAAATGGTAAAGCTGGCGTCCTGGGTGCACATATAGACAGTGCCATCCCACGCGCCGCCGCCGAAATCGTCCACAGCGTGCAGATAATAGTAGCGCGCGGTGAGCGGACCCTGAAAGACAGTGGCGCAGGCGCCCGGGCCGGCGACCCACCAGCCCTCGGACTGCCAGCCGGTGCTTGCGCGGTAGCCAAAGGCAATCGAAACGGTGTTGGCGGTCTGGTTGCAGATCTTGAGGTCGGCGCGCGCCTCGGACGGCATCATCAGCGCGATTGCCGCAAAGGCGACGAATGCGACGAGGCTATGGCGGAGCACTGACGGCACGATGGCGGTTCGCGAGGGTGAATTGAAGGGCATGATGTTTCTGCTCAAGGGGTCCCGATATGTCAATGACTAAGACCTTCGTAGGGGCCAAATTGGCCCATTCCGGTGGCGCTGGCATGACGGCGCCCTAACGCCGAGAGGTCTAGAGACAGCGCCTAGCGAACCGGTCGGGCAAGATTGTGGGTAAATCCCGGCAAGGCTTGCGAAGGGGCGCCTCTTGGTTTTGATAGGGGCAAAGCCGCGTCCGGCTTGTCCCATTCCAGCATTTCTGAAGGAAACATCATGTCCGATCACGGAATCGCCCGCGACCAGCTTCGCGCCTTCATCGAACGTATCGAACGGCTCGAGGAGGAAAAGAAGGCGATCGGAGACGACATCAAGGAGGTCTATGCCGAGGCCAAGGGCTCGGGCTTCGACACCAAGGTGATGCGGCAGATCGTGCGCATCCGCAAACAGGACCGCAACGAGCGCGCCGAGCAGGAAGCGATCCTCGATCTCTATATGCACGCGCTCGGCATGGTCGAAGCGCCGGCACCCGAGTATAACGAGGACTGACCGGCTCAGCGTTTGACGGAAACGCTGAGCCGGTCATACGTCTTTGGTTGACGGCGCTCCCGAACAGCGAAAGTGGATTCCACATTTGCTGGACGCGCTCTAGATCACTTTTTCCAACAGAATGGTCGTGAAACCGCTGTCCCATTGGGTATCGGGATAGCGGTCCTTTTCCTTATAGCCGTGCCTCCCGTAGAAGGCGCGGCTCTGGGTGTTGAAGGTGTCGGTTTCGAGCCTGACAATCTTTACGCCGGATATGGACATTGCGTTTTCGGCGTGCCGCAATAGGGCGGTTCCGATGCCCTGGCGCTGGGCCGCAGGATCGATGTGCAGTGCGTGGATGAAATCGTCCTGCCAGTGGATCATCCCGGCGACCCTTCCATCCTGTTCGGCCAGAATGAAGGCATCGCCCATCGCCTCGATATAACCCCTGATGCGGGCGCCGATATCGATATTGGCGCGCGCGCTTTCGCTCATTTGCGGGACCCATGTGCTGCGCATGGTGGCCGTCAGAAGGGCAATGACGGCGTCCGCATCGGACGGTCTGAAAGCGCGGATGAGCGGCATTGACAATCTAGGCGTCGCGCCCGGCCATTGGCGCCTGAAGGGCAAGCGCCTCGTTCCCGATTGCGGACAGGGCCGTGGCGACGATGCCGTTCCGGTCGAGCCCTGCCTGGGCGTACATGTCGTCTTGCCCGGCCTGATCGAGATAGCGGTCGGGCATGACGAGGGGGCGGAATTTGAGCCCGTTGTCGAGCAGGCCCAATTGGGCGAGGCGCGTTGCGACATGGCTGCCGAAACCGCCAATCGCCCCTTCCTCGACCGTCAGAAGCACCGCGTGCTCGCGGGCGAGACGGGTGAGCAGATCTTCGTCGAGCGGCTTGGCAAAACGGGCATCGGCAACCGTCGTCGAAAAGCCGAGTGACTGGAGCGTTTCGGCGGCGGCGAGGCACTCGCCGAGCCGCGTGCCCAGGGAGAGAAGCGCAATCGTGGTTCCCTCGCGGAGCACTCGCCCCTTGCCGATTTCGAGGACCGTGCCGCGCTCGGGCATCTCGACGCCCATCCCGTCGCCGCGCGGATAGCGGAAGGCGATGGGGCCTTCGTCATAGGCCGCGGCGGTCGCGACCATATGCCGGAGTTCGGCCTCGTCGCCTGCGGCCATCACCGCCATATTGGGCAGGGTCGCGAGATAGGCGACGTCAAACGCCCCGGCATGGGTCGGGCCATCGGCGCCGACATAGCCTGCCCGGTCGATTGGAAAACGGACGGGAAGCTTCTGGATGGCGACGTCGTGCACCACCTGGTCGTAAGCGCGTTGGAGGAATGTGGAATAGATCGCGCAAAAGGGCTTTAGCCCTTCGGTCGCCATGCCGGCGGCAAAGGTCACCGCGTGCTGTTCGGCGATGCCAACATCGAAAGTGCGCGCGGGGAAGGTCTTGGCGAATTTGTCGAGTCCGGTGCCCGAGGGCATGGCCGCGGTGATGGCAACAATCCTCTCGTCGCGCTCGGCTTCGGCAATGAGACTTTCGGCAAAGACGGCCGTATAGGAAGGCGCGTTGGAGGGCGCCTTGGCCTGTGCGCCGGTGATGACGTTGAACTTTGAAACGCCGTGATATTTGTCGGCCGAGGACTCGGCGGGCGCGTAGCCCTTGCCCTTCTGCGTCACGACGTGAACGAGAATCGGCCCAGTGTCCGCATCGCGGATATTGCGCAGCACGGGCAGAAGATGCTCGAGATTGTGCCCGTCGATGGGCCCGACATAGTAAAAGCCCAACTCCTCGAACAGGGTGCCGCCGGTCCAGAAGCCGCGGGCATATTCCTCGGTCTTTCTCGCCTTGTCCTTGAAAAAGGGCGGCAGGATCTGGCTCATATGCTTGGCCGCATCGCGCAGGCCACGATAGGCGGGGCCGGAAACGAGGCGCGCAAGATAGGCGCTCATGGCGCCGGTCGGGGGGGCGATCGACATGTCGTTGT
>CAYSBF010000008.1:33871-48146 GCA_964429025.1 uncultured Pelagibacterium sp.
GAGGCGCGCATCCATGGCCCCGGCATTGTTCATCGCCTCATAGGCCATTCCGGCCGAAATCGCGCCGTCCCCGATCACGGCGACGACATTGCGCTTTTCGCCCTTGATTTCCGAAGCGACGGCCATGCCGAGCCCGGCGGAAATGGAGGTCGAGGAATGGCCTGCGCCGAAGGGGTCGTATTCGCTCTCGCCACGCTTGGTGAAGCCCGACAACCCATTTTTCTGACGCAGGGTGCGGATGCGGTCGCGGCGACCGGTGAGAATCTTGTGGGGATAGGCCTGGTGCCCGACATCCCAGATGATGCGGTCATTGGGCGCATCGAACACATGGTGCAGCGCCACGGTCAGCTCGACGACACCCAGCCCGGCGCCCAGATGCCCGCCGGTGACGGATACGGCATCGATGACTTCGGTGCGCAACTCGTCTGCGAGCTGGATAAGCTCTTCGCGCTTGAGCGCCTTCAGCTCCGCGGGCGCGGAGATGGTGTCGAGCAGCGGTGTCTTGGAGTCTTCGGACAAGAGACCGGACCTTTTGCCTTGTAGCTGTGCCGTCGCGGCGTCGGGCTGGTGTAGCCAGACCGGCCGCTTTTGGCAACCAATGAGGTCAAAATCGCGGCGTAACGTCCCGAATGCAGCTGCGCCTGGATGTTAGCGCAGTGTCACCCAAATGGTTCCACTCTCGCCCGTTCCGCTGACACCGGGAGCAATCGATGCGGTGCGCGTAAAGGTGTGGCCATAGGTGCCGTCGCCCAGTTCGGTGGCGGGGCTGAAATCGGCATTGTCGGGGTCGGTCAGGAAGGCGAATTGTGCGCTCGCCATCGAGGCGGGATGGGTGAAGAGATCAGCGACATGGTCGAGATCGGGCGCAAAGAGCTCGCCTTCGCGCGCCTTGAGCGCGGCCAGCGCGTTGGCCGTGGCGGAATCGGGCTTGCCGTCCATGGGCAGGATCGGGCCCTCGAACAGCTTTGCGAAGCTGTCGAGACCGATCTCGGGCGTCACCGAAGCGGCCATGACTGCCTCGGGAAGGGGAGCAGCTTGTGCTGCGGCAGCTGGGGCCGTGCGGGGTGCGGGCGTAGTGGCGAGCGCCGGGGTCGCTTCGATCCGGGTATTGGGCGCCGTATAGGCCGTGGCGGTGACTGCGGAACCGAAATCGGGCCGGGCCGGGGGCTGCTGGTCGAGCGCGGCGATGGCCAGCGCACCTTCATTGGTTGCAGGTGTCAGCGCCGAAGGCGTGTTGGCGCGAAGTTCGGCCAGCATGCGAGACATGGCCGGCGGGGTCGGGGCGGCGGCCGTCTCGACGGTGGCGGTGCCAATGGAATCGGCGTCAACGACGGCAAAGGGAATGTTCTGCGGCTCGCTGCTCGAGATGGCGGCCGGGCGCGATGGCGGGGTCGGCGGCGCATAGGCCACCTGCTGGACGGGAACCGAGGTCACGGGCCTTGTGGCGGGCGCCTGCTGGGGTGCGGCGGCTACCGAAACGGGCTGTTGTGTCCGGTTGCCGTCATTGCCGGTGATCCAGTCCCAAAGCGTGCGCGGCGAGCCGGATTCAGCGCTCGCCGAGCGGGTCGTTGATCCGCCGCTGCCCGAGCAGGGTACGCGGCCGCAGCGCTGATAGTCGGCCTGGGCCTGGCGATAGCCTTCCTGGGAAAGAGGCGTGCCGTTCGACGGGATATGCAGCGTGCGCCCATCGGGGAAGATCTGGCGCAATTGCGCGGTCGTCATGCGCGGCCAGGCGCGGACCGAGCCGGTGTCGAGATGCACAAACGCCGTCCCGGACGAGGGATAATAGCCCACCCCGCCCACCTGCTTGCGGAAGCCGATTTCGCGCAGCTTCGAAACCGGGACGCCGGGGATATAGAAATCGATGGCCTTGCCGGCCATGTGCTGGGAGTTGTCCGCAACGCCCGAGGAGCGCGAGGCCAGCATGGCGTTTGTCGCCGGCGAACGATAGGCCGATACGATATGGATGGGCTGGTCCGAACCCGTCTCCTGATACACTTCCCAGAGAAGGTCGAAGAGCGCAGGGTCCATATTGGCTGGCTCGCCGCGCCGCCAGTCGCGCAGGAAGACGTTGAGCTGGTTCAGCCCCTCGCGGACATATTGACCGTTGCGCTTGAAGACGATGCGCGCGGTTTCCTTGGTGTGGGTGTAGTGGAGATAAAGCGCCCGCTCATTGGCGGCCTGGACAGTGGTGGCAGGGAAAAGCGTTGCTGCCGCAAGAAGCGCTGCCAGCACCACCCGCGCGAACCCCCCAATGCTCCCACGACCCCCGGACGGCACGCCCTGAACGCCCGCTTTTGATACAAACTGCCGTGACGTTAGCAGCAAGTTGATGAGAGAATCTTAACGCTAACGAGACGTCAACACCAGCCCACCCCAGCTAAGTGCTTCCAATACCGGGCAATTGCGGCGCAGCCATGACGTTAATGTTCATCATGGTTAATGAAAGGTTGATGGAATCGGGGAGGCCGTTTCGTCCCCTGCAATGGTGGCAGAATGCTGCCTATTCCAGCCCCAGCATGTCGATGATCTTGCCATTGTGCCCATAGACATCGGCAAAGGAGCGGACTGTGCCGTCTTCATCGATGCGCAGGGTGAAATAGGCGAGATGGACGGGGACGTGGCGGTCCATATTGAACCAGCGCTCATTGGACCCGAGCGAGCTTTCGAGCGATGCAACCGTGAAGTTGGGCTCGAATTCGAGCAGGGCGCGGGCGAACTCGAAGGGGTTCTCCACCCGCACGCAGCCCGAGGAGATGGCGCGCATGGAGCGCGCGAACAGACCGGGCGAATTGGTGTCGTGCAGATAGACGTCGTGCGAATTGGGGAAAAGGAACTTCACCATCCCCAGGGCATTGGAGCGCCCGGGTCTCTGACGCACGCGGAAGGCATTGGGATTGGCCGCCGACCAATCGACCATATAGGGATCGACGCGCTGGCCGCCATAAAAGAGTTCCATGTTCTGGCTGTCGATATAGCCGGGATTGGCGGCAACGCGTGGCATCACGTCCTGGCGCAGAATGGTCGGCGGCACGTTCCAGTAGGGATTGGTGACGACGTGGCGGATGCGGTCCGAAAAGACCGGCGTCTGACGGCCGATCTGGCCCACGATGACGCGCGTGTCCCAGACGACATTGCCATATTTGGCGACCTCGAGCCGGTATTCGGGGATGTTGACGAAGACGTGGAACTCCCCAAGGTCCTCTGGCATCCAGCGCCAGCGTTCCATATTGGCGACGAGATCGGCGCGGCTCGCGCCGGCCATGCCGTTGAGTGCGGCTATGGTGGCGGGACCGACAACCCCGTCGGGGTTGAGGCCCATCTGAGCCTGGAAGGCTTCGACTGCCGCGGCCAGGTCCCGGTCCAAGATTCCGGTCACGTCCTCGGTCGCGGCGGGAACGCCGAGCCGCTCGCGCAACAGGGGAACGCGCGGATCGCTCATTCCGGTTCTGATGAGCTTGCCATCGGGAATGGTTTTGACCGGTTCGATCGTGCCGTCATAGTGCCGGGCGAGAAGCTCGCGCAGCGCCAGGAATTCGCGATGGGTCGGGTGGAAGGACTTGAGAATCGAAGCGGGATCGTCAGATGCGGCGAGGCGCTCGAGCAGCGCCTTTTCATCCACACGCTTGATGGCGACATCGATATTGCTCGAGACCGAGCGCGGGTCGAGCCGGCCCGAATAGGCGTCCTGGACATAGCGGAGCATGGCGGCCGAGAACGCGCTTTCGAGCGCTGCGAGTCGTTTGGGGTCGTCCTGGGCCGCAGGTATGTCGAGCGCGCCGGTCAGATAATCGCTTGGATCGAGCCCTTCGAGATGGGCGCGGGCGAAAAGGTCGAGAACCTCTTGGGCAGCGGCCGAAAACGTCGTCTTGCCGTTCTCGTCCTCTGTCAGCCACAGCGGCGTGAAATGGCGGCCGCCGTAAAAATAGTAGAGTTTTTCGGCATCGGTGCGGGCGCGGCTGCCGGCGGGGGCGGAAGAGACCGCCTCGCGCAGCCCATCGCGAATGGTGCGCTCAAGCGCGTTGCGCGGCGGCGCAACGAGAATGCGCGCCGTTTCAACCTCGCCGACAATGACCGTTTCATATGCCGCAGCAGAAGAAACCGCGACCGGGACCGGCAACAGATTGGCCAGCAGGCCAAGCCCGAACCCCACAACCGATAATTTTATTCTCACCCAAGCCCTCGTCGTCTTGCGGCCAGTCGCCCAAACCGAATCCGCAGGATCATGGGCCGCAGTCTACAAAAGCGGAATTAACCGGCCAACACAGTGTCGTGATCAAAGGCGCAAGTGGCGCGCGGGTGCGGCTTTCAAGCAACATCGCTGTCGAGCCCATATTCCTTGAGCTTGCGGTAGAGGGTCGAGCGCCCGATTCCGAGCTGGCGGGCGACCTGCGCCATGCGGCCCGCATTGTGCGCAATGGCAAAGGCGATGAGGTCCTTTTCGATGTCGGCAAGCGGCAGAAGATTGCCCGAGGCATCGAGGAAACGATCCGGGATCGGCGCCTGTCGGGGGTCGGGCAGTCGGGGCAGGGCGGGTGCGTTATCGATATGGATCGGCTCGGCGGGCGTAAAAAGAGAGACGGGAACCGCGCGCGCCTGTTCGGTACCCCGGCGGGCGGCAAGGATTTGCGGGAAATCGGCGGGCTGGAGCACCGGGGCTTCGGCCAGCACCACGGCGCGAAACACCGCGTTCTCGAGTTGGCGGATATTGCCGGGCCAGTCATGGCTCATCAGCAGCTCAAGGGCCTCGTTGGAGATGCCGGAAACACGGCGGCCTTCTTCGGCTGCAAAACGTGCGATGAAGGCCTCGACCAGCGCCGGCACGTCCTCCATGCGCTCGCGCAGAGGCGGCACATAGATCGGGAACACGTTGAGGCGGTAGTAAAGGTCCTCGCGGAAGAGGCCGTCGCGCGCCAGGTTCAGCAGCCTCCTGTTGGTCGCCGATATCACCCGGACATTGACCTTTACAGGCCTGGACGCGCCGACCGGCTCTATTTCTCCCTCCTGAAGCGCGCGCAGCAGCTTGACCTGGGTCTCGGGCGGCAGTTCCCCGACCTCGTCGAGGAACAAGGTGCCATTATGGGCTTCGCGGAATTTGCCCGAAGCGTCGGCTATGGCGCCGGTGAAGGCGCCCTTGACGTGGCCGAACAGGGTGGATTCCACGAGATTGGCTGGAATGGCGCCGCAATTGACGGTGACGAAGGGCTTGCCGGCCCGCTCGCCCGTGCCTTGAATGGCGCGGGCAAGAAGCTCCTTGCCGACACCGGACTCGCCTTCGATGAGGACCGGGATGGTGCTCGCAGCAGCCTTGCGGCCCAGGGTCAGCGCCCGGGCCATGGCGGGGCTTTTGGAGATGATATGGGAAAAGGAGAAGGTTCCCGTCTTGCGAGCACGCTCGGCGGCAAGCGTCGTTTCGAGGGTGCCGAGCTTGAGCGCGTTGCGCAGGGAAACGGTGAGGCGTTCCGGGGCGACAGGTTTGACGAAAAAATCGGTCGCGCCGAGCCGCATGGCCGAAACCACCGTATCGAGCGATGACTGCGCGGTCATGACGATAACGGGGATTGCATGGCCGTCGCGCTTGAGGACTTCGAGCACGGCCATTCCGTCCATGTCGGGCATGACGAGATCGAGCAGCATGGCGCCAATGCCGGGGATTTCCCCGAGCAGGGTCATGGCTTCTTCGCCCGAATGGGCGACAAAGGCTGAAAATCCCGCCCGCTCGACAACCTCACTCGCCAACCGGCACTGAACCGGATCGTCGTCGACGATCAGAACCTTATGCATAAAGTATATATCACTCCCAGGACGCGCACTCTTCCGGCCGTTGCACGCGAATCGCAATGTGTGCCGATTTGGGGCAGGTTAGGCGTGATGGCTTAACAGGGTTTTAAGCCTCACAGGGGAGAGGGAATACCGCGATGGACCGGGACATCGTGCATGTCGCGCTTGTGGTGCGCGATTACGACGAAGCGATCGACTTTTACGTCGACAGGCTCGGATTCGAGCTCATCGAGGACAGCTACCAGCCCGACCAGGACAAGCGCTGGGTGGTGGTGAAGCCGAAGGGACAGGGCGCCGCTTCGATTCTTCTGGCGCGCGCGGCTACGCCGCAGCAGGAGGAATTTGTCGGCAATCAGTCGGGCGGACGGGTGTTCCTCTTTCTGGGCACGGACGATTTCTGGCGCGACTATGAGGCGTTCCTTGCGGCGGGGGTGACGTTCGTACGCCAGCCAAGGGACATGCCCTACGGAACGGTCGCCGTATTCGAGGATCTTTATGGGACGCTCTGGGATCTGGTGCAGTTCTCGGAACGGGGCTAGTCGGCTTGGCACCAGGAGGGCGACTAAGTAAGGTGCGCCGCGGATCAAAGCGATTTCAAGGAGCCTTCCCCGATGGCCGTTACCCAGCCCCAGTCCGGCCACAACCAGTTCGGGAACCTGCCCGAGTGGGATCTGTCCGATCTTTATCCGGGCACCGGATCAGAGGAGGTCAGGCGCGACCTTGCGTTTCTCGATGAGGAGACGCGCGCCTTTGAATCGGCTTACAAGGGCAGCCTCGCGCAGCTTGCGGCAGGCGGGAGGCTGATCGAAGCGGTCAGGCGCTATGAGAAGCTCGATGAGGTGTTCGGGCGGCTCGGTGCCTTTGCCTATCTCAACTACGCGCAGAACACGCAGGACCCCGACCGGGTCAAGTTCCTCGGCGACATCCAGGAAAAGCTCACTTCGCTTTCAACGCGCACGCTCTTTTTCACTCTCGAGATCAACCGCATCGAGGATGGGGCGCTCGATACAGCTTTCGCGAGGAGCGGCGAGTTGGCGCGTTACCGCCCATGGTTCGAGGAGTTGCGCAAATCGCGGCCTTATCAGCTAGAGGACCGGGTCGAACAACTCTTCCATGACAAATACGTCACCGGGCATGCTGCGTGGAACCGGCTGTTCGACGAGACCATGGCCGCGCTCAAATTCGATGTGAACGGGGAGGCGCTGGGGCTCGAGCAGACGCTTTCGCTGATGAGCGAGAAGGAAGAGGAAAAGCGAAAGGCGGCTTTCGGCGCGCTCACCAGGACGCTCTCGGAGAACAAGCGGCTTTTCACCCACATCACCAATGTGCTGGCCAAGGACAAGGAAATTTCGGACCGCTGGCGCGGCTACGAGGATATCGCCGACAGCCGGCACCTGGCCAATTCCGTCGAGCGCGAGGTGGTGGATGCGCTCGAGACGGCCGTGCGCGAGGCCTATCCCCGGCTCTCCCACCGCTACTACAAGATGAAGGCGGAATGGTTCGGCAAGGAGAAGCTCGACGCCTGGGACCGCAACGCGCCGCTGCCGATGAGCGATGACCGGCTGTTTGACTGGGAAACTGCCAGAAGCACGGTGCTCGACGCCTATGGGCGGTTTTCGCCGAGGCTGGTCGAGATTGCCGAGCCCTTCTTTGAAAATGGCTGGATCGATGCGCCGGTGCGCGAGGGAAAGGCCTCGGGCGCCTTTGCGCATCCGACCGTCACGACGGTGCACCCCTATCTGATGCTCAACTATATGGGCAAGACGCGGGACGTGATGACGCTCGCACACGAATTGGGCCATGGCGTCCATCAAAGGCTCGCGGCAAAGCAGGGCGAGTTGATGGCGCCGACGCCGCTGACCCTGGCCGAGACGGCGAGTGTCTTTGGGGAAATGCTGACGTTCAGGGCCCTGCTCGAGGCAACGACCGATCCGAAACACAGGTTTGCGCTTCTGGCGTCAAAGGTCGAGGACATGCTCAACACCGTGGTGCGGCAGATCTCGTTCTACAGTTTCGAGCGAAAGGTCCATACGGCGCGCAGCGAGGGCGAATTGCGGACCGAGGAGATCGAGGCTTTCTGGATGGAGGTCTCGGCCGAAAGTCTGGGTTCCGGTATCAGGCTCAATGACGGATATGAGGTGCTCTGGTCGTATGTGGGGCACTTCATTCACGCGCCCTTCTACGTCTATGCCTATGCGTTCGGGGACTGCCTTGTGAACTCGCTTTATGCGCAGTATGAGAGGGCAAACGAGGGGTTCGCCGAGCGGTATTTTGCGCTGCTCGAAGCCGGGGGATCGAAACATCACTCCGAACTTCTTGCGCCCTTCGGACTGGATGCCCGGGACCCGGGCTTCTGGTCGCTTGGGCTTTCGATGATCGAAAGCCTGATTGACGAGTTGGATGCAACGCGCCCGTAGAGACGGGCGGTGAACGGACATTTTAGAGGATAGACATGGCCGAACAGCAAGTGGCGACGTTTTCGAGCAAGCCCATCAGCGCAAAGCAGAAGGAAAAGGAGTTCGAGGCGCATGCGAACACTTACAAGGGCTTTCTCTCGCTGACCAAGTGGGGGATCATCGCCAACGCGGTCATCCTGATTGCGCTCTATTTCATCTTCATCCACTAGGGCGAAGCAAATCCTTGATCGTGGGCGGCCGGCAACCGCCCACGGAGAGTGTGGGGCTCCGTGCCGGCTTTGGTCGGGCGGTAGGCAAGGGGATCAAGGCATATGAAGATTGCCGTTTTGCGCGAACGGGCCGGAGGCGAGACCCGCGTTGCGGCGACGCCTGACAGCGTTCAGAGGCTGATCGGCCTCGGCGCGTCGGTAAGCGTCGAAAAGGGGGCGGGCGAAGCCTCCCGCATTCCCGATACACTCTACAAGAGCGCGGGCGCGGAGATCGCGCCGACCGCCGTGGCGGCGCTCAAAGGCGCCGATGTGGTGCTGGCGGTGCGGCGGCCCGAAGCATCGGTGCTCAACGGCGTCAACAAGGGTGCGCTGGTTCTTGCTATCATGGACCCTTATGGCAATGAGGCCGCGCTCGGCGCGCTGGCCAAGGCCGGTGTGCAGGCCTTCGCGATGGAATTGATGCCGCGCATCACCCGCGCGCAGGTGATGGACGTCCTCAGCTCCCAGGCCAATCTCGCCGGCTATGTCGCGGTGATCGACGCTGCCGCAGCGTTCGACCGGGCCCTGCCCATGATGATGACGGCGGCAGGCACGGTACGCGCGGCCAAGGTGTTCGTCATGGGCGCGGGCGTTGCGGGGCTTCAGGCGATCGCCACGGCACGTCGGCTCGGGGCTGCGGTCTCGGCAACCGATGTGCGGGCTGCCGCCGGGGAGCAGGTGGAATCGCTGGGCGCCAAGTTCATCATGACCGAAGCGTTGAAAGACGCATCGGGCACGGGCGGCTATGCGCGCGAATTGACCAAGGACGAGCAGGCCGCGCAGGCCGAGCTGGTCGCGGGGCATATCGCCAAGCAGGACATCGTCATTACAACGGCGCTCATCCCCGGCCGCCCCGCGCCGCGCCTCGTCACCAAGGCGATGGTCGAATCCATGGCGCCGGGTTCGGTGATCGTCGATCTTGCCGCAGAGCGCGGCGGGAATGTCGAGGTGACCCAGCCGGGGCAGGTGGTGGTGCACAAGGGTGTCACCATCATCGGCACGCTCAACATGGCCGGCAAGGTCGCCGCGACCGCCTCCCAGCTTTACGCCAAGAACCTGCTTTCCTTCCTTGAGACCATAATCGACAAGGACAAGAAGGCGGTAGCGGTCAATCCCGAGGACGAGCTGGTCAAGGCGACGCTCCTGACAAGCGGGGGTGCGGTGGTGCATCCGGGTTTTGCGGGCGCTGCCACAAGCGCCAAACCGGCGGCGGCCAAAAAGCCGGCTGCCCGGAAATCAACCGCCAAGGCCGATGGGCCGGCAAAGACCGGTGCGGCGGGCAAATCGGGCGGCGCCAAAAAACCTGCCACTGCCAAAACCGCCGCCGAGCCGGTGGCCCAAACCCCGGCCAAGACCGGCGCGGCATCGAAGTCCGGCAAGCGCGCACCAGCCAAAGCTGCAGAGGACAAGGCTCCGGCCTCTAAAACCACAGCGCGGAAGCCCGCAGCCAAAAAAGATGGAGGCCAGTGATGGGTGGCGAAATCGACTATTTCTTCTTCTTCATCTCGATCTTCGTTCTGGCAATCTTTGTCGGCTATTACGTCGTCTGGAGCGTCACGCCTGCGCTCCACACCCCGCTAATGGCGGTGACCAACGCGATTTCCTCGGTGATCGTGGTGGGCGCTCTTCTTGCGGTCGGGGTTGAATCGGTCGGTCGGGACGGTCCGGCCCGCTGGTTCGGGTTTCTTGCGCTGATCATGGCGTCGGTCAACATTTTCGGGGGCTTCCTCGTCACCCAGCGCATGCTGGCCATGTACAAGAAGAAGGGCTGACCGGAGATGATCTCGGCAAATCTTGCGGCGGTCCTGTACCTTGTATCAGGCGCCCTGTTCATTCTCGCCCTGAGAGGGCTTTCCAATCCGGCCATGGCGCGCCGGGGCAATTACATGGGCATGGTCGGCATGACCATTGCGGTCGTGACGACCCTTGCCATCGCCGCCCCGTCCGACCCTTTCACCTGGGTCCTGATCATCGCCGGCATTGCCATCGGCGGCGGGATCGGGGCGTTCATTGCGCGGGGCGTGCCGATGACAGCGATGCCCCAGCTTGTCGCCGCCTTCCATTCGCTGGTGGGCCTTGCTGCCGTGTTCGTTGCCGCCGCCGCGCTTTATGCGCCGGAAGCCTTCGGCATCTGGGCAGGCGATCACGTCAAGATGCAGGCGCTCATCGAGATGAGCGTCGGCGTTGCGGTGGGTGCCTTCACCTTTACCGGGTCGGTCATCGCGTTCGCCAAGCTCGACGGGCGCATGAGCGGCAAGCCGATTCTTCTGCCCGCGCGGCACATGATCCATCTCGGGCTCGGCATCGCGCTCGTCGTGCTCATCGGCATCTTTTCGACCAATGGCGATCCGGTGCTGTTCTGGATCATCACGGCAATCGCGCTCGTCCTCGGCGTGCTGATGATCATCCCCATCGGTGGCGCGGACATGCCCGTGGTCGTCTCGATGCTCAATTCCTATTCGGGCTGGGCGGCGGCCGGCATCGGCTTTACCATCGGGAACACGGCGCTGATCATCACGGGCGCGCTGGTCGGCTCTTCGGGCGCGATCCTGTCCTACATCATGTGCCGGGCGATGAACCGGAGCTTCATCTCGGTGATCCTCGGCGGGTTCGGCGGAGACGATGCTGCCGCGGCTGGCGGGGCTGAGGAAGAACGCCCGGTCAAGCAGGGTTCGGCCGAAGACGCCGCCTTCATCATGTCCAACGCCTCCAAGGTCATCATCGTCCCCGGTTACGGCATGGCGGTGGCACAGGCCCAGCACGCGCTGCGGGAAATGGCCGACGCGTTGAAAGCTGCGGGCGTCGAGGTCAAATATGCCATCCATCCGGTTGCCGGCCGCATGCCGGGGCACATGAACGTGCTGCTGGCCGAGGCCAATGTGCCCTATGACGAGGTGTTCGAGCTCGAGGACATCAACTCGGAGTTCGCGCAAGCCGATGTCGCCTTCGTCATCGGCGCCAACGACGTGACCAACCCGGCGGCCAAGACCGACAAGTCCAGCCCGATCTACGGCATGCCGGTGCTGGACGTGGAGAAGGCGAAGACGGTGCTGTTCGTGAAGCGGTCGCTCGGCTCGGGTTACGCGGGCGTCGACAACCCGCTGTTCTACCGCGACAACACCATGATGCTGTTCGCCGACGCCAAGAAGATGGTCGAGGACATCGTCAAGGCGATGGAGTAGGCGCGAAGGGCGGCCGATGGCCGAGGAGTTCGTCATCGCTCCGGCGCCGCCGGGCTTCGATCGCTGGGACGAACTGCTCGCACTGCTGCATCGCGCCTTCGCCGCCCACGCCGGCCGCATCGATCCGCCGTCGTCCTCCACGCGCGACACGCCGGACGGGCTTCGCACCATGGCCGCCAACGGCCGGCTCAACCTCGCGACGAGTGCGGATGGTGCGCTCGCCGGCTGCGTCTTCGCCCGCGCCGACGGCGACAGCTGCTACCTGTTCAAGCTCGCGGTGGACCCGCCGTTCCAGGGCCGGGGCATCGGCCGCAGGCTGGTGCAGGCGGTGATCGACGATGCACGCCGGGCGGGCTTCCTCCGGGTGACGCTCGGCGTCCGCATCGCGCTCGCCGAGAACATCGCCCTGTTCGAACGCCTCGGCTTCGTGAGGGTCGGCGAGACCTGCCATCCCGGCTACACCGTCCCCACCTCGCTGAACATGGCGCTGACGCTCTGACGCCGGCCCGTCAGGGCCGTCGTCGCCTGCGCCCGGGAAATGGCGAACGGCGGGGCCGCGTCAGCGGCGGAAGGTGGCGAGCACGTCCTTCACCGCCTCGATGACGGCGCCGACCTCGGCGTCGCCCATGGCGGACCAGATCGGCAGCGAGATCGAGCGGCGGAAACAGTCCACCGCCACCGGGCAGTCCTCCGGCCGGGCGCCAAGGCGGTCGCGGTACCAGGGGTGCAGGTTGAGCGGGATGAAGTGCACCGATGTGCCGATGCCCCGCGCCTTCAGCTCCTCGATCGCCCGGTCGCGGTCGATCGTGAGCATCTCCGGGCGCAGCTTCACCACGAACAGGTGCCAGGAATGCCGGCATTCCGGCCGCGCACCGAGCACCTCCAGCGCCGGCTCGTCGACGAAGGCGGCGCTGTAGGCTTCGGCGATCGCCTGCCGGCGCGCCCGCATCTCCTCCGCCCGCGCGAGCTGCACCAGGCCCAAAGCCGCCGTCAGGTCCGGCATGTTGTACTTCCAGCCGGGCTCCAGCACCTCGTAGTACCAGGCGTTGCCGCCACCGGCGCGGTCGTGGGCGCTGCGGCTGATGCCGTGATTTGCCATCAGCCGGATCCGCTGTGCATGGCCCGCATCCAGCGCGGTCGCCATGCCGCCCTCGCCGGTGGTCAGGGTCTTGGTGGCGTAGAAGCTGAAGCAGGTCACGTCGGCGATGCTGCCGACCGGCCGGCCGCGCCAGGCGGCCGGGAACGCGTGGGCCGCGTCCTCGATCACCGGCAGCCCGCGGTCGCGGGCGAGTGCCAGGATCGGCGCCATCCGCGCCGGCTGTCCGGCGAAGTCCACGGTCACGATCGCGCGGGTGGCCGGGGTGATCGCCCGCTCCAGCGCCTCCGGATCCACCGTGTGGTCGTCGGCGCAGATGTCCACCAGCACCGGACGCGCGCCCTGGTGGACCACGGTCGAGGCGGACGCGGTGAACGTCATCGCCGGCACCAGCACCTCGTCGCCCGGGCCGACCCCCGCCGCATCCAGCGCCAGGTGCAGCGCGGCGGTGCAGGAACTCACGGCCACGGCGTGGGGCGCCGCAGTCGCCGCCGCGAAGGCCGCCTCGAACTCCGCGGCGCGGCGGCCCGTCGTCAGCCAGCCCGACCCCAGCACCTCCTCCACCGCCGCGCGCTCGGCGGCGGTGATGTCCGGGCGGTGGAACGGCACAGCAAGCCGCGCCGGCGCAGATCGCTGGTGCGGGCGTGCGGCGAGACTGTCCGCACGGCTGGCGGAAATGCGGTTCATCGCTCAGACCACCGGCAGGGTCGCGGCCCACGGGCCGATCACGGCGTCCGCCTGCCAGCCCAGCTCGACGGTGAGGGCGCCGAAGGCGGCGCGCTCCGACATCGAGCGCAGGCGCAGGGCCGTCCGCCACCGCCGCCACAGCCAGAACAGCGGCCCGCGCACCCGCCGCCAGGCGAGCGCGAGCGTGTGTCCCGGCGATACCGCGAGCTTCGCGGCGACGGCGCCCCAGCCGCCGCGGCGGATCGCGGCGACCAGCTCGGCGCGTGCGATCTCCCGCGCCACCGCGCGCGACCGCCGCCGGATCAGCATCGCCGACTCCCGGTCGCCGTGGGCGATGCAGTCGTCGAGCAGGGCGTCGTTCGACGCCTTCATCCCGCGGAGGGTGGCGACGCCGCGGGTGGACATCATCGAGCCCGGAAGCTGGCGGTAGAAGTAGCCGACCCGCCGGCTGACCACGAGCGGGCCGCCGAGCAGTGTCGCGCGCACGAGGATGCCGAAATCGAGGTCGAAGCGGTCGCCCTCGTCGTAGCGAAGCCCGCGTTCGACCAGCTCGCGCCGGAACATCGGCTGCAGGAACGACAGCGGCCGCATCTGGTAGGGCATGCTGCGCCGGATGAAGTCGGCGGTGCGGATGCGCAGGGGCTCCCCCTCCCCCGGCAGCAGCAGGCGGCGCCAGGGTCGGGCCAGGCCATCTTCGACCCACTGCATGTCGCTTGCGACCACGGCGGCGCCCTTGCGCTCCGCGAGCTCGAGCAGATGGCCGTAGAACCAGGGCGCCACCCAGTCATCGCCGTCGAGGATCGCCACCCAGTCGCCGCGCGCCGCGCTCATGCCGACGTTCAGCGCCGCCGGCTGACCGACGTT
>CAYSBF010000009.1:0-47911 GCA_964429025.1 uncultured Pelagibacterium sp.
CGATGTTGGATTCGGGGTCGATATATTTCTTGCGGGCCTTTTCGGCAAAGACCATATTGCCGTCCTTGCCGCAAAGCCCGATGGCCCATTCACCCTCGGCGTTGATGAGAGCCACGATCTCCTTGTTGATCGACCCGGCCAGCACCATCTCGACGATCTCGACCGTGCGCCGGTCGGTCACCCGCAACCCACCCTCGAACTTGGATTCGATGCCGAGTTTCTTGAGCATCTCTCCGATCTGCGGCCCACCGCCATGGACGACGATGGGGTTCACGCCTGATTGCTTCAAAAGTGCCACATCGCGCGCAAAGGCCTTGCCAAGTTCGGCATCTCCCATGGCGTGCCCGCCATATTTGATGACCACGGTCTTGTTTTCATAGCGCTGCATGAATGGCAGCGCCTTGGACAGCACTTCGGCGTCGTAGGCGTTTTCCAGTCCTTTTGGCATGGGGGCAGGGGGCTCCTCTCCGGTCGGTTTCTTCTCTAGCGCAACAGCACCCAAAGGGCAAAACCCGTTTTTCGCCAGAACCCACACCCCGAAACGGGCGGTGTCACGGGAGTTTGACTTGCCTGCGGCCCAGCTTCGCGGTGAGATTGGCAAAGGGAGAAGACCGATGATCACCCGCAGACGTTTCATTGCCCTTGGCGCCGGGACAGCCGGTGCCGCATCTCTTTTCCTTCCATCCAACGCGATGGCGGCGGAAGGGGATTTTCCCTTCGAGCTGTCAGATGAGGAGTGGCGCGAGCGGCTCTCGGAGGTCGAGTATTACGTGTTGCGCGAGCATGGCACCGAGCCTGCCTTCACCTCGCCGCTCGACAAATTCTACGAGCCCGGCACCTATCATTGCGCCGGCTGTGACCAACCGCTCTATGCTTCGGAGGCCAAATATGACAGCCGCACCGGCTGGCCCAGTTTCTGGGAGAGTCTGCCCGGCGCCATTGGCACCTCGATCGACACCTCCTTCCTGATGGTCCGTACCGAATGCCATTGCGCCAATTGCGGCGGGCATCTGGGCCATATCTTTGACGATGGACCTGCCCCTACCGGCAAGCGGCACTGCATCAATGGTGTCGCGCTGAGCTTCAAGCCGGCCTGACTGCGTCTCAGATTCAAGCCCCATTGAATATCGCCACAATCTGGGTATTTAAGCCCGCCTGTTTTTAGGGTGCTGGGCTCAGAGGCTATGAAACTTACGATATTACAGACGGGCGAGGTCCCAGCTGCGATTAGGGACGATTTCCCGCCCTACCCGCTCATGTTCCGCGCGATGTTCGAGCGCGATGGGGCCCGGTTTGAATCCGAGGTCATCAACGTTTCAGGTGGCGCGCCCCTGCCCGATCCTGAAGCGCTCGATGCTGTTCTCATTACCGGTTCGCCGGCAGGCGTCTATGAAAGCCACCCCTGGCTCGATCCCTTGCGCGACTTCATCCGCAAATCCTATGCTCGGCGCACAAAGCTTGTCGGGATCTGCTTTGGCCATCAAATCATCGCCGACGCACTGGGCGGGGAAGTCCGCAAGTCCAAGAAGGGATGGGGGCTAGGTCGTCACACCTACCGGATAGAAGCACGCCCGCGCTATTTCGACCTGCCGCGTGCCAGCGTTTCGGTCGCCTGCTCGCATCAGGACCAGGTGATCGCTCCACCGCCTGAAGCGCGAGTGCTGCTGGCCTCCGATTTTACGCCCCATGCCGGGCTGTTTTACACCAACGGAACAACTCTCTCGTTTCAGCCGCACCCTGAATTCGAGGATGACTACGCAACGGCGCTGGTCGAGTTGCGGCGTGGCCAGGCTCCCGACGAAGTTGTCGATGCGGCTCTGGCCTCAATGGCAAGGCCGTCGGACAGCCCGCTGATAGTGCGCGCTATATCGCGGTTTCTCGCTGCCTGAGGCGGCAGCCTAGGCTCCGCTCAGCAGATCCCGCACCATTGTCTGGATCAGTTCAACCCGGCCTAGCGCTTCGCGCAGATTGGCCTGGTCCAGGGAGGGCAGTGCGCCGAGCAGCACGCGATTGGACGGTTTGATGCCGTCTCCAATGTCGGCGATCTGCTGGCTGAGGATCAGGCTGAGCAAAAAGCCATGGATGTCGGAAAGGATCGCAGCATCCGTTCGCCCGCGTCCGGCCTTGGCGGTAGACTGCCGCAGGCGTTCGGGCGTTGAGAGGGCCTCGATACCATGCCGCAGCGCCATAACCCGCGCGCCGGCCGTGATCGGCAGCAGTCCGCCCGCCTTGAGATCGACCCTGCCCGATTCATCTGTGCGGATGCGGCCGAAAAAATTGAGCGGCGCGCCATGGGTTCCGGTCAATTCTCCCATCGCCCGCAGAAGTCCCGGCGCACTGCCGGCCGCCTGCATCGCCCTCTTGCGGAGCTGATCGGCCAGTCGGGCGCCACCGGCGGTCGGGTGATAGGCGACCGCAAAATCATAGAAAATGTCGACGTTGAGGAGCGTGTCGGGCGAGCGGCTATTGGCGGCCCAGCCATCGATCTCTCTCGTCCATTCGCCGAGGGTTTTGCGCCAGGTCCGGTTCTTGGCCATCACCCCGCCCTTGCAGAAAGGGATTCCGGCGCGGTCGAGAATCTCGTTAACACGCACGGCAAAGCGGGTGAACCAGTCGGTTTCGGCGTCCAGATCGCCCTTGTAATCATCGGCGATGACCAGCGCGTTATCCTGGTCGGGCGCTAAAAGGCTCTCGCCGCGCCCGCCCGATCCCAGAACCAGAAGTGCGTAGTCGACGGGCGGTGGTCCGGAGCCGTCTGCAAGCATTTCGGCTTGCGCGATCTCGGCGGCGCGTGCCGTCATTGCCCGGCCTTCCGCGGCGATGATTGCGGCAACCGCACGAGCCTCCAGGCCATCGGCCAGAAGCCCCGAAGCCAGCTCCGGCAGCGCCGCCTGTACGCGCGCCAATTCGCGCGGGCGGTTTGCAGCGGCGATCTCGTCGGTGACTTTCATCGTCGCCAGCGCACGCTCGCGCAGAAGCGTACGGATCGTGAAGAGCCCGGCGATTTCGCCATCCGCTCCCGTCACCCCGAGATAGCGCAGGTTGCGTCGGGCCATCAGCCCCAGCGCCCGGTAAAGGAAGGTTTGGGCTGGCGCGGAAATCACCGGCACACTCATCACATCGCCCACCCGCATCGCCGGACCACCCGTATCCTTTTCGGCAACCGCCCGCAGGATGTCGCGCTCGGTGACGATCCCTGTTTCCCCTCCGGCCTTGACGAAGAGGCAGCCGATTCCATGCTCATGCATGGCCTTGGCAGCTTCATGCAGCGTTGCATCCGGCGTCGTGGAGACGATCTCCGTCGTCATCACATCGCTTAGCCGCTGACGGTAAAGGTAGCTGTCGACGGCGCGCTGGCCGCCGGAGCGCACCGCAGCGGTCGCAAAATCGGGACGGTCATCGGGCCGCGCGAACCAGCCCGCCTGTTCCTGCTGCGCGATGAGGTTGGCCGGACGCCGGCTCAAAAGCTCGGCTTCGCCAAGCGTGCGCACACCCGCTTCGAGGAGCTTGGACACGAGCGCCCGGTAAATGGCGGCGCTCGCCAGGGCATCGCCAAGAGCCGTGTGGCGGCCTTCGATCTTGATGCCGAGCGACAAGGCCAGGCTGTCGAGGGAGGTATCGACCAGCCCCCGGTCGAGCCCTGCTGCGAGAAGCCCAATGTCCAGCACCCGCATTTGCGGCCATTGAACCCCGTGCCGCGCCGCCTCATGGCGCAGGATCGCCATGTCGAAATGGATCGAGTGCCCGACGACAACCGCTTGACCGATAAAGGCGGAGACCACAGGGGCTGCCGCAGAAAAGCGGGGTTTGCCGGCGACATCGGCGTCCGTCAGACCATGGATGCGGCTCGAAGTTTCCGGAATGGCAACGCCGGGATCGATAACGATGTCGAGCCTGTTCTCATCAAGCAGATCGGTGCCATGGAGCCTGACGGCGCCGATCTGGATCACCCTGTCCGCGCGGACGTCAAGCCCCGTGGTTTCGGTGTCGAGTACGACGGCGTCCATGTCGATCAGCGGCGTTGCGGCGCTCAGGACCGCCGATGGCCGCGATGGCATGAGATCAGGCCGCCGTCATGCGCGACTTGAGTTCGGCAATTATGGCGCCGAAATCGAGGTTCTTGCGCATCTTGGTCTGGTACTCGATGAAGCGGAAGGCGGTGTTGTTGACGACCATCATCTGGTCCGCTTCCCGCACAGCATTCTCGATCGGGGCGTTGTCGAGCACCGCCATGGCCGTGGCAATGGAAATGCCATCGGGGCCGAGCGGGGGCTTGTTCATATAGGTTTCGAGCCGCTTGTCGAAGGCGGTCGCGAGATCGCCCCACCCCCTGTCCTGCCTGTGTTCGGGCACCACCTCACTGGCAAGAACGTCACGATAGAGCGCTGCCAGAACGCGGGCGCGCGCATCAGGATCGGGGGGAAGCGCGTCGCGGTGTTCCGCCTCCACCATCAGGATCAGGTCTTGGGCTGCGACCCCGAAAGCCTCCCATTTGCATATCGTGAGGGCATAGCCGAATCCCTCGTCGCTGAAGAGCTTGGGGCCGGCAAGCAAGGTGCGGGCGCGAAGATAGGAATAACTGATTCCCTGTCCCAGATAGGCCGCCCCGGCGCGGATAGCTTCAACAAGCGCGGCCCAATCCGAACCTTTTCTGCGCGGAGCGATAACGCCCAACAAACTCTCAAGCACCCGATTCCTCCCCTTTGCGGCCCGTTTTCCACCATTTGTGGCCTGTCTGGCCAGTGCGGACCGATTAATCCATTTGACCTTCTGCTTATGTTGCGCAAATATTGCATCGTCTTGCAACTATCCGATAATCGCAATTATCCTTTGAGGAGGGGATAATTCGAGGCCATCGAGATGGCGTCGAATGTTGTGGGCAATTGGAACCCTAGGGGGGGAGTTCACCAGTTGCTTACCCGCTCCGAAACGGGACTGATGGTCTCTCCCTGCTGTCCGGAAGGGAGGACTAGCATTGACTGAGAAACTGCCACCTGAAGTGGCGGAGGCTCACTGGACCAAGACGCGCAACCTCATGTGGGTTTCGCTCGCCATCTGGGCCTTTTTCGGCTTCATCATCCACTTTTTCGTTTTTCCACTGAACGGCATCGTCATCGCGGGCTTCCCGCTCGGCTATTATTTTGCCGCGCAGGGATCCCTCATCGTCTTCGTCGTTCTGATCTTCTGGTTCTCGAACCGGCAGAACAGGATCGACGAAGAATTCGGCGTAGCCGAGGATTGAGGAGGATCACATGGCACTGTCAATGAAAGGTGACTTCGTCGACAACCTCGGCAAGATCTACGGCATTTATGTCGGCGGCTTTGCAGGGTTCGTCGTGCTCATGGCGATCTTCTCCATGATCGGTATTCCCGATCAGGTGATCCTGTGGTGCTACATGGCTGCGACCATCGGCATCTATGCCTTTATCGGCATCATGTCGCGCACAGCGGTCGTGTCCGAATACTACGTCGCGGGCCGGGCGGTTCCTGCTGTCTATAATGGCATGGCCACCGGCGCGGACTGGATGAGCGGGGCGAGCTTTGTCGGCATGGCCGGCACGCTCTTCGTGCTCGGCTATGACGGCCTGTCCTACGTTCTGGGCTGGACCGGCGGCTATGTGCTCGTGGCGGTTCTGCTTGCGCCTTATCTGCGCAAGTTCGGCGCCTATACGGTCCCGGACTTCCTCGGAACCCGTTACGGCGGCAACCCCGCTCGTCTGGTGGGCATCGTGGTGCTGTTCTGCTGCTCGTTCACCTACATCACGGCACAGGTCTACGCTTCGGGCATCATCGCCTCGCAGTTCCTCGGCATCGACTTCAACTATGCGGTGTTCGCGGGCCTTGCAGGCATTCTGGTGTGCTCGATGCTGGGCGGTATGAAGGCGGTGACCTGGACCCAGGTGGCCCAGTATATCGTCCTGATCGTGGCCTATCTGATCCCGGCCATCTGGATGTCGACCGTTCTGACCGGCATTCCGCTCCCGCAGCTCACCTACGGCTCCGCGCTCAGCCAGATCGCGGAGTATGAGCAGCTGCTCGAAGTGGCCAAATCGCACGTTGTTCCCTTCCAGAACATGAGCGCGGTCAACTACTTCACGCTGATCTTCTGCCTCATGGTGGGTACGGCGTCTCTTCCCCACATCCTGATGCGTTTCTTCACGACACCGACCGTTCGTGAAGCGCGCCGCTCGGTGGGCTGGTCGCTGTTCTTCATCTTCCTGCTGTACTTCACGGCGCCGGCCTATGCCGCGTTCTCCAAGTACAACCTGATGGGTCTGTTCGCCGAATCCGAAGGCTTCCTGCTTGCCTTCTCCGCGATTCCCGAATGGATGCTCAACTGGGGCTCGATCGAAGGGCACCAGCTTGTGACCATCTGCGGGGTGAAGGCGGAAACGGTTGCGGCCATCCAGGCAGCATGTGAAGGCATGGGCTTTGAAGGGGGCTTCCCCTACCAGCAGCTCACGCTCAACAACGACATGATCGTGCTTTCGACCCCGTCGATCGCGGGCATGCCGATCTGGGTTGTGGGTCTGGTTGGTGCCGGTGGTTTCGCCGCCGCGCTCTCGACCGCCGACGGCCTGCTGCTGGCTATCGCCAACGCTCTCAGCCACGACGTCTACTACAAGATGATCGACCCCAAGGCAGACACCAAGCGTCGTCTGACCGTGGCGAAGGTCCTCCTTGTGCTTGTGGCTCTGGGTGCTGCGTTCCTTGCACAGACCAAGCCTGCGGACATCCTGTCCATGGTGGCATGGGCCTTCTCCATTGCCGCTGGTGGCCTCTTTGCTCCGCTGGTTCTGGGTGTCTGGTGGAAGCAGGCGAATTCTGCGGGCGCTATCGCCGGCATGATCGCGGGCTTCGGCATCACCATGATCTACCTGGTGGGCAATGTGTATGGCTTCGACCTCACCAAGGGCACGGGCGACGAATTTACCTGGTTTGGCATTCAGGCCATTTCCGCCGGTATCTTCGGCGTGCCGCTTTCCTTCATCGTCACCTGGGTTGTCTCGATGATGACCCCGGCGCCGAGCCAGGAAATGCAGGAGTTCGTCGACCGTCTGCGCACGCCCCGTGGCGGGGAAATGATGGTGCAGACGCACTGATCTTGTTTCTAGACTGCGCGCGCAGGGCCCACGGGCCCTGCGCGTTTCGTTTCTCCAGAAGGACCAATAGATGAGTTCTGCCCTGTTCGGAATCGGCATCATGGCCATCACCTATCTGATGGCGGTGGCCACCTTCATCATAGGCGGTGCCCCCGACACGGTGGCCATTTATCTTGGCGGAACTTACGCTCTGACCGCGCTTGCCGCGCTGATGTTTTCCCGCGGTGTGCTGGAATTCTTCGTCGGCGTGGATCGCGATATCGCTTTCTTTGTCGTCCTGCGGCGCGTCACCGATCCACTGCTCGCCATTTTCGCCCCGATAACCCCGCGTTTTCTCCTGCCCTTTGCGGCGTCGCTCTACGTCGCGTTCCTGTTCTTCTTTCTAAAGCTCTTTCTCTTTGGCGACGGCTTTCTCGGCGTCCCGCCGCTCTTCATCGTGCTGTACCTGCTCATAGCATCAGCCTTTTGAACCGAATCGCACTTGGCGCATTAGGGCACTCAAAGGGATCGCGAGCAGTCGCTGAGACGCCGCGATCGTTGAGCGAACCGGGATTCAGCCATGGTGGCCTGAGACGGTTCTGCTGTCCGAGGTGGCACCATGGACGAGATCACCAAACTGGCCCGATATTCGGTATTACGTGCATCCGGCTTTGCCGGCATCGCCATCTTTCTTGTGATGATGACCACGGCCTTTGAGCCGCTGGCGAGCTTTCTCTTCGGCGCGCTCGGCCTTTCACTTCTTGCTGTCACCATGACGGCTTATGCGCGCTACTACCATTTCCGCCAGCGCATCGATGATACCGAGGTCTGGATCATGCTGCCTAAGGATCACCGGCCAAATCGTGACATTGCGCGCCGCCTGATCGTCAACGCCATGCGCGATCAACTGATGGAAAAGGCCGGCTGGTGTGACTGGTTCGCGCGCCTTTTTCTCGGCATCGCCATACTCATCAGCCTCGTCCGCTTTTCCGGGGCTTGAGCGCCGCCGCGCGGGTTCCGTTTAGCGCTTCTGGTTTCTGAGATAGGCTACAAGCGTGTCACCGGCAACCTCGATGTGCCGTTTGGTGAGCTCTCCGGCGCGCTTGGCGTCGCGTGCCTTGCAGGCATCAAGAATCGCCTGGTGCTCGTCTACCGCATGGCGCATGCCCTGGACGAAATAAAGCACCAGCCGCACATAGCGCTCGACCAGATCATTGGTCTTGTCGACGACCGAGAGGAAATAGGGCTTGTCGGAATCCTTGTAGAGCGCGCGGTGGAAGGCGCGGTTGAGATCGCCCCACCGCAGCGGGTCAGTCTCGGCAGCAAAGGCGTCGCATTGGCGCTGCGCTTCGGCCAGTGACGCCTCGGTCATCAGCGGCACCGCCATTTCGATGACGATCGGCTCGATCAGCGCTCGGAACTGGAAGATCTCGATGATCTGGTCGGCCGAAAGCGAGGCCACGACCGCCCCCTTGTGGCGCTCCGATACCACCAGCCCCTGCGCTTCGAGCCGTTGCATCGCTTCGCGAACCGGAATGCGGGAGACGCGGAACATCTGGGCGATCGTATCCTGCCTTAGCGCCTCGCCTTCGCCGATCTCGCCGCGGATGATCGCGTCCCGCAGGGCGTTATAGATGACGTCGGCAGACGAAGCCTTCTTGCTCAGATCCGATGCCTTAATATTCAAGCCGGCCAACGCCTCAACTCCTCCATGTGGCGCGCCGACGCGCACCTGAACCTGCCGGACCGTTAGCACGAATCTGACCGATTTAGTATATTGTAGATTGGATACAATTATGCAAACCTGCTGTTAGTCCGGCTGCGCAGTTGGCCGGTGGAGGCTAGACTTCAACTGCTTCAAAGGAGAGGGACCATCATGAAACTACCCGTAATCTTCGGGGCGGCTGCCATGGCGGCAGGCCTGATCGCCACCCCCGTCTTGGCTGACAAGCTCGACGATATCATCGCCTCGGGCGTGCTGCGCTGCGCGGTGACGCTCGACTTCCCGCCCATGGGATCGCGCGATGAAAACAATGAGCCAATCGGCTTTGACGTCGACACCTGTGCCGACCTCGCCGCTGCGCTTGGCGTCGACTATGAGATCGTCGAGACGCCGTTCCCCGACCGCATCCCGGCGCTCGTCTCTGGTCGCGCTGACGTTGGCGTTGCCTCGACCTCCGACACGCTTGAGCGCGCCAAGACGATCGGCTTTTCCATACCCTATTTCGCCTTCAACAACGTGGTGCTGACCCGTGAGGACACCGGGATCGAGAGCTATGAAGATCTCGCCGGCAAGAACTTGGGTTCAGTCGCGGGCGTCTTTGAGGCTATTGCCCTTGAAGAAGACTTCAACGAGTGGAATGCGGGCGGCTCTTTCCGCACCTTCCAGAGCCAGGCCGACGTGTTCCTCGCCCTCAACCAGGGCCAGATCGATGCAACCGTGGTCACCGGTACGGTCGCCGCGGCGACCGTCGACTCGGGCAATTTCAACGGCTTTGTCATCAAGGGTGAAGCGCCCTACCTCGTCGACTACGTCTCGCTGATCGCTCTGCGCGAGGAATACGGCCTGCTGAACTACCTCAACCTCTTTGTCCATCAGCAGTTCCGCACTGGCCGGTACGAGGAATTGTTCGAGAAGTGGGTTGGCGGCGGTGCCGAGCCTCCCGCGCTCGCCATCCCGGGTATCTATTACTAAGCCTTCCCGGAAAGCGGGGGTGCGGCCAAGTCAGGCTCCCGCTTTTCGTCGTCGACGCGGGCAGGCCCTTCGAACCGGGGCCGCCCGAAAACCGGGAAACGTGCGATGTTCAACATCAATTACACATTTCACTGGAATCAGGCCTTCCGTGCCCTGCCCGATATGTTGTCGGGAGCCTTGATCACGCTGCAGATCGCCGTGCTCTCTATGGTCATCGGCATCGTCGTGGGCATTATGCTGGCCGTTGCCAAGGAGGCGCGTTTCGCCCCTTTTCGCTGGTTCGCCAACACCTGGATCGAAATCGCGCGCAACACGCCGGCGCTGTTTCAGGTCTATATGATCTATTTTGGCATCCCGGCCGTGTTGCAACTGGTGGCCGGCGCCTTCGGCATCGATTTCCGCGCCCTCGGGATCAACATCTTCTATCTCGATTCCTATTGGGCGGTGCTTGTCGGCATCGCCTTCAATAATGCCGGTTATCTCGCTGAGACTTTCCGCGGAGGCTTGCGGGCCGTTCCACCTACCCAGACGCGCGCCGCCCGCTCGCTTGGCTTTTCTGCGGTCGATTCCTTCCGGCTGATCGTTCTGCCCCAGATGTTCCGTGCCGTCTTTCACCCCATGACCAACCAGATGGTCTGGGCCATCCTGATGACCTCGGTCGGAATTTTCGTGGGGCTCAACATCGATCTCACCGGCATCACCCAGGAGCTCAACGCGCGCACTTTCCGCACCTTCGAGTTCTTCGCGCTCGCCGCGGCCATCTATTATGTCATCGCAAAGATCGTGACAGGCGGCGCAAGGCTCATCGCCTGGCGGCTGTTCCGGTATTAGGGGAGGGGCGGCATGTTCGGGACCTCCGTAACCTGGGGCGATGTCACCTTCATGCTGACCGGCGCGGGGCTGACGCTGGCCATCACCTTCTGGGCCATGCTTGGCGGCACGCTGGCGGGCATGGTGTTCGGGCTCATCCGCGCGCAATCGCCCTGGTACGTAAACCACGCCTTGGGCGCGGTGCTGGACGTATTGCGATCGGTGCCGCTTCTCATCCAGTTCATCCTTTTCAACTCCTTCCAGTCGATCGCCGGGCTCAACATGAATCCCTTCGTCGTCGGCTGCGTGGTGCTGGCGGCCTATACGTCGGCCTATTGCACCGAAATCGTGCGCGGCGGCATTCAGGCGGTACCGGTTACGACGCGCAAGGCCGCGCGCTCGCTAGGCATGAATTACTGGCAGGACATGCGCTACATCGTCCTGCCCCTCGGCACGCGTGTCATGCTGCCCTCCTGGATCGGGTTGACACTCGGGGTCATGAAGGACACCGCGCTGGTCTATGCGATCGGGGTTATCGAGCTTTTGCGCTCGTCCCAGATCGTCATCACCCGCAAACCCCATGAGGCGCTGGTTATCCTCGCCATTGCGGGCCTCATCTACTTCCTTGTGAGCTTTCCTGTTTCACGCCTTGGCGCTCACCTTGAAAAGAAATGGCGCGAGAATGATTGAGATTGAAAACGTCAGGAAGTCATTCGGACATCTCGAAGTGCTCAAGGGCATTTCGCTGACGGTCGATACCGGAGAAGTGGTTTCGGTAATCGGCGGATCGGGTTCGGGCAAGTCTACCATGCTCATGTGCATCAACGGGCTCGAAGCCATCGATGCCGGCCGTATCCTTGTCGATGGAACCGAGGTGCACGCCAAGGGTGCCGACCTAAACAAGCTCAGGCGCAATATCGGCATCGTCTTCCAGCAGTGGAACGCTTTCCCCCATCTGACCGTGCTCGAGAACACGACGATCGCGCTGCGCAAGGTGCTCGGGAAGTCGAGGGATGAGGCCAATGAGATCGCGATAAGGCAGCTTGAACATGTCGGGCTCGGCGACAAGCTCGATGTCTATCCCTCCAAGCTCTCGGGCGGGCAGCAGCAGCGCATGGCGATCGCCCGCGCGCTCGCCATGAGCCCCAAATACATGCTCTTTGACGAAGTGACCTCCGCACTCGATCCCCAGCTTGTGGGAGAAGTGCTCGACACCATGCGGCTTCTGGCCTCCGAGGGGATGACCATGATCGTCGTCACCCACGAAATGGCTTTCGCGCGCGAGGTTTCCAACCGGGTCGCCTTCTTCAAGGACGGTCTCATCCATGAGATCGGCAGCCCCAAGCAAATCTTTGAATCACCGGAACGCCCGGAAACAGCGGCGTTTCTCAAATCCGTTCTCTAGTTCCCCCAAGGAGAAGACCCATGTGGCAGGGTATTATTCCGGCCGTCACAACCAAGTTCACCGAAGACGACAAGCTCGATTTCAAGGAGATGTCGCGTTGCTATGAATTCCAGATGGAGGCCGGCTGCGACGGGCTGATCGCCTGCGGTTCGCTGGGCGAGGGGCCGTTCCTATCCCATGACGAGCGCATCGATGTGCTCAAGACCGTGCAGCAGGCGACAAAGGGTAAGCCCGCACTTCTGACGATTGCCGAAGCCGCGACCCGCGACGCCTGCCGTCTTGCCGAACGCGCGGCGAAAGAAGGTGCGTCAGGCCTGATGGTCGTCCCTTCGACCATCTATCACACCAATCGCGAAGAAACGCTCGCCAACCTGCGGTCCATTGCCGAAGCAGCCGACCTGCCTGTGATGGTCTATTCCAATCGCGTCGCCTATCGCGTGGACGTGACCAACGACATGCTGCTTGAACTCGCCGAAACCGATAAACGCTTCGTTGCTGTCAAGGAAAGTTCCGACGACATCCGCCGCACGACCGATGCGGTGAAACTGCTTTTGGGCAAAATGGATGTCTTCACCGGCGTCGACAATCTGGGCTATGAGGCGCTGTGCGTCGGGGCAGTGGGCTGGGTTGCGGGGCTGGTCGTCGCCTTTCCGGCCGAAACCGTCGCCATCTACCGGTTGATAAAGGCCGGCCGGCACGCCGAGGCGCTCAGGATCTACCAGTGGTTCCGCCCGCTGCTCGATCTCGATGTCTCAACCTATCTGGTCCAGAACATCAAGCTCGCCGAGGCGCTGGCCATCGGGTCCAATGAGCGCGTCAGGCTGCCGCGCACGCCGCTCTCAGGGGCATGGCGAACTGAGGCCGAACAGATCATCAAGACCGCGCTGGCGACCCGGCCCGATCTGCCGGACGTCTCAAAGCTGGCGGCCTGATTGTCGCCGCAGGGCGGGGCCAATGTCCTGCCCTCTTCGGATTTTTGGAGTCACAGCCAAGTGGCGCAACCCCAGTACGACGCCTGCATTGTCGGGGCCGGTATCATCGGCCTTTCGATCGCCTTCCGCCTCGTTGAGGCAGGCAAGACCGTGCTCATCATCGACCGCAAGGGCATGGCGGCCGAAACCAGCGGCGGCAATGCCGGCGCGCTCGCCTTTGCCGATATCGAGCCGCTCGCCTCGCCCGGAATTATCTTCAAGGCGCCCCGCTGGCTGTTCGATCCCCTTGGGCCGCTTTCGCTTCCCATGGGCTATGTGCCAACGATCCTGCCCTGGCTCATGCGTTTTTTCCGCGCAAGCATGCCCGATCGCGTGGCCGAGAGCACCAGGGCGCAAACCGCGTTGATGGACCTTGCCAGGGCTGAAACCGAAAGCCTTTTCGCTGCGGCCGGGGTCGATGGCCTGCTCCGGCGGGACGGTGCGCTCTATGTTTATGAGGGCGAGCGCGCATGGCAGTCCTCGCTCCCCATGTGGGACGCGCGCCGGCGCCACGGCATCGATTTCGAGCACGTGACCGGCGCCAGGCTCGATGAGCTGCAGCCCGGCCTTGGCAAGGCCTTCACCAATGCCAGTTTCGTGCCGCAATGGCTCACCGTCTCCGATCCTTTCGATTTGACAAACGGCATCGGACAGGCGGCGATCGAACGCGGGGCCTATCTCAGGATCGCCGAGGTGAGGGGTATCGATCAGGACGAGGACGGCGTAACGCTTTTTCTTGCCGATGGCGAGCAGGCCAGTGCGCATAAGGTAATTATTGCGTCCGGCGCATGGTCGCACCGTCTGGCCGAAAAGCTGGGCGACAAAATCCCGCTCGAAACCGAACGCGGCTACAACACCACCTTTCCTAAATCCGCATTCGACCTCAAGCGCCAGCTCGTCATCCCCGGCGACGGTTTCGTCATCACCCCGCTCGATACCGGCCTGCGGATCGGCGGGGCGGTGGAACTGGCGGGGCTCGATCGCGCGCCCGATTTCCGGCGTTCGGAGATCATGGTCAAAAAGACAAAACGCATCCTGCCCGGCCTCAGGACCGAGAACGGCCGACAGTGGATGGGCTTCCGTCCCTCGCTCCCCGACAGCCTGCCGGTGATCGGGCGATCGCCCAAAGCCGACCGCGTCATCTACGCCTTCGGCCACGGCCATCTGGGCCTGACCCAATCGGCAGCAACCGCGCGGCTCGTGCGAGACCTCGTCCTTGGTTCAGCACCGGCAATCGATCTCAACCCCTATCGTCCCCAGCGGTTCTCATAGAAATGGCGCGCCATTCCTTCTTTTGCATCGACGGCCACACCTGCGGCAATCCGGTCCGCCTCGTTGCAGGCGGCGGGCCGCGTCTCGAAGGCGCGACGATGATGGAAAAGCGCGCGCATTTTCTTGAGCAGTACGACTGGATCAGGCTCGGGCTGATGTTCGAGCCGCGCGGGCACGACATGATGTCGGGCTCGATCCTCTATCCCCCCACGCGGGAGGATTGCGACATCGCCATCCTCTTTATCGAGACGTCGGGCTGCCTGCCCATGTGCGGTCATGGCACCATCGGCACCGTCACCTTCATGATCGAGCATGGGCTGGTGACGCCGAAAACGCCGGGAATTGTCCGGCTCGATACCCCGGCCGGGCTGGTGGTCGCGGAATACCGGCAGGAAGGGCAATATGTCGAGGAGGTGCGGCTGACCAATGTGCCCGCCTTCCTCCATTCCGAAGGTCTCTCCGCCCATGTCGAGGGACTCGGTGAGGTCGTGGTGGACGTGGCCTATGGGGGCAATTTCTACGCCATCGTCGACCCCCAGCCCGGCTTTCGCGATATTGCCGATGTCAGCGCCGCCGACCTGTTGCGCTGGAGCCCTGAGCTTCGCCGGGCGCTCAACGAAAAATACGAGTTCGTCCACCCCGAAAAGCCCGACATCAAGGGGCTGTCCCACATCCTCTGGACCGGCGCACCCACGCGGCCCGAGGCCACGGCGCGCAATGCGGTGTTCTATGGTGACAAGGCCATCGACCGCTCGCCCTGCGGCACCGGCACCTCCGCTCGCATGGCGCAATGGGCGGCCAAGGGGAGGCTGAAAAAGGGCGATGAGTTCATCCACGAATCCATCATCGGCTCGATGTTCATGGGGCGGGTCGAGGACGAGGTAAAGGTGGGCGGCAAGCCCGGTATCGTTCCCTCAATCGCCGGCTGGGCGCGGGTGACGGGGCTCAACACCATTTTCATCGACGACCGCGATCCGTTCGCACACGGGTTCATCGTCAAATGACAGAGGGCGGCATGAAGATAACAGGGATCAAGGCATATCAGCTCGATCTGCCTCTGAAGGAAGGCCGCTATAGCTGGTCGAACGGCAATTATGTCGAGGTCTTCGATTCAACGGTCGTCGAGGTCGAGACTGATGCCGGGATCACCGGCTATGGCGAATGCTGCCCGCTCGGCTCGGCATATCTGCCGTCCTATGCTCTGGGCGTGCGCTCGGGACTGGCCGAGATCGCGCCAAAAATCATCGGGTTCGATCCGCGCGATGTGAACGTCCTCAACCGGCACATGGACGCCGTGCTGCGTGGGCACCCCTATATCAAGGCGGCGATCGATGTGGCCTGCTGGGACATTCTGGGCAAGGCGACGGGCTTGCCGGTCTACACCCTCCTTGGCGGCAAGGCGCAGGACGACATCAAGCTCTATCGCGCCATCTCCCAGATTGAGCCAAAGGCGATGGCGGCAAACGTCGCAGGCTATCGCGACGAGGGCTATACCAAGTTTCAGCTCAAGGTCGGCGCCGACGCCGACAGCGATATCGAGCGCATCCGCCTCTGCGCAAAGGAGATGCGGCCCGGCGATGTTCTGGTGGCCGACGCCAATACCGGCTGGACCATGCATGAGGCCGCGCGCCTCGTGAACGCGGTGCGCGACATCGATGTCTATATCGAACAACCTTGCCCCACCTATGAAGAATGCCTCGTCACCCGCCGACGGACATCGCTGCCCTTCGTGCTCGACGAGGTGATCGATGGCTTGGGCACGCTGCAGCGCGGGCTGGCCGACGGCGCGATGGATGTCATCAATCTCAAGATATCCAAGGTCGGCGGGCTGACCAAGGCCAAGCTCATCCGCGACACCTGCATCGCTTCGGGCATCCCCATGACTATTGAGGATACCTGGGGTGGCGATATCGTTACGGCCACCATCGCCCATCTCGCGCAATCGACGCCCGAGGAGTTCACATTCTCGGCGACCGACTTCAATTCCTACGGAACCAGGGATATCGCAACGGGTGCGCCCAGTCGGGTCAACGGCACTATGAAAGCCTCCGATGCGCCGGGGCTGGGAATCGAGCCGATCATGGAGGCGCTGGGTGATCCGGTGCTGGTGGTCTAGATGCGGTCTTCCAAAGTCATCCATGTCGTCGGGTGCCACGCCGAGGGAGAGGTCGGCGACGTGATCGTCGGCGGCGTTGCGCCGCCGCCGGGCGAGACGATCTGGGAGCAATCGCGCTGGATCGCGCGCGACAACACGTTGAGAAACTTCGTGCTCAACGAACCGCGCGGTGGCGTCTTCCGGCATGTGAATCTTTTGGTTCCGCCCAAGGACCCGGGCGCCGCGATGGGCTGGATCATCATGGAACCGGTCCACACACCGCCCATGTCGGGATCGAACTCGATCTGCGTCGCCACGGTCCTGCTCGATACCGGCATCATACCTATGAGCGAACCGGAAACCCGCTTTACACTTGAGGCGCCGGGCGGTCTGGTCGATGTCGTTGCAACCTGCCAAGGCGGCAAGGCGGTTTCGATCCGCGTCACCAACCACTCGAGCTTCGCCGCCAGGGTCGACGCGCCTTTGGAAGTGGAGGGGCTCGGCACGCTGAGGGTCGACACAGCCTATGGCGGCGACAGTTTCGTGTTGGTCGACGCACAGAGCCTCGGCTTTGCGCTCACCCCCGACGAAGCCCGGGACCTTGCGGCCACGGGGATGAAGCTGACCAAGGCTGCAACCGAGCAGCTCGGGTTTACCCACCCCACCAATCCCGACTGGAACCATATTTCCTTCTGCCAGTTCACCGCGCCGGTTGAAATCATCGACGGCATCAAGACCGGCCGCAACACTGTCGCCATCGAGCCGGGCAAGCTCGACCGCTCGCCCACCGGCACGGGCTGCTCGGCGCGCATGGCTGTGCTGCACGCGCGGGGCGAGCTTGCCGTGGGCGAAGCTTTTGCCGGCGTTTCGATCATCGGCAGCCGCTTTGACTGCCGCATTGAGGGCGAGGCTGATCTTGCCGGCACGCCCGCCATCATCCCCTCGATCTCCGGCCGTGGCTGGATCACCGAGACGAGGCAACTCCTGCTCGATCCCACCGATCCCTGGCCCGGCGGTTACCGGGTCGGCGATACATGGGGTCTGTGACCGCCGATGACTGAAACAATTTCGCTTACCCTTGATGAAGTCTTCGGTTTTGCCGTGAGGGTGATGACCGCCAATGGTTTGTCTGAAGCCCACGCTCGCGCCAATGCCGCAGTCATGCGCGACTGCCAGCGCGATGAGTGCCATTCCCACGGGCTCTACCGGCTCATCATGTGCGTCAAGACGCTCCGCGCAAGCAAGGTGGTCACTGATGCGGAACCGCAAGTGGCGGATCATGCGCCAGGCATCGTGCAGGTCGATGCGCAACGGGGATTTTCGCTTCTGGCTTTTGAAGCTGGCCTTCCCATGCTCATCGAAAAGGCACGAGACAAAGGCATCGCCGCGCTTGCCATAAAGAACTGCTTTCATTTCTCGGCGCTCTGGCCCGAGGTCGAAAGGCTGGCCGGGCAGGGACTTGCCGCGCTCGCAATGAACCCCAGCCACGCCTGGGTTGCGCCTGCTGGAGGCACCTCGCCCCTCTTCGGCACCAATCCGCTGGCCTTTGCCTGGCCTCGGGCCGAATGTCACCCTTTCGTCTTCGACTTTGCCACCAGCGCAATGGCGCGCGGGGATATCGAGCTGCACAGGCGAGAGGGTCAGCCCCTGCCGCCGGACACCGGGATCGATGCCGGGGGCAAACCCACCACCGACCCCGCTGCGGTGCTGGCCGGAGCCATGCTGCCATTCGGCGGGCACAAGGGTTCGGCGCTCTCGCTCATGATCGAGCTCATGGCGGGACCTTTGATCGGTGATCTCACCAGTCGTGAATCAATGGAATTCGATGAGGGCGCCGAGGCCGCCCCGCTCCATGGCGAACTCGTCATTGCTTTCGATCCTGGACGCTTTACCGGCGAGGACGCCTCCGCCCACCTCGCGCGGGCCGAGGCGCTGCTTGAAGGGGTTTCAGCGCAAGGTGCAAGGCTGCCGGGGGAACGGCGCCACGCTGCCCGCGAGCGGACGCTGGCCAGAGGGTACGTGGAAATACCGCGGAGCCTCTACGAGGACCTTGAAGCGCTGATCCCCTAGACGGTCCGTCAGGACTGTCCAAGCCCCTCGATTGAATCGAGGAGTCTCTGGGACAGACGCAGTGCGCTGCCCGTCGCCATGACAGCCTGCGGGAGCACAAGCCATTCGAGCGTCCAGGCCGCGCCCGAGCGCTCCTGCTCGTGAACCAGCGATTGCGCCAGCATCCCGCTCACGCCGGCCGTGTAGCGAGCGAGCGAGACGAGCACTTCGGCCGCAACCGGATTGGCCTTGTGCGGCATGGCCGATGAGCCCCCGGCGCCGGATAGCCGGATTTCGCCGCGCGCATTCTGCGCCAGAAGTGCTGCATCCTGGCCCATCTTGCCCAGACTGCCCGATACGAGCGCGAGCCAGTTGCCCAACTCGGCAATGGTGTCGCGCTGACTGTGCCAGGACTTCTCCGGCACTCCAAGTCCTAGCGCTTCGGCCACTGCGGCGACGATCGCCTCTCCGTTCTCGCCCATTTTTTCGAGCGTACCGACGGCGCCGCCGAGCTGCACCACCAGAAGGCGCGGCTGCAACTCCTTGAGCCGCTGGAGATGGCGTTCGAGCGGCAAGCGCCAGTCGGCGAGCCGGTCCGCAACCGTGATCTCGAGCGCGTCCTGCATACGCGTGCGCCCCATGAGGCGATTGGCGCCGAACCGGCTCTCAAGCGTTTTGAACGAAGCGACGACGCCGGAAATCCTGCGCCCCAGAATCTCCAGCACCGGCCCCAGCCGCATGACCAGTGC
This sequence comes from uncultured Pelagibacterium sp., assembly GCA_964429025.1. Lineage (GTDB taxonomy): Bacteria > Pseudomonadota > Alphaproteobacteria > Rhizobiales > Devosiaceae > Pelagibacterium. The sequence continues at coordinate 19,129 of CAYSBF010000009.1, forward strand.
CGTATCGACCGCATCCTGACTGGTGGCGCCGAAATGGAGGTAGGGCGCAACCGCTTCCGGCAGGGCGTCGCGCATCTGCTTGACAAGATCGGGTACGACGACGCCATCTCTTGCAACACCCGCCCGCAGGCGTTCAGGATCAGGCTCGAAACCGGCGCAAAGCGCAGCGATGACCTCGGCGGCTTCCGCAGGGATCAGTCCCTTGTCTGCCTGTGCGGCGGCCAATACGGCCTCGAAACGCAATAGGGCAACGAGTTCGGCCTGACCGGAAAGCAGTCCGGCCAGTTCGGGGTCACCGAACAGGCCGGAAAGCCAATCGTGCTCAAAGGGCGACAGGGCCATCAGATGTCCAGGAACACCGTTTCGTTTTCACCCTGAAGGTAGATGTCAAAGGTAACCGTGTCACCATCGCGTTGGCCGATCAGCGTCTTGTCGCGGCCGATCATGCGGGCCTTGCCAAGAAGAGCATCCTTGGCATTGGCGGCTTCCTCGTCCGAGAAATACATCCGCGTGTGCAATCCGATATTGATGCCACGCGCGACGATCCAGAGCGTGATGTGGGGCGCCATCATCGTCCCATTGGGTCCGGGAACCGGGCCCGGCTTGATGGTCTTGAAGGTAAACCGGCCCTGATCGTCGGCCGGGCAGCGCCCCCAGCCTACGAAATTGGGATCAACGCCTGTCCGGTGCTCCTCTGGGCTGTTGTAGATGCCATTGGCGTCGGCCTGCCATAGCTCGACCACGCAATCGCTGACGGGATTGCCCCCGCCATCGATCACGCGACCGGTGACTGTGATGCGTTCGCCTTTCGCCCCGTCCTTGTAGATGTCGAGCCCGAGATCGTGCGGGATCACTCCGGTGATCTCGCTCCAGTTCGGCGTCAGGCCGATATGGACGTAGGGACCGGCGGTCTGGGAGGGCGTTTCCTTGAGATAACTGAGCGGGTTGACCATCAATTGCCCTCCTTCTTGTTTTCAAAGAATGTCGAACGGCGGCCGCGCAGCACCATGTCGAAGCGGTAGGCCCTCGAATCCATCGGGATGGTGTTGTTCATGTCAAGCGCTGCCACCAGCCGCTGGATGGCAGCCTTGTCCCCGATCGTATTGACAATGGGGCAGATATCGATCAGCGGGTCACCCTCGAAATACATCTGGCTGATGAGCCGCTGGGCAAATCCCGAGCCGAACAGCGAGAAGTGGATGTGCGCCGGGCGCCAGTCATTGATCCCGTTGGGCCAGGGATAGGGACCCGGCTTGATCGTACGGAACCAATAGTAGCCGTTCTCATCGGTGATCGTGCGGCCGAACCCGCCAAAATTGGGATCGAGCGGGGCGCGATAGCCCTCCTTCTTGTGCCGGTAGCGCCCGCCTGCGTTGGCCTGCCAGAATTCCACCAGCACGTTCGGTACCGGCTTGCCGTTCTCGTCGCGCAGATAGCCGTGAACGATGATGCGCGGGCCGATTGCCTCCTCGCCGGGCTTGGCAAAGTTGATGATGAGATCGTTGTCGAGCTCACCGAGCATGTTGTGCCCGAAAGCGGGACCCGTGCGTTCCGAAAGCGTCGAATCGAAGCTGATCAGGGCCTGGTTGGGCGCACGCAGTACCGACGACTTGTAGCCGGGCGTGAAAGCGGGTGGATGCTGGCTGCGGTCGCGCTGGAAAAAGCCCGCCGATTCCTCGACGCGGTTGGGCAGGGTGGGGCTCATCTTATGCCTCCTTCATGGATTTGAGGGCCTCCGACGCCAGCTTCATGGCGTGGTTGGCATGAGGCACGCCTGCATAGATCGCCACATGCAGTAGTGCCTCGCGAATATCATCTTCGGTGGCGCCCGTATTGGCCGTTGCCTTGATGTGCATGACCATTTCCTCGTAATGGCCAAGCGCGGCCAGCAACGCGATCGTCACCATGGACCGCTCGCGCTTGGTCCAGTTCTCGCGTGACCAGACATGGCCCCAAGCCGCCTCGGTGATGAGGTGCTGAAAGGGCTCATTGAATTCCGTCGTGTTGGCGACACGGGCGTTGACATAATCGTCGCCCAGCACCTTGCGGCGCGTCGCCATGCCCTGCTCGTAGCGGGCAGACACGGTGTTGTCTTTATCCAAACTGTTCTCCTTTGGCCACGCGCGCGGCCAGTGCGACGAGCGCGTCGACGACCGCGGCAGGCGTTTCTACACAGGGGATGTGTCCTGCCCCCTCTATGATTGAGAAAATCGCACCGGGAATGGCCTCGGCAAAGGCACGTACCGCGTCGGGCGGCGTTGCGCCATCCTCCGAACCCACGATCACTGAGGCGGGAACTGAGATGCGATGCGTATCGGCGCGGCGGTCGAATCCGGCAATGGCTTCGCAGGTGGCGAGATACCCCTCAACCGGCTGACGCTCGAACATGGCGCGCGCCAGTTGATAGGCAGGATTGGCCGGATCTCGGAAGCTGGCGCTGAACCAGCGCTCCATGATGCCGTCCGTGACCGAGCCGATCCCGTTCTCTGCTATCGTTGCGATGCGCTGGCGCCAGAAATCGGCCTCGCCGATCTTGGCGGCCGAATTGGAAATGAGAAAACCGGAAACAAGATCAGGACGTGCGAAATACAGTTCCTGCGCAATCTGTCCCCCGACCGAGAGCCCGCAGACGATGGCTTTGGAGACACCAAGATGGTCCATCAGCCCGGCGAGGTCCGCAGCATGGTCGGCTATCGTATAGGGGGTCGCGCCGATGCCTGACAGCCCATGCCCGCGCTTGTCGTAGTTGAGCGTTCCAAAGCGTCCGCCAAGGCCGGAAACCACATCATCCCAGATGCGGAAATCGGTGCCGAGCGAGTTGATGAACACAATTACCGGCGCCCCCTTCGGGGCTGGCGCGTATCGGTAGTGAATGGCGAATTCGCCGATGAGCAGGCTCTGCATGTTGCTCCTCCATGTATACACTTAAACGCGCTCCTGGTTTTGTAAAATGAAATTTATGGCGCTATAGATAACCGCAGTCTCATGGATAAGGCCGAAATGCCAAGGTCACGCGTCCGCTTCCGACATCTTCGCACGCTGATCGAAGTTGCACGCCAGAAATCGGTCGGCCGGGCAGCGGAGGTGTTGGGCGTGACCCAGCCCGCTGTCACCAAAACGATCCGCGAACTTGAAGAGATATTGGGCAAAAAGCTCTTCGAGAAGGAAGGGCGCAGCGTGCGCATCACACGCTATGGCGAGGTATTCCTCCGTCATGCTGGCGCGTCGGTCGCCGCCGTTCAGCAGGGGATCGACAGTCTCTCGCGCGTTAACATGGGCGCCCCCATCCGCGTTGGCGCGCTGCCGACAGTTTCCGCGCGGGTCATGCCAGCGGTCATGCGCCAGTTCCTTGAGGAAGGCGCCGGCAATCCGGTGCGGGTGGTCACCGGAGAAAACCTCGTCCTGCTCGACCAGTTGCGCACCGGCGCGCTCGACCTCGTCATCGGCCGGCTTGCCGCTCCCGAGCAGATGGCGGGACTGACCTTCGAATATCTTTATTCAGAGCAGGTGCGCTTTGTTGTCCGCGCTGGCCACCCGCTCCTGTCCGACGCCCATGTCGATTTTGCCCGCATCCGGGAATTCCCGGTTCTGATGCCCACGGCCGGCTCGATCATCCGGCCTTTCGTTGATCGCCACCTTCTCGCGCATGGAATGGCAGAGTTGCCGCAGACAATCGAAACTGTCTCGGATTCCTTCGGCCGTGCCTTTCTTGCCGATACCGACGCGGTCTGGGTGATTTCCGAAGGAGTGGTCGCGCGTGACGTTGCCGAGGGAAGGCTGCGCTACCTCCCCGTCGATACATCCGAAACACGAGGTGCAGTGGGCTTGACGACGAGGGAAGGCGCGGCCGGTAGTGCCGGCCTCGACATCATTCGTCAGACGGTGCGAGCGGTGGCGGGGGAAATGGCGCGATAGGGTGCTTCAGACGTGCAGGCGACTGACCCCCGGTTCGCCCTACATTGGAGATGCGAACGTCGGGACGGTCCACCGAACGGGGAACTCGCTAAACCGCTTCCAGCGCCGCCGCGATGCCCTGGCCCACGCCGATACACATGGTGACCAGCGCACGCTTCTTGCCCGTCAGCGACATCTCCAGCGCTGCCGTTCCTGCGATACGCGCGCCCGACATGCCCAGCGGATGACCGAGCGCGATTGCGCCACCATTGGGATTGACGTGATCCGCGTCCTCGGCGATCCCGAGCCCGCGCAGTACGGCTATTCCCTGACTCGCAAAGGCCTCGTTGAGCTCGACGAGATCGAAATCCGTGGGCTTGATGCCGAGCCGCGCACAGAGCTTTTCCGACGCCGGCAGGGGGCCGATGCCCATCACGCGCGGCGGGACACCCGCGGTTGCGCCGCCCGAAATGCGAGCGAGGGGGCGGAGCCCGTATTTCCGCACGGCGTCTTCCGAAGCGATGATGAGCGCTGCCGCGCCGTCATTGACGCCCGAAGCGTTGCCAGCGGTCACCGTGCCGCCTTCCTTCTTGAAAGGGGTCGGCAATTTCGCCAGCGCCTCGATACTGGTCGCGCGCGGATGCTCGTCCTTGTCCACCACGACCGGATCGCCCTTGCGCTGCGGGATCGTCACGGGAACAATTTCCTGTGCCAGTCTTCCGTTCTGCTGTGCGGCGGCGGCCTTGTTCTGGCTCCTTAGTGCAAACTGGTCCTGGTCCTCGCGGCTGATCTTGTAGTCTTCGGCTACGTTCTCGCCCGTCTCAGGCATGGAATCGACACCATAGAGCTTCTTCATCACCGGATTGACGAAACGCCAGCCAATGGTTGTGTCGAAAATTTCGGCATTGCGCGAAAAGGCGGTTTCCGCCTTCGGCATGACAAAGGGCGCGCGGCTCATCGATTCCGTGCCACCCGCGATCATCAGATCGGCTTCGCCGGCTCTGATTGCGCGCGCCGCCGTAAGCACCGCATCCAGCCCCGAGCCGCACAGCCGGTTGATGGTGGTTCCGGTCACCGAGACCGGATAGCCCGCCAGCAACAGGCTCATGCGCGCGACGTTGCGATTGTCCTCGCCCGCCTGGTTGGCATTGCCGAAGATCACATCCTCGACGGCTTCGAAATCGACGCCCGGATTGCGCTCGACAAGCGCCTTGAGGACAATCGCACCGAGATCATCGGGACGCACTGATGACAGTGCACCGCCGAAACGTCCGATCGGCGTGCGGACATAGTCGCAGATAAATGCCTCAGCCATTTATGCCGCCTTCCCGCCTTCATGGGCGCGCTTGGTGCGCTCCTGGAGATCCCGCAGGGTCTTGAGCTCGAGTTCTGTCGGCGCCAGCGTCTCTTTGACATCGGCGGCAAACTTGACCGTCCAGCCACAGGTGTCCTGTACCATCTCCCGCGTGACGCCCGGATGGAGCGAGACGACCGTGAATTCTTTTGTTACGGGGTCCGGCTTCCAGATCGCCAGATCGGTGATGAGCAGGGTCGGCCCCTTGGTCTTGATGCCGAGCCGCTGGCGGTGGTCGCCGCCTTCGCCATGGCCGAACGAGGTGAAGAAATCGATCTTCTCCACCATCGAGCGTGTCGCCTGCTTCAATGTGATGTAGATTTCCCCGCAGGAGGTGGCGATCTCCGGCGCCCCGCCGCCGCCCGGCAGACGGACCTTGGGCTTGTGGTACTCCCCGATCACCGTTGTGTTGATGTTGCCGAACTTGTCGATCTGCGCCGCGCCCAGAAAGCCGATCGAAATCCGCCCGCCCTGCAACCAGTATCGGAACATCTCAGGCACCGAGACGGTCGTCACCGCAGTCTCGCACAATTCGCCATCGCCGATCGAGAGTGGCAGCACGTCCGGCGCGGTGCCTATGGTGCCGGATTCATAGATGAGCGTAATATCGGGAGCATGCGTCAGGCGCGCGACATTGCAAGCCGCCGAGGGTGCGCCGATGCCGACAAAGCACACGTCCCTGGAGGCGAGCGCGCGGGACGCGGCAATCGTCATCATTTCATTGGGAGTGAACTCGGCCATTCTCAAAGCCCCTTGATCCGCTCGGCGAACACCTCGGGTGTCGCATTGAGCACGTTGTCTTTCATCCACTGGGTGAACAACTCGCGGTCGGCGGAAACCTTGTCCCATTCGAGATAGGCCGCGTTGTCGCGGGCGTAATAGCCATGGGTATAGGAGGGATGAGCGCCGCCCCTGACGATGGCAATCGCCGTCACCGTCCAGTGCGGCAGCACGGTGAGGTTGGGGTGCAGGCCCTCAAAATCGGGCACGATCTCCTCGACCGTCACGACCACGCGCCTTGCTGCAAGCGCGGCTTCCTTCTGGACCCCGACAATGCCTTCGATCAGCACGTCGCCCCTCTCATTGGCCTTCTGGGCGTGGATAAAGGTGACATCGGGACGGTGCGCCGGAATGGCCGCCAGTTCCTCTCCCGTAAAGGGGCAGGTGACCGATTTGATCTCGGGGTTCACCTTGGGCAGGTCAGCGCCCTTGTAACCCCTAAAGACCGCGCAAGGCAGGCCGGCCGCGCCGGCTTCATAAGCATTGGCCATAGCTGCGTGGGAATGCTCGACCGTCTCGATCGCGCGGGGATAACCGTTCTCGATCGCGTCGCGCATGCGGCGCAGTAATCCCACGCCCGGATTGCCCGCATAGGAGAAAACCACCTTCTTTGCCATCCCCATGCCGATCATCTGGTCATAGATGATGTCCGGCGTCATGCGGATGAGGGTCAAATCCTTGAACCCCTGCCGGATCACTTCGTGGCCGGCCGCGTGGGGAATGAGGTGAGTAAAGCCCTCAAAGGCGACCGTGTCGCCATCGTCGAGATTCTCGCGCACCGCCTGTGACAGCGGCATGACCTTGCTCATGGTTCGGGACCCGTCAGAAAATATAACCTAACCCTCCTTATCATTGGCCAAACCAGCAGGTAAAATGATAAATCGTCCTTGATCTATAACCAAAAAGAATGTCACAGTGATCGTGCCATCCCCGCTTCTCGATCCGCGCATCAAGCTGCGCCATCTGATGTCCTTCGTTGAAACCGACAGGCAGGGCGGGGTCGCTCCTGCGGCGTCGGCCCTGGGGCTGACGCAACCGGCTGTCTCGAAGTCGATCGCCGAACTCGAGGGCGTGCTTGGTGTTTCGCTTTTCGACCGATCGAGGCGCAAGCTGGTTCTGACCGGCTTCGGCGAGGTCTTTCTCCGTCACGCCAATGCTGCCATCTCCGCGCTGCGCCAGGGCGTCGATGCGGTTGCCGAGACGCGGGAGGCGGACGCGGTGGTCCGCCTTGGTGCCCTGCCCACGGTGGAAGTGGAGGTTGTCCCGCACGCCGTTGCACGCTTTGCGGCGAGTCCCCTCGCTTGCCGCGTGCATGTCGAAAGCGGACCGAGTCCACACCTTCTGACCCTCCTGCGCGCAGGAGCCCTCGATTTCGTGGTTGGCCGGATGCCTGATCCTCAAATCATGGCCGGGCTCGCCTTCGAGCATCTTTATTCGGAAACCCTTGCCCTGGCCGTGCGGCCGGGCCACCCCCTTCTGTCGTCGAGCCAGCCCGATCTGCGCATGATCGAAGCGTTCCCCGCGCTGGTGCCGCCACGCGGGGCGATCATCCGTCCCACCGTCGAAACCTTGCTCATTGCCTCAGGCGTGGGCCGCCTGCCCCGCGAGATCGAGACGGTCTCGAACTCCTTTGGTCGCGCCTATACGCTTCTGACCGACGCAGTCTGGTTCATCTCCCATTCGGTGGTCGCTGGCGATCTTGCCCGGGGAGATCTTGCAGCGCTCGATATCGATATGGCCGCCAGCCACGGCGCCGTCGGTATCACGACCCGCGCCGGCAGCACATTCGATCTGGCCACCGCTGCCCTCATGGCGGCCGTCCGTGAGGCGGCCTCCGGCGCCTAGCGCATCAGATTGGGCAAGAAGAGCGCAATGCCAGGGAAGAGGATCAGCACCGCGATCAGCACCACGTCAGCGACAAGGAACATGGTCACCCCCTTGAAGACATCGGTGAGCGAGGCGTATTTGGCCGCGACGTTCCGGATGACAAAGACGTTCATCCCCAGGGGCGGCGTGATCATGCCGATCTCGAGGAGCTTGACGAGAAACACGCCGAAAAAGACAAGGTCGATATTCTGCGCGTTGAGCACCGGGAGCAGCACCGGAAGCGTAACGAGCATGGCGCCGAACGGCTCCATGAACATGCCGAGCAGGAGATAGATCACGACAATGATGATCATCAGCTCGAAATAACCGAGTTCGAACCCTGCAACCGCATTGCCCACAAGCGCCGCAACCCCTGAAAGCCCGAGAAAGCGGGTGAGCATCACCGCAGCCACACCGATGATGAAGAGCGAGGCACAGGTCGAAAGCGTCTCGAGCACCGAGAGCCTGAAGACCGACCACGACATCTTGCCGGTGATGGTCACCAGTACAATTGCTCCCGCCGCGCCGATCGCGCCGGCTTCCGTGGCCGTGAACTGACCCGAGAAAAGTCCGCCAAAGACCAGCACGATGAGCGCCAGCACCGGCCAGACCGCACCGAACACCTCCCGCCCGCTGAGCTTTTCAACGCCGATCGTTTGGCTCGGGATGATATCCTTGCGGAAAGTGGCGATGAGCACGATGACGACGACGTAAGAGAAGGCCGTCAGAAGACCGACTGATATCCCGGCAACAAAGACGCGTGTCACCGAAGTTTCGGCGAAAACGCCATAGATGATCATGAGGATCGAGGGCGGGATCAGCGCCCCGATCGTGCCGCCGGCCGCGAGCGCGCCGGTGGCAAAGCTCGGACGGTATCCGGCCTTGACCATTTCAGGGATTGCGATGCGCCCCAGCGATGCGGCGGTTGCGATCGAGGAGCCCGAAACCGAGGCAAAGCCTGAACAGGCAACAATTGCTGCAACGCCCAGGCCTCCTGGGACTTTGCGAAGCGCGATCTTGGCGGCGTCGAACAGCCCGGTCGTCAGGCCGCCATGATAGGCGATAAAGCCCATCAGCAGGAACATCGGGACAGCCGACAGCGTCCAGCTCGCGATGAACTGGTGTGGCGTGTTGGCGATGATGCCGATGGCGGGCTGCAGGCCGAGCAGATACCAGACCCCGGCGAATGAAACCGAGATCATGGAAATGGCCACCGGCACGCGAAGCGCCAGCAACACGAACAGGGCGCCGAGCCCGAGCAATCCGACGGTGAGGTTCATTCGGGCGATCCTTCAACCGGGGGCACGAAGGCGCGGTAAAACGAGACAAGGGCCGCCAGTGCAAAACCGATCGGGAGCGCGAAATAGGCCGGCCAGATCGGAATGGCGACAGACAGGGAAATGACGAAACTTTTGACCCCGAATTCCCGCATCGCCACCAGCCAGGTCGTGTAGGTCAGCGCTGTATAGGCCGCCCCCGATACCAGGGCGACGAAGATTTCATTGATCCGCCCGACCCTGTCCTTGAAGAGATGGCTGAAGATGTCGACGGTGATCATGTCACCCCGGCGCTCGGCCCAGGCAATGGGCAGGAAGGCGAGAAAGACCATGTAGTACTGGGAGACGATTTCGACCGTTGCGGGAATCGGCGCGCGCATGAGGTGGCGCGAGATCACGTAGCCGGTGATGTGCACGAGCATTGCGATCATCGCCACGGCCGCGACGAGAGCCAGGCCGCTGGCGATCGCGGAGATGAACCTGTCGATTGTGTAACGCAAGTCCTCTTTCTCCCCTGATGAGGACGGGGTTTGCCGGCAGGAAACCCGAAAAAGGGGCCGGGCAGCGCCCGGCCCCGATCATGTTTTTAAAGACCGTAGGTGTTCCAGTCCACCTTGTCCCAGACTTCTTCCTGGACACGGGCGGCAATGGCATCGGTGTCGTTGCCGGTTTCCTCGATGATCGCCGTCCACTTTTCAACCAGCGAACGGAAGCGCTCGATCTTGGCGGCGGCATCGGTGACGCCAAGCTGGGTTTCTGCGATCTCGACAGCCGCAGTGAGGTCTTCGGTACGGAACGCGTCGGTGGCGTCCAGCACGTCCTGACCCGGCACGATGATCTCCATGCCGTTGTCGACAGCGACCTGCCGTGCCTGGACGGCACGCTCATAGCCCCAGTTCTCGGTGAACAGAGCACTGGAGCGGTTGGCGGCACGGGCAAGGCCGGCGCGCTGCTCGGGTGTCAGCTCGGCCCACACATTGCTTGCAACCGTGAAGTTGGAGGTGGTGTGGTAGGTGCCGAGCGGCACTTCGATGATGTATTTGGCGATATCGACCAGACGATAGGAGATGAGATCTCCAACCGAAGCCATGGTGCCGTCGATGACGCCCTGCGACATCGATTCGAAAGTATCGTTGACCGGTATCTGCGCCGGGGCTGCCCCGACCGATTCCGCCCAGCGCGCATAGGGTGCGCCGCCCGAACGCAGGCGCAGACCCTGAAGGTCGGCGAGCGTGTTGACCGGCTTGGTGGTGATCAGGACATAGACGTCGGACGAACCGGCGCCCACGAACACCCCGCCCATCGCCTTGAACTCGGCCTGGCACTCCTCGCAGTTGACCACATATTCGGTCATCGCCGCGCCCATGGCATGGGGCGTGGTGGCAAGGAAGGCAAGGTCTGCCGTCAATACCGTATTCGGCAAGTCACCCGGTACGAAGAGGGGCAGAAGGTTCGCCACTTCGGCCAGCGATGACTGCAAGGCTTCCTTGGTTTGGGTCACGCTGACCACTTCGGGCCCGATGAGTGCGCCGTCCAACTCGCCATTGGTCTCCTCAGGCAGAAAGATCGCGAAGGTCTCGTAAAGCGGGTTTGCCGCCGGGTGCACCGGGGGCGCGCCCGGGGCGATGCGCAGGGTACGGGCCTCTGCCGCGCCAGCGGCGAGAACCGCAAGCGAAGCGACGGCTACGAACTTTGTCAGTCTATTCATTTCCATCCTCCCGCGGTCCGGACCACCCAGACCGCTCCATAAAGGTTGCAACAATTGTCTCGCCGCTTGCCGCGGTCTTCTGTCTTAGGTTCCGAGAAGCCTCCGCGCGTTTTCCTTGAGGATCAGCGGGCGGACCTCAGGTTTCATGTCGAGCTTCTCGAAATCGTTCAGCCAACGATCGGGCATGATCGCCGGCCAGTCCGAGCCAAACAGCATACGCTCCTTGAGCAGGCTGTTGGCGTAGCGGACCAGGATTGGTGGGAAGTATTTCGGCGACCAGCCCGAGAGATCGATATAGATGTTGGGCTTATGGGTTGCGACAGCCAGCGCCTCCTCCTGCCATGGAAAGGAAGGGTGGGCGAGAACGATCTTGAGATCGGGAAAATCAACCGCGACATCATCGAGATACATGGGATTGGAATATTTGAGCCGCATGCCGTTCCCGCCATGCATGCCCGCGCCGACTCCCGTCTGGCCGGTGTGAAAGAGGGCAGGGACCCCTGCTTCCTCGATTGCTTCGTAGAGCCCATAGGCCATCCGGTCGTTGGGGTAGAAGCCCTGATAGGTCGGATGGAACTTGAAGCCCTTGATCCCGAAATCCTCCACCAGCCGCCGCGCCTCTCGCGCGCCAAGCTTACCCTTTGCCGGATCGATCGAGGCGAAGGGGATGAGGATATCGGAATGCTCGGAGGCAAGTTCGGCCATTTCCTCGTTGGCATAGCGCCGAAAACCCGTCTCGCGTTCGGCATCGACGGGAAAAATCACGGCCGCGATCCGGCGCTCGCGGTAATAGGCAGCTGTTTCGGGAATGGTCGGCGGATGCTTGAAGGGCGAATTGAAATAGCCCGCCATGGCCTCCTGAAATTCGTCATAGCCGTCATCGGCGTGGGTCCCGCACGGTTCTTCCGCGTGGGTATGGAAATCGATTGCAATGACGTCGTCGAAGTTCACCATCGCCGCCTCGTCATTGTTCGACCGGCGGCCAGCCGGCGATCTTGCGGGTGAGGGCGATAAGCTGGGCGTGCTCGGCGTCCGAAAGCATGGAGAGCGCCTCGCGGTCGAGCCGGTACATCTTGTCGCCTGAAATCTCGATCTGGCGCCGCCCCTCCGGCGTCAAGGACAGAACGACGGCTCGCCGGTCCTGGCGCGGCACCTGGCGCACCACGAGGCCCCGCTCTTCGAGCATGCGCACAAGCTTGGTCATATTGGACCATTTGATCTTGAGAACATCGGCCAACACGCCCTGCCTGATGCCGGGGTTCTCGGCGACAGCCATCAGCACGGTGAACTCGGAGATCTTGACTTCGCTTTCCCCGAAAAGAGCAAAGAACCGGTCAAAGGCCGTGAGCTGGGCAATGCGCAGCATGAGCCCGGCAGAGCGCTCAAGCTCGCCAAGACGCACGCCTCCAGCGTCGGCCTCTTCTTCCACCAAAACGGGCTTGCGCAATCCAGCCATCGGCCGTGTTGGTCCCCCTCCCTCGGATCGGTTTGGCCGATCTTTGTTCATTTTTGAACTGTTCAAAAATAAACTATCTCTGAGGCCCGCCGTCAAGACTCAAAAAAGGCGGCCGAAGCCGCCGCCGATGTCGGTTGGGTGTTGGGCGAGGGCTAGGCGCAGCGCGCAGTGTGATAGGCCATTTGCGCGGAGAGGCCGGGGAGCGCCTCAATCACGCCGATACGATGGGCAAGCCAGGCACTCACGGCCACCCACCCAGCCCGCATATAGGCGTCGGCCCTGTAAAGCGCGGCCTCGGGGGTAGCCTGCATGCCGCACATATGAGCGCTAAGGATTTCGAAATCCTCGAGGATGCCCGCCGCAACCGCACTGTCACCTGCTTCGGTGCGCGCCCGGTCGAGAAACAGCTTTAGCCCCTCGCCTTCGTCGCGCCACAGCCTTCGGGTGAGAAAGTCGATCGCCTGCATGCCGGTCGTTCCCTCATAGATCGTCATCACACGTGCATCGCGCAAATGCCGCTCGAGCGGCCATTCGCGCGTATAGCCCGCACCGCCAAGGATCTGGATTGCCCTGTTGGGAATATCGAACCCGGCTTCAGCCCCGAAAGTCTTGATGAGCGGCAGCAGCCAGCCGGTGAATGCTGCAAGCCCGGTCCCGGGATCATGTCGCGCAATGTCCATAGCCGTGGCGAGTTCGATAATGGCGGCGCGCAGAATTTCCGTCGTGGTCCGGATTTCAAAGATCTGGCGCCGGACATCGGGGTGCTGGTCGATCGTCACGGGCGGCTGGTCCGGAGCGCCCCCCTGGCGGCGCTGGGCGGCATAGGCTTCAGCAATGTCGGCTGCAGCCGAGGCCAGCCCAAGCCCCTGACATCCGGTCGCGAGCCGCATCAGTTCGATCATGGTGAAAAGCTGCGGCAACCCGCGCCCTTCTTCTCCAAGAAGGAGAGCCTCGGACCCCTCGAACCTCATGGCGCAGGTTGGCGAGGCGTGAAGCCCTAGCTTTTCCTCGATCCGCTCGACGACGACGTCATTAGCCCGGTCCTCGACCCTATTGGGTACGAGAAAGAGGCTCAGCCCCCGCGTTCCAGGCCTGTCGTCCGTTCTTGCCAGCACGCAATGGCCGATCCGCTCGGCAAGATCATGATCCGCAAAGGATATCCAGATTTTATTGCCCGTGACGCGCCAGCGTCCGTCGTGTATTTCGGCCCGCGTGCGCAACCGCCCCACATCCGAGCCGGCATCGGGTTCGGAAATGCAGATCGTCGCCGCCCATCGTCCCGAAACGAGATTGGGCACCCATTCTGCGGCAACAGTCTCGTCGGCCACTTCGGCCAAGAGATGGGCAGCCGCGCGCGTCGAGGTCGCGGCCATCATCAGCGCCGTACAAGCCCGATCGAACAGCGGGAACGCTGCTGCTTGCAGCGTCAGGGGTAGCCCTTGTCCCCCAAGGGCTTCGCTAACGTCCATGCCCAGCCAGCCGCCCTCGGCAAACTGCTTGAAGGCGTCGGTAAAGCCTTCGGGCAAGGTGACGCGGCCATCCCTGAACTTGGCCCCGATCCTGTCACCGACTTCGTCGAGCGGGGCCAATATGCCCTCGGCGACATCGGCTGCAGCCTCCAGCACCGCCCCAGCCGTCTCGTCGTCGCAATCGGGCCTGAGTGCCTTGAGCCCTTGCCAGCCCGGTGTGGCGGCCAGGATTTCAAGTGTGCGGCTAACCTGATCGGCGTAGGACATCGCTCTATTTGGGCTGCATGCGGATGGCGCCGTCGAGCCGGATCACCTCGCCGTTCAGATACTGGTTCTCGATCGCGAACCGCACTGCATCGGCAAATTCGGCGGGATCGCCCAGCCGCGCCGGGTAAGGAATGGCGGCAGCAAGGCTTTCTTGGGCTTCGGCCGGCAGGGTATGGAGCAGGGGCGTAAAAAAGATGCCCGGCGCAACTGTATTGACCCTGATGCCGAAGCGCGAAAACTCCCGTGCCGCCGGCAGGGCCATCGAGACGATACCCCCTTTGGACGCTGCATAAGCGGCTTGCCCTATCTGGCCTTCAAAGGCCGCAACCGAGGCGGTGTTGACGATGGTCCCGCGTGCTTTGTCCTCGCGCTCATCAAGCGCTGCCATGCGCTCGGCCGCCAGCCGCATCATGTTGAACGTGCCGATGAGGTTGACCCGAATCACCGTCTCGAACTTGGCGAGCGGCATCGGTCCCTCGCGGCCCAGAATGCGCCCTGCCGTGCCGATTCCCGCGCAGTTAACCAGTATCCGTAGCCCGTCGCCCGCGCTGTTTGCCGTGTCGAGCGCCGCAGCGGCGTCCGATTCGCTCGTCACGTCTCCCGCAAGGGCTACGCCGCCGATCTCGCCTGCCACGCGCTCGGCCGCTTGCTGGTTGCGGTCAAAGACGTGCACGATGGCGCCGCGCTGGGCGAGCAGCCTGGCCGTGGCTTCCCCCAGTCCGGAGCCGCCACCGGTCACCAGCGCGCCTGAGCCTTCGATCTTCATCGCCCTACCCCTTCAGTGTAGTGATGACGCGCGGATCGGTGCTATAGAGCGCTTCGACCAGGTCCGAGCGGTTCCTGAGCACTGCGCGCTGATTGATCGAACCCTTGTCGGTGACCTCACCCTTTTCGAACCGCAGCGGGTCGGTAAGGATCAGGAGCCGTTTGACGCGCGAAGCCGACCCCGTCGCCTGCTTCTGATGGGCCGCAAGCTTTTCGGCCAGTGCCGCCCGGATCTGGGGATGATCATAGAGTTCCGCCTCTGAAAGCGAAGCGCCATCCGGTATCAGGGCCCGAAGCGCGGCCTGTGCCGGCAGCACCAGCGCGCCGAGTTCTTCACGGTTTTCACCCGCGATCACAGCGTCTCTGATCAGCCCGCCGAACTGGTTGACGAGCTTTGCCCGCAATTCACCCACGGCAACCCAGGTGCCGGTCTGGAGTTTGAAGTTCTCCGCCGTGCGGCCATCGAAATAAAAGCCTTTGGTAGGGTCACCCGGAACAGCAAACTTGACCGCATCCCCGATCCGGTAAAAGCCTTCCTCATCGAAGGCTTCGGCGGTCAGCGTCTCATTGCGCCAATAGCCGGGGGTGATGTTGGGACCCTTGAGGCGCAGCTCATATTTGCCGTCGACAGGAACCAGCTTGGCAACCACGCCCCGCGCCGGGATGCCGACGTTGCCCGGACGGTCCTGCGGATCGGTGCAGTAGAGCGAGAAAGGTGCGGTTTCGGTCGATCCAAGGCCTGTGGTCATCAGGATGCGGTGGCCGGTCGCCATTTCCGAAAGCTCGATCAGCGCATCCCAGGTGTGCTGCGCCAGCCCCGCGCCCGCATACATCAGGAGCTTGAGGTTGCGGAAAAATGATTGCCGCAATTGCTCGTCTTCGCGCATCGCGTTGACGAGCATCTCGAAGCCCGCCGGGACGTTGAACGCCCAGGTGGGCGAGATCTCACGCAGATTGGCTATTGTCTGGCCGAACAGCGCAGGCGTGGGCTTGCCGCGATCGATATAATAGCTGCCGCCATTATAGATGGTGAGGTTGAAAACCTTGTTGCCGCTGGCCGTGTGGTTCCAGGGCGCCCAGTCGACGACCACCGGCGGCTCCTCGCGGAAATAGGAGTAGCAGTCGAGGATCATCTCCTGATTGGAACACAGCATGCGCTGGGTCTGGATCACCGCCTTGGGCGATCCGGTCGTCCCGGAGGTGAAGAGGAATTTGGCGACGGTGTCGGGCCCTACGGCATCGAAAGCCTGTTCCACGGCATCGGTCGGCGTGGTCGCGATGACATCGGCAAAGGTGAAGGTGTTGGCGCGGCCCTCGGGCGTGTTTTCGGCCACGACCAGCGGAACATCAGGTCCGATGGCGGTATCGACGGCATTGGCATAGACTGCGCCATTATCGGCAAAGACGAGTCCCGGGGTAATCTGGCGCGCGATGTCGCGCAGCTTCGAAAAATCCTGCGACACGGTCGAATAGGCCGGGGCGATTGCTGCTGAAGGAATGCCGACATGTTGGGCGCCCAGCGCCATCAGCCCGTGTTCGATCGAGTTTTCCGAGACGATGAGGAGCGGCCGTTCGACGGACAGTCCCTGGTCGAGCAGGAACTGCCCGATGGCGCGTACCCGCTTCAAGGCTTCGGCATAGGTGACGGTTTGCCAGGGGCCGGTGCCGTGCCGGTCGGCCATCCAGATGCGGTCGGGTGCCACATTGGCCCAATGGATCAGCCGCTCATTGAGCTTATGTGGATAGGCGCCAAGCTCATCCTCCCGCCAGACGATGATTTCGCCATTGGGTCTGTTTTCCCAGCGCACCACAGGCGACCACAGCTTTACATCGCGCATCGGCTTGTCTGTCACGAGCTCCTCCACCCTTGGAAACCGGATTTTTGTTTACAAGGAAACAATCTACCTGTAAACAATCAAAAACCTCGGCGAGGAGATATACGATATGACGGGCGGGACTTCAGCCGAATTCGTCACCTACGAACGCAAGGGTGATATCGCGCATGTGGGGCTTAACCGGCCAAACAAGCGCAATGCGATCAGCGACAGGTTCGTTGAGGAAATCGGCATTGCGGTTGCGCGCGCCCAGTCCGAGGCCAAGGCGGCCGTGCTGTTCGGTCATGGCGATCATTTCTGCGCCGGACTGGACTTGGCCGAACACGTCAAGAAGTCGCCCATAGAAGGCGTCCACGGTTCGCGCCGCTGGCACGCCGTCTTTGCCGGAATTGAGCATGGGACGATCCCGTGGTTTTCGGCGCTTCACGGCGCCGTCGTCGGCGGGGGACTGGAGCTTGCTGCCTCTACCCATATCCGCGTCGCCGACAAGACCGCGTTTTTTGCCCTGCCCGAAGGCCAGCGCGGCATTTTCGTCGGCGGTGGCGGCTCGGTCCGTGTGGCCCGGCTGGTCGGCGTTCCCCGCATGACGGACATGATGCTGACGGGCCGCGTGGCCTCGGCCGAGGAAGCCGAGCGCTGGAACATTGTCCAGTACGTGGTTGCCGAGGGTTCGGCGCTCGAGAAGGCACACGCCCTGGCTGAGGCTGCGGCCAGCAATGCGGAGATATCCAATTATGCGGTCATCAATGCGCTGCCGCGAATCCAGGACATGGCCAAGGAGGATGGGCTGTTCGTTGAGTCCTTCATAGCGTCCTTTACGGCCACGAGCCCCGAAGCCGAAGAACGGCTCAACGCCTTCCTTGAGAAACGCGCGGCGCGCCTCAAGGCGCCCGGTTCGGCCTAGAGCCGCCGGTGCTCCATGAATAAGGGCCCGAACGGCGAAGTTGACCTTGGCAAACTCGACGGCGCCCTCGGGTTTCTGTTGCGCCTCGCGCAACTCAAGACCCAGGCCCGCTTTTTCGAGGAAAGCGGCAATGGCCAGTTCAAGCCCGGTGAGTTTACCGTGCTCTGGGTCATCCTGCACAATCCTGGCATCCGCCAGAGCGTGCTGGGCCAGCAATTGATGATCAAGCGCGCGCATATGACCAAGCTTCTGCGTTCGCTTGAGGACCGGGGGCTGGTGATCCGGCGCATCCCCGAGGATGACCGCAGGGCAGTGGAACTGACCCTGTCGCCTGCCGCAGCCGAGCGAATAAAGAAGGCGGAGGCTTGGTTCTTCGACTTCGAGAGCCGGATCGGCGCCCCGCTCACAAAAAGCGAAGTCGAGCAGCTCAACGCGCTGCTCCGCAAATTTTTGGGCCTTTCCTAGAGCCCGTCTCGAAATCAGGGAGACCCGCAATGAATATCGACGATCTCGTCGCCATTGACATCCACACCCATGCCGAAGAGCCCTGCTGCGGGACGCGTGACGATGGCTATGACGTCTTTCAGGCCGCGATGGCCAAATACTTTAAAAATCCCGGCGGCGCCGAGGGCATGCTGCCCTCCGTCCAGCAGACCGCGGATTATTATCGCGAACGCAGGATCGGCTGCGTGATATTTCCGGTCGACGCCGAGCGCGAAACCGGCTTCCGGCGCTACAGGAACGAGGAAGTCGCCGAGATTGCGGCTCAGAACTCGGACATCATGATCCCCTTTGCCTCGATCGACCCCGCAAAGGGCAAGCTCGGCGCGCGCGAGGCACGGCGGCTGGTGCGTGAGTTCGGCGTCAAGGGTTTCAAGTTTCATCCCACAATGCAGGGCTTTTACCCCAATGACCGCTCTGCCTACCCGCTCTACGAGGCTATCGTCGAAGAGGGCGCCATTTCTCTCTTCCACACGGGCCAGACGGGCGTCGGCGCAGGCATGCATGGCGGCATGGGCATGCGGCTAAAATTTTCCAATCCGATGTATCTCGACGATGTGGCGGTGGACTTTCCCGACATGCCCATCATTCTCGCGCACCCCTCCTTCCCCTGGCAGGACGAGGCGCTCTCGGTCGCGACCCACAAGCCCAATGTCTATATCGATATGTCGGGATGGTCCCCGAAATACTTCCCGCCCATTCTCGTGCGCTACGCCAACTCGCTTCTAAAGCACAAGATGCTGTTCGGGTCCGACTGGCCCGCGATCACGCCCGACCGCTGGCTCGCCGATTTCGAGAAGATCGAGATCAAGGACGAGGTGCGTCCGCTTATCCTCAAGGAAAACGCCCGCCGGCTATTAAAGCTCTGAGACGGGCGTATCCTCGGGATTCGTGCCCTAGAAAAAGAAGATCCAGAGCAGGATGATGATGGGGATCGGAATACCGATCAGCCACAAGAGCAAGCCTTTGAACATTGTCTGTCGTCCTTCCTGGTGCATTCCCGTGAGGGGAACGCCATTGTCCTGAGTAAGGACATAAGAACCAACAATGCGGGAAGGTTCCTGACGGCGGGCCGCTCAGTAATCCTGTTCGTAGAAAATGCCCACCGAGGAATCGCCATCCGTGCTCGTTGAACCACGGGCGCGAAGGGATTCGGTGATGTCGAGGTCGACCGTCACCCGGCTTTGCCCGCCGGCCCCTGCCTCGACACCGAGATAGATGTTGTCATCGATATAACGGCCTGCCCTGACTGCGGCATTGCCCTCTTCATCGGTGGTGATGTCGAGGTCGTCGAGCCCCGTCGCCTCACGCAGGCTGTTGAGAAGGGAATTGTTGCCGCCCCCTCCGGCCAGTTCGGCCGCCGCAGCGGCCAGTTGGGCGAGCTGGAGCGGGGAAAGCTGGCCGACCCCGCGATTGAACAGCAGCCGCGCCAGAACCTCGTCCTGGGGTAGCATTGGGTCGGAGGAAAACGAGATTTCCGGCGCGGAAGCGCGGCCTGTAACGGTCACAAAGACCGTTATGTCGTTGCCCTGGGTGCGCGCGACAAGGTCGATATAGGGATCGAGATCGCCGATCAGGGTCACCGTGCCGCTCTCGAAATCGATGCGTTGACCCAGGATCGCCAGCCGCCCGCGAATGAGTTCGAACCCGCCCACGGGCCGGATCGCATTGACATTGCCCGTAATGCGCAGCCGCCCGCCCACTTCGGCGTCAAGGCCCCGCCCGCGCAGGAACACCTGATTGGGCGCCGAAATCGTGAGGTCCAGCCTGATGGGCGCCGGAACCGCCGATCCGCCTTCTGCGCGCTCATCGGCGCGCGCACGCGCCAGCGTCTGGGCCACCTGCGGTGGCGTATTGATATGTTCAACCGCAATCAAAGTGCTGTCCGGCCCAAGCCCTTCCGGCACCGTGATGTCGGCACGCTCGACATCGACATTGCCAGAAAGCAGACCTCCAGCAGTAAGAGGACCTGAAAAGGCGAGGTTTCCGTTGAGCATTGCGACGACGAGATTGCCGTCGGCATAGCGCGCACTGTTGAGCGCAATCTGGATATCGGAAGTAAGATTGGCATCGAGCCCGATCGTGCCGCTCGCGGAAATCGCGCCGCCGGTCGCAAGTTCGGCCGAGGCTGAGTTGATGGTTATCGCATTGGCCGAAAGCGCAGCGCTGGCATTGATGTTTTGAAGCCGCAGAGCCAGTAGCGGGTCGATATATTCGGCGCCCACGATCGAAACCGATCCGGCTAACTGGGGTGCATCGAGCGATCCAGTCACGCGCGCATCGACATTGGCTGTCCCCACAACCTGCGCGCCGCTGTCGGCAACGAAGCGATTGGCCAGCGAAAGTGGAATCGAGCCCTCGATTGCGATGTTGATGCCCGCGCCTTCGAGAGGAATGACACCCTGCGCCGTCGCGCTCAGCCCCTGTGATCCGGTGGCGCGGGCGGTCTCGAGCGCGATCCGGTTGTCGGCAAAGCTGCCGCTGGCCGAAAGGCTTAGGGGCGCTATGCCAAGGTCATTGATCGCCGCCGCGCCGATGCCGCTTCCCTCCATGGAAAAACTTGCCTGAGGGTCGGTGGCCGAGCCGGAAATCTGGGCCGTCCCGTTGATCGTGCCTCTTAGCCCAAGACCCGGTGCCATTGTGTTTGCGATGTCGAGCGGCAGCGCGCTGATTAGCAGCGCAATGTCGAGCCGCTCTCCCGCACTTCCCGTTGCCGAGATGCGGCCCGCGCCGACAGCGAGGTCGACGCCGCTGAATTCTACCGTGCCATCTGCAACAGCCAGGGCTGCAGGGGCGGTAAGGCGCGCGGCGAGTTGGCCCTGCGCAATCGAGAGGCGATCGAGGCCGATGCGGTAGCCGCCCTCCATGGGCGAAAGCGAACCGGCGAGTGCAACATCCGTATTGCCTGCAAGCATGGCCGTTCCGGCGAATTCAGTGTTGCGGCCCGTCGCATTGGCCGACAATTGCAGTGTTTCGATTTCGGTGCCGCCTGCTGACACACCCGCCGCTTCAACAGCGCCATCGATGACCGGCACGTCGAAAAGATCGGAGATCGTGGCTTCCACACTGCCCGACCGGACGGAGATGCCGTCAAATGTCACATCTTGAAGACCTGCGCTGACAAAAGCGTTCTGAGCGCCCTCATTATGCGACAACCTAACATGCGCGCTCGCCGAGCCTCCCGCCTCGATCAGCGCCAGTGCAGCAGCCGTCTCGATATTGGGAGCATCAAGCTGCAATCGCCCTTCAAGGAGGCCCGACGCTTCGCGCGTGAGATTGCCTGTCAACTTGGTGCCGGGCGCGGAAAAGGCGATATCGGAAACTACCAGCCGTTCGGGATTGGAGTCGATCCCCGCATCTAGGCTGATCCGGAAGCCGTCGAGGAAGGCGGTGCCGCTCAGAGTGCCGGCGGTTCGGCCGTCGAGCCGTGTGCCGATAAAGCCGATCCGCGCATCGCGCAAAGCCCGCCCATCCAACTCACCCGCCGGTACAGAACCGGTAAGGGCCAGATCGAGTTCCCCTTCCTCGCCTCGCGCCGTCCCCGAGACCGTAAATCGTCCGCTCGCTTCAGGCGACAGGAGCGAGAGGTCCGAGAGCGCGGCCTCGAAGCTGAAATCGGAGCTTTGGCTGGCAAGAAGGCCATCCGCGGTAAGAGCAAGTTCGGACGTCGTCACCGAAAAGTTTTCTGCTTCGATGCCCGCTTCGCTCCGCGCAATCCGCCCCGCGATCTGCGCCTCTCCGTTGATCAGCCTGTCTGCGAGCGGCTCGCCAACTGATAGCTCTGTGGCGGTGCCATCGAGCGCCAGGTCGAAGCCGCCGATGGCCGGTGACAACGTGCCGGTGGCATCGAGCGCAATAGCGCCGGAAAGCTCACGGCCGGCAAGCCCTGAAAAGGGCGCGAGGGTGTCGGCGTTGAGCGCGATGTTCCCATCGAAAACCCCGTCATCAATGGTCCCGGCCAATTCGAGCAGAAGCGCGCGCCCGACCAGCCGCAATTGCGCTAGCTCGACAGGATTGCCCGCTTCCCACAGTCCCGCTGCCCCGAAGCCGATCTGCGGGCCCAACGCCTGGGCGACCTCTTCGGAGCGAGCGTCGATCCCTTCGGCGATACCGTCAAGATTGAAGGTCAAACGGCGGTTGGCCGGGTCATCGAGATTGGCGGCAACACCGCCCGCATCGAGCGCTACACTCCGGGCCGAGAAATCGGGGGTGCTTAGTCCCAGCATCTGCAATGTACCCGCCCACTCGTCCGAGGCTTCCTCCCCGAAATCCACCTCGAACCGTGCGCGATCAATCCGGGTGGATGCACCCGGTACGGGCAGGGTGACCGGTGAACCATCCGCCGACCCGATCTCGCCCGAAACATCGAGCCGGCGCAGGAACCAGTCCTCTGTCGTCTCACCATTGGCCACAAGCGATAACTGGCCACCCGACAGATTGAACTGTGACAGCTCTACCCCGCCCCCCTCGCGCAGTAGCGCGTTCAGCGAGAGCGTTGTCCGTTCGCCGAAGAACGCGCGATAGGCCTGGGGAAGAATCTCTGCAATCGGGCCATCGAGACTGGCGTCGATCGTGAGTCCATCCTCACTCTGGTTGAGAAAGCCTGAACCGGTCAATATCCGCCGGTCGCCCGCGTCAAACGTTAGTCCCACGTCGAGATTGTCGACAGGTCCGGCACCCGAGAGTCCCAGCCCAATGTCCGGGCGGCCCTCGATGTTGAGAAGATTGGCGACAATTCCGTTTTCCGGTTCGACCAGTTCGAGATCAATCTCGATTTCCCGCGTCTCATTAGCGTAGACAAGGTCTAGGCTCAGCGCGCCGCCGGGGCCGTCGAGCCGCGCAATGTCGAGATCGGCGTCGATCGCCCCGCCCTCGAGCGTTATCGAGCCGGCGATCGAGATTTCCGAGCCCAGCCCGAACACCGCTTCGCCAAAGGTGACACGGGGCACTGACAGGCTCTCAAGGATGACGGCAACAGGGAATTCGGGCACGGCGAATCCACCCGCTTCGGGCGTTGGCGCGGAAGGCTCTTCGGTCGAAACCGGGTTGCGCACATAAGTGATGGAATCGGCCGAAAGTGAGCGGATTTCCAGCCGCCCGAACAATAGCGCGCCCTGGTTCCAGCTGATTGCGGCGTTCTCGACAATGAGCCAGATGCCTTCGGTGTCCGAAATGGTGATCTGGCCGATCGAGGCGTCCGAAGACAAGGCGCCTTCGATATTGGTCAGCCTGATCTGGCGATCGGGCGTCGAAATCTGGTTCTCGACAAATGAGACGAGCCCGGAGCGCTGCTCTTCCTCATTGAGCGTGGCCGCTCGAGCCAGCGTGTCCATCAGGCTCTCGCCCGCCTCCTGCGCGGGGGCAGTCACCGGAGCCAGCGCCAGCGCACCGGCACATATGAGGGGCGCAGCGAACCTCAAAACGCCTGTCCTATTCCCACATAGAGCGCATAGTTGGGGTCGCCGGGCCGCTTGTTGAGCGGCACAGCGACATCGAGCCGGATCGGCCCGAGACCGGTGTGATAGCGTATGCCGACGCCGGCTCCGAGCCGCAACTGGTCGAGCCCGGGGAAAGTGTCGGCCGCGACATATCCGCCATCGACAAAGGCAACCGCTCCCCATTCGCTATTGAATCGCGCCCGCGCCTCGACAGAGGCTTCGAGCAGATAGCGTCCGCCCGTGACACCGCCCATGCCGTCGTCAACGCCGATCGAGCGATAGCCATAGCCGCGCACCGAGCCGCCTCCGCCGGCAAAGAACAGCATATCGGGGGGGATTTCGGCCAGCGCCGGCCCGCCAAGCGCACCGGCTTTGATGCGGCCCGCGAGGACAAAATTCTCATCAGGCCCAAAGCCGAAATAGGTCCTGCCCTCGAGCGTCGCGCGCACGATCGGGTTCTGGTATTCGAACTCATAAACAGGATCGATCGTCCCCGCGACATAAAAGCCTTCCGTTGGATCGAGCTGGGAATCGCGATTGTCGAACGTACCAGCGGCGTAGAGCCCCGCCGTCGTGAAATTGCGGTTCCCGAATGTCGCGTCGTTCTCGAACAGCGAATGCTTGAACTGCAGACCTGCTTGAGCGCTGATGTGATCGGTAAAGAGGTGATTGAGCCCGATTTTTCCGCTCGCCGAGGTCTCGGTGTAAAGCGGCAGCACTGTCCGCTCCGCTGCGATGGCTGCAATCAGATCCGTGTCGGGCGAGAGAATGCCGGGTTTGGTGAACGTGCCCCCGAACGCGTAATCGAATTCGGCGGTGTCGACAGGCCACCCGATCCCCGCCACCTTGGCGTCGAGCCTTAGCCGCTCGGCCTCCCCGAAGAGGTTCCGGTGCAGCCAGAAACCCTCGATGCCGAGCCCGTCAATCGTTGAAAGCGTGGCGCCTATGCCGAAGCGCCGCAGAGCCTGCTCCTGTACGATGACGGTGAAGGGCAGGCTGGAATCGGGGTTAATCTCGCTTGCTGCTTCGATGCGCAGGGAGCGGAACACGTCGAGCCGGGCGAGCCGTTCGCGTGCGAGGGCGATGTCGTCGGGGTCATATTCCTGTCCCGGTACCAGCCCGGTTTGCCGCGCAACGAAATCCGGGTTCATGTTCTCGACACCCTGAACCGCCACCGGGCCGATCGTGGCATAGCGCCCCGGTGCGACCCGAATGCCGACATCCACAAGACCCGTCGCGTGATCGGCAATGACCGCCCGCGCACCGATTTCCGCTTTTGCATAGCCCTGTTGCCGCCAGGCTTCGACCAGCAATTGCTCGGCACGCGTTATGGCCGTTGCGCGCGCGATCTGGCCGGCCGCAAAGCCCTCTTCTTCGGGCGGCGCAACCTCGTCGTCCAGGTGAAGGGCCGGCTGCGCCCGGTTGCTCACCGCCAGTGCACCAAAGATGAATCGGCGGCCGGGATTGATCCTGACGATGACGGATGCCGGTTCTCCGATCCTGGCGTCAGGGGGCAGGGCGCTCGCCTCCCGGCCATCAACAAGGATCGAGATAACCCCTCCATAGTAACCACGGTTGTACAGGGCGGCGAGAAGTCTCGTGTAATCGCCGCGCGCCTTTGCAAGCAGCCCCGGCACACCGGAAGCCGGTTCATCCCGATCCACCCAAAGACTGGATGCCGCGCGCAGCGCCTCGTCGAGTTCCACGTCCGCGCCTGTTTCAAAGCTCAGCGTATAGGTACGCGGGTCGGCGATCACCGCCTCGGCGTCGGCGCTTTCGTCGCCGCCGAAAAAGCGGATGCCGAAAAGTTCGAATCCGAGTGCAGGCTGCGCGCTGAGCCCGAGCACAAGCATAAGACTGACGAAGCTGCGGGTCCGGTGGTGCTTCACGGCTGGTACGCGGTCAATTCAATCCATTCCGTCGGCATGCGCACCGCGTCTCCCGGGAGACTTTGGCCGCAATTGTGGCAAAAGCCTAGCACAACACGTCTTAACCGGTCACCCCACAGAAAACGGTTCCCTCCGCGCCAGAGGCGTCAAGGCAACAGTGATGGGGGCTGGCCGTCGCCCGTCGCCGCAAGCGCGGCAAACGTGCTTTCCAGCAAATCTTGCGAGGGCCGCAGGCTGACATCGCCTCCGGCAGTGGGCGAGATTTCCGGAGTCGCGGCACCTCGTCCCGCCTCTGTCGCGGAAGCCGGAGCGGCTTCCGCGGCGTCGATCGCCGCCAGGGCCGCGTTGTCAGCAGGGGCCGGCGCCAGGCTCGCCGGCCGTTGCGGGGGCAGAAAGCCCAGTGCAATGACGGGAGGCGCTTGTGGCGCGACAACGGCCTGGGCCGGAGCCGCTGCTGCCGCAACCGGTGTATCGAACGCCGGAATGCGCGCTGGCGAGGCAGGGGGTGGCGTAGCCGCAGCCGTCTGTGTGGGTGGGGTCGGTGCGACCGGTGAAAGCGGGCCTGGCCTTAGGCCGGTCTCTTCCAGCAGGCCCCTGTCGCGCGCCGCGTAGTAATAGCCGCGGGCATAGTGCTGCACGGCCCTGTCATGATCGCCTTCCGCAACGATATAGGCGCCGCGCAGGTATTTGACGCCGTAGATGAGGTTCGTCTCGGGGTCGAGCAGATCCTGAGGCTGGCCGGTAAATCCCATGGTGCGGGCCGTGGCGGGGAGGATTTGCATCAATCCCCAATAGGGACCATTACGCGCGCGGGGATTGAACGAGGATTCGCGCTGGACGACCCGGCGGACGAGTTCGACCGGCACGTCGTAATAGTCTGAATAATACTGGACCAGAAGCTCGATATAGGCGCGCTCGTCGGCCTTGGCCGGCGGCGCCGAAATCCCGATCAGGACCGCCACAAGGAGCGCAAGCAGTCTTCTTGCCGGCATCTCTGTCTCGTTCCTCGGGTTGGTCGGTTCGGCTCTGTTGTGCAGCTAGCACAACGCTGCCCATAATGGGAACGGGTGTGGCAAATTCGGGGCCGGATAAGGGCAATTTCCCTTTAGCCGAGAAATGATCTATTGCCACTGTCCATGCTCAACCCGATGCCCAAGACCTTTGTCTATAATCCTCCACGCGAGCCTTGGCTCTGTGTGCTGCACGAGGACGAGCACATCATTGTGTTCGACAAGCCGTCAGGCCTGCTGAGCGTTCCGGGCAAGGACCCCGCGCTGAGCGACAGCCTCCAGACCCGCGTGCTCGAGCGTTGGCCGGGCGCCGGCACCGTGCACCGTCTCGACAAGGATACCTCCGGCATCATCGTCATGGCCAAGAACAAGTGGATCCATGGCCGGCTCGGCATCCAGTTCGAAAAACGCCTGACGCGCAAGACCTATATCGCCCGCGTCTGGGGCTCACCTTCCGCACAAGAGGGCTTCGTTGACCTGCCGCTCGCCACCGACTGGGAAAACAAGCCCCGCCAGCAGGTCGATTACGAGCGCGGCCGCTCGGCGCAGACGCGCTGGCAGGTTGTCGCGCGCGAGGAAGGAACGACGCGCCTGCGCCTTGTTCCCTTGACGGGCCGGACGCATCAGCTTCGGGTCCACATGGCCCAGATCGGTCACCCCATCCTCGGCGACGAATTCTACGCGACCGGTGAAGCGCTTGCTGCCGCAAGCCGCCTCAACCTCCATGCCGCCCATCTGGGGTTCATTCACCCCGGAACCGGCGAGGAGGTGGATTTCCACTCCCCCGTGCCCTTCTGATGGTACAGACAGCGATACGCACACCCCGACCCTTCAGGCGGCCTGCCCATCACGGTTGCGGGCAATCTCATGGTTGCGCTTGCGCCCGCCTTGCATTAGGTTCGCGCCATTCGCCGCGGCCACACCGCCCGAAGCACCCGTAGCTCAGCTGGATAGAGCGCTGCCCTCCGAAGGCAGAGGTCACACGTTCGAATCGTGTCGGGTGCGCCACCTCATTGCAAAACACTCCCGACCACGTGGGACGTACGGAGCGCTCTATTGCGCGGATGCGCCTTGTTCGCGTGTGGCGGCGACGTGTTCAGGCGTAATGCCGCCGAACGCATTGCCCCAGCTGTTGCGGATATAGGTCGCAACCGCCGCCACCTCGCCGTCATCGAGCCGATCGCCGAATGGCGGCATCGCTTCGCGCCCAAAGAGAATGGTTTCGACGACGAAGTCTGCATCGGCGAGATCGGTGTTGCCAACAAATCCCGGGCCCACGCTGCCCTCGCCCGTAGGGCCGTGGCAGCCCTGGCATATGACATATTGGCTCTGTCCGGCCGTGAGCAGGGATTCATCCACCGGGACAGGCTCGGCGGCTTCTTGCGCTGTGCCTTCTTGAGCCGGGGCCTGAGCTTCCGCTACGGCATCTTGTTGAGCGGGATCCTGCGTTTGCCCTGGGCTGCCCTGTTGAGCCGGTGCTTGGGCTTCGACCACGGCCTCGGCCGGCGGTTCGCCCTGCCAGTCATAAGTGATAAGGAAGATCGTGCCGAAAACCAGCACGGTGAGGCCGAGTAACACGCCGATCCGGTACAGCATGATTGTCCTGCGTGAATGGGTCGTTCGCTAAGCCAAACGTTTGCGGCCACTGGCCGTTCCGCCCCGGTGCCGCAAAACGGCGCCGGCACTTCAGCTGGCTCGGGCGTGTACCCCTGCAAGCCGTTGGAGCAGCCATGCGCCCGCTGGCCCGGGTGGCCGGTCCAGGCGATGCACGATGGCCATCGCAATGGTTGGCGGCTTTATGTGCTTTGGCCAGCGCGCGATCTCCAGTTCGGCAAGACGACCCGCTGCGATATCGTTTTGGATATGGCGGAATGTCCCAAGCCGATCACCTCAAGGCCATCGAGCGCCTTGGAACGCAGGTTGCTCCGGTGGTTCGCCGGGAAGTGGAGGGCATGACCGAGGAGAAAGTCGCATGACCCGGCGTCTCGACGTCGTTATCGTCAACGGTAGCCCCAACGCCCGTTCCAGGACCATGGCTCTGGCGGATCTGGTAACGAGCCATCTCGCCTCGCTGCTTCCCATCAACGTGCACCGCATTGATGTCTACGCCTTGGGCTCTGGCTTTACGGGTGCTACCGCCCGGGAAGAGGTCTCACCGGATGTCGAGGCGGAATTGACCCGTGTGGAAGCCGCCGATGTCATCGTCGCGGCAACGCCCGTCTATCGGGCGTCCTACTCGGGAATGTTCAAGCACTTCTTTGACCTTATCGACCAGTACGGGATCGCCAACACGCCGGTGATACTGGTCGCAACAGGAGGTAGCGATCGTCACGCGCTGGTTATCGAGCATGCCCTTCGGCCGCTCTTTGG